>NZ_BAAARB010000001.1:0-354853 GCF_039531975.1 Gordonia cholesterolivorans | reverse complement strand
ACCGGAACCATTGACGCCGACGGCATCGACGCCGAGGCTTTGGCGGCGGCGCGGGGTCGGGATCTGCGCAGTGCCGCTCAGCGCACGCACGATGCGTTGCTGGCGTTGTGTGATTGCGTTCTCGCCCGCGGCGGACTGGGTGCACCGAACCGGATACCGGCCGAACTCGTCATCACCGTCACCGATCAGGATCTCGCCGCGCATGCCGGAATCGCGTTGACCGCGACAGGTAGCCGTGTTCCGATCGGTGAACTCGTGCGGCTCGCTGCCGAGGCTGTGCCGCACCTGGCGGTCTTCCGGCATCACACCAGCGAGCTCCTCTACCAGGGTCGCGCGGCACGGTTCGCCAGTAAAGCGCAGCGGTTGGCGTTGTTCGCCCGCGACCGCGGTTGCACCGCACCCGGCTGCGACCGCCCCTTCGCCCAAACCCAAGCCCATCACGCACCGGACTGGATCACCCCGGCCGGACGCACCGACATCGACGCCCTCGGCGCCGCGTGCGGACGCCACAACCGCGCCGTCGGCACCAACCGCGGCCAATGGGAGACCACCATCCTCACCGACGGACCCGACGCCGGACGCATGGCCTGGCGACCGGCCACCACCGATCAACCTTGGCGCCTGAACCCGATCCACCACGCCGGGCAGGCACGGCACCTGCACCCGCGAGAACGGCATCGGCAAGAATCGGGCCCACCACCGGAAAGACCTTCGGAACCCGGCGGACCCGCGAGCTACCGATTCCGGGCCCAGCCGAGCGAGAACGCCGCGAAGGGCTTCGGCGCCGCGTCGGCGTAGAAGGAGTCGAGCGCCACGATCTCCCAGCCCGCCTCGGTCAACATCGTGGGGATGTCGCGGGTGAGGTGGCATCCTCCGCCGAGACGCTTCTGGATCGGCTCCAGTCGGCGCTGCCATCGGCGTACGCCGGGGTCCGGAGCCCTGCCGTGCTCGAGGAAGGCGAGAATCCCGCCGGGTTTGACGACCCGCCGCAGCTCCGCGAGCGCCACGGGGAGTTCCGGAATGGTGCACATGGTGAACGTCGACAACGCCGAGTCGAACGAATCGTCGTCGAAGGGCAGCCGCTGCCCGTCCAGACCACCCCGCTCGATCGGCACGGACGACGCCGCGACCCGCGCGGCCCCGAGTCGCCAACCGGTATCACTCGGCTCCACCGCGGCGACACGCCTCACATCCGCCGGATACCGGCCGACGTTGAAGCCGGACCCGAAACCGATCTCCACCACATCGCCGGACAGCGGCTCGCAGGCCCGGCGCCGCAGATCGTCCATCGCGGGCATCCCGCAGGTCTTGACGATGATCCGCGGCAGCACGTGCTCGGAGTAGAAGCCCATGTGCCGACGATATTTCATGGCCGCTTCCGGAGGGCGCGGAGTCGGAGCCGACCTTCGGATCGGCTGCCTCGTCCCGGCGCATAGGGTCTATATCCATGAACCCGTCCACCCTGCAGGCGCGTGTGATCGTCGACGAACTGATCCGCGGCGGTGTCACCGAGGCCGTGCTGTGCCCGGGATCGCGGAACGCGCCGCTGGCCTTCGCGCTGCATGCGGCTGACACGCAGGGCCGCCTTCGGCTCCATGTCCGCATCGACGAGCGGTCGGCCGGATACCTCGCACTCGGATTGGCCGTGGCCTCCGGCCGCCCGGTGCCGATTGTGATGACTTCCGGCACCGCCGTCGCGAACACCGGGCCCGCCGTCTTCGAAGCGAACTACGCGCGGGTGCCGCTGGTCGTGATCAGCGCCAACCGGCCGTACGAGCTCCTGGGCTCGGGCGCCAATCAGACCATCGAGCAGTTCGGCATGTTTGGCACCCAGGTGCGCGCAGCCATCAGCCTCGGGCTCGCGGAGGAAGACCTCGATACCAACTCCCAGTGGCGGTCGGCGGTGGGCCGGGTCCTCGCATCTGCGCGCGGCGCGCGCACCGGCAACGCCGGGCCGGTGCAGTTCGACATCCCGCTGCGTGAGCCGCTGGTGCCCGACGCGGGGGACCTTCCGGACACCGACCTCTCGGTCCTGGATGACGGACGTTTCGCCGGGCGCCCCGGCGACGCTCCGTGGACCTACGCGCCGGTCGGCAAGCTCGACATCCCCCTGGAGATCGACCTCTCGCGCGACACCGTCGTGGTGTCCGGGCACGGCGCCGGAGTTCATCCCGAACTGGCAGCACTGCCGACCGTCGCCGAGCCGACAGCGCCGAGCGCGGCGAACCCCCTGCACCCGCTCGCACTCGGCAAGCTGAGACCGAAACAGGCGATCATCTGCGGGCGCCCGACTCTGCACCGCTCCGTGTCGAGGCTGCTCGCCGATCCGTCGGTGGAGGTGTTCGCGCTGACCACCGGCCCGCGGTGGCCCGACGTGTCCGGCAACGTGGTCGCAACCGGCACCCGGGCGGTGGCCACCGGTGATCCCCGGCAGACATGGCTCGACGAGGCCGCGCGAGTCAACAACCTGGTGGAGCAGGCGGTGACGACCGAGCTCGACGCCTCACACCAGAGCACGGGTCTACACGTGGCTCGGGCCGTCGCCGCCGCGATGACGCCCGGCGGCACGCTCGTGGTCGGTGCGTCGAACCCGATCCGGGACATCGCGCTCGCGGGCACCGTCGCCGACGGAGTCAAGGTGATGTCCAATCGCGGGGTCGCCGGCATCGACGGAACCAACGCCACCGCGATAGGCGCGGCCCTGGCCCGCGGACGGACCGTCGCGCTGATGGGCGACCTCACGTTCATCCACGACGCCACCGGTCTCGTCATCGGCCCGGATGAGCCGCGCCCCGCCGATCTGCGCATCGTGGTCGCGAACGACGACGGCGGCGGCATCTTCGGCCTCCTGGAACAGGGCGATCCGCGTTTCGCGCGCGACGCCTACCTCGGCGTCTACGACCGGATCTTCGGCACCCCGCACCGCACCGACCTCGCCGCGATGTGCGCGGGATTCAACATCGGCCACCGCCGCGTGCGACTCGACGAGCTGTCCGACGCTCTCACCGGCCCCGCGCCCGAGGGCGGCATCGAAGTTCTCGAGGTGCGCACCAACCGTGACGGTCTGCGCGAACTCCACGCCCGGATCGCCGCCGGGCTCGACGCGGCACCCGACTATCCTGAGCAGTCATGACCCGGACAGTGCAGCGGCGCATTCAGATCGCGCTGGTGGCCGTCGGCGTCGTGGTGAGTCTCATCGGCGCGGTCATCATCGCCGGCGCCTACCGCAACGACTCGAAGATCGACGCCAACAAGGCCACCGCCGTCGCCGAGGTGATCTCCGCCGACCGCCTGCACGCCGCCGTCAACTTCGTGACCCCGGACGGGGTACTGCGCAACCCCAAACTAGGCCTGCTGTACCCCACGCATCTGTCCACCGGGCAGCGCATCCTCGTCGACTACGACACCACCGATCCCGACAACCTCGCCCGGCCGGTCGGCCGCGATGCCCAGTTGTCGATCGTCCCCGCACTGTCGGTGATCGCCGCGGGCTGGGCGGTGGTGATCGTCCTCATGGTCGGGGTGGCCGAGACCGGGCGCCGCACACGCCGCGATTAGGCTGGACTCCATGACAGACAGCACCGACCACGGCGCCGGAACGCGCGCGAGCCTCGAGAAGGAGCCGTCCGAGGTCGCCGAGATGTTCGACGGCGTCGCACGCCGCTACGACCTGACGAACACGGTGCTCTCATTCGGTCAGGACCGGCTCTGGCGGCGCAACACCCGCCGCGCGCTCGACCTGAAGCCGCGCGACGTGGTCCTGGACCTCGCCGCGGGCACCGCCGTGTCCACCGTCGAACTCGCGGCCTCGGGTGCCACGTGCATCGCCGCCGACTTCTCACTCGGCATGCTCCGAGCAGGCGCGAACCGCAAGGTGCCGAAGGTGGCCGCGGACGCGCTGCACCTGCCCTTCGCGGACGCCTCCTTCGACGCCGCGACCATCTCATTCGGTCTCCGTAACGTCAACGACGTGCCCCTGGCCCTGTCGGAACTCAATCGGGTGCTCAAGCCCGGCGGCCGGCTCGTGATCTGCGAGTTCTCCACTCCGACGCTCAAGCCCTTCCGCACGGTCTACATGGAGTACCTGATGAAGGCGCTGCCCGCCGTCGCCACGAAGGTGTCGAGCAATCCCGCCGCGTACGTCTACCTCGCCGAGTCGATTCGCGCGTGGCCGGACCAGGCCGCTCTCGCGTCGATGATCGGCGACGCCGGATTCGGCGAGGTCACCTGGCAGAACCAGACCGGCGGAATCGTGGCGATCCACCGGGGCGTGAAGAGCGCGCAACCCGCCGCGTGAGTCCCGGACCGGTCAGCTGAACGGCGGCCGGTCCTCCAGAGTCGAAGCGATGCGGCCGGCGCCGCGCCAGGCTCGGGCGATGAGATCGGCGTCGTCCGGGGTCAGGAGATTGCCCATCACGCGCACCACCGCCGACATCAGCCGAGCCGAACGGATCCCGGGCCGGCCGAGCAGCGGCACCGTCTGCGGGACGGTCAGCAGACCCGCGGCCCGGCGCGCCGCGGCGAATGCGACACCGTACTCCGACCGCAGCAGCCCCGGCCACGCGACCGAGTAGTCGTGCTCCGACTCCAGCATGTCGACCGCCAGGGCGGCCGTCTCGATCGCGTAGTCGATCCCCTCGCCGTTGAGCGGATTGACGCACGCGGCGGCGTCACCGATCAGCATCCAATTCGCTCCGGCCACTCCGCTCACCGCTCCGCCCATCGGCAGGAGCGCCGAAGCGATCCGTTGCGGCGCCGACGTCAGCTGCCAGTCACCTGCCACCATCCGCGCATAGTGCTCCACCACCGGGCGCAGAGCCATCGACGCCGGCCGGCCCGCCGTGGCCAGAGCCCCGACCCCGACGTTCACCGTTCCGTCGCCGAGCGGAAAGACCCAGCCGTAACCGGGCAGAAGCGCACCGTCCGGATCGCGGAGCTCGAGATGCGAGCCCATCCATGCGTCGCCGGACCTCCCCGAGTCGACGTACGACCGCGCGGCCACGCCATACGCGGTGTCACGGTGCCACCGGCGCCCGAGCGACTTTCCGAGCGCCGATCGCACACCGTCCGCCACGATCACGTCCCGCACGCGGATCTGACGCCGTTCACCGTCCCGTACCACGGTCACCGACTCGATCCGGCCGCCGACCAGCTGCGCGCCGACGGCCTTGGCCCCGGACACCATCCGGGCGCCGCGCGAGAGCGCGAAACGGCGGATCGCGTCGTCGAGTTCGGTGCGGGCGATCGCGCTGCCGTACGCGCCGAAACGGTCGGCGGCCGGCCACTCGACCCGCTGCCGTGCGCCCCAGCCGTTGAGCTCCAGGCCCCGGATGCGGGGACGGCCGTCGAGCAGACCGCTCATGCCGAGTCGGTGCAGGCCGGTCACCGCCCTCGGCGTCAGCCCGTCGCCGCACGTCTTGTCCCGGGGGAACACCGCCGCGTCGAGCAGCACCACATCCGATCCGCGGGCCGCGGCATGGGCTGCGGCCGCCGCACCGGCGGGTCCGGCGCCCACCACCAGAAGGTCGGCGGAATCGGGAACGGCTTCGCCGGGCGTCGCGCTTGTCACCCGACCAGTATGTCTGTCGCCGTGAGCAGTTACGCTTCTGGTGTCGCCGAACGACGAATCCGCGGCGTTCGGATCACCGATGGGATTGGGCCAAACACGTGAAGTCCACTTTTGCCGGACTGGACCTCGGGACCGGCGAGTTCGCCGGGCAGGTGCAGGAGTCGCTTCAGCGCGTCGAGGATCTGTTGATCAGCGAGCTGTCGTCGGGGGACGACATCCTGGTCGAAGCCGCCACCCATCTGGCCAAGGCCGGTGGCAAGCGGTTCCGTCCGATGTTCGCGATCCTCGCCTCGCACTTCGGTACGACTCCGGGGAGCGACGACGTCATCACCTCGGCCACCGTCATCGAGATGACCCACCTGGCCACCCTGTACCACGACGACGTCATGGACGAGGCCTCCCTCCGCAGGGGAGCGCCGAGCGCCAACGCGCGCTGGTCCAACTCGATCGCGATCCTCGCGGGCGACTTCCTATTCGCGAGGGCCTCGCACCTGGTGTCGACACTGGGCCCGGAGGCGGTCCGGATCATCGCCGACACGTTCGCCGAACTGGTGACCGGGCAGATGCGTGAGACCGTCGGCGTCAGCGCCGGCGGCGACCCCATTGATCACTACCTCAAGGTGGTGTGGGAGAAGACGGGGTCGCTGATCGCGACCGCCGGGCGCTTCGGCGCGTACACCGCCGGCGCCGACGCGACCACCGTCGACACGCTCGCCCGGCTCGGCGACGTGGTGGGCACCGCATTCCAGGTCTCCGACGACATCATCGACATCGCCTCCGTGAGCGGCGACTCGGGCAAGACGCCCGGCACCGACCTCCGCGAGGGAGTCCACACGCTGCCGGTGCTGCTGGCGCTCGCGGGCGACGGGCCGGGCAGCGAGCGGTTGTCGCAGCTCCTCGTCGACCCGCAGAGCGGAGCGGCACGACCACTCGTCGACGACGGCGAGGTGAACGAGGCCCTGAACCTGCTCGTCGACTCGGCGGGCATGAAGCAGGCCCGCGCTCGCCTGGAGGCGATGGCCGACGAGGCCGACGGGCTCCTCGCCGGTCTGCCCGCGGGACCGGCGAACGACGCTTTCAGCTCACTTGTGCGCTATACGGTCGACCGCGTCGGCTGACCGTCGCGACTCGCGTATTCTTCGCGCGTAGTGACTGCGGTAACGGCTGGAACTATCGGGGTGGTCCTGCACGTTTGCCACTGTGAATGAAGTTCTAAGGACAGTGTTCTTCTGACAGTGAGGTGCCATGCATTTCAACGGCCTCAAGACGGCGGCGTTGATGGGCTTGATGTCCGCGATCATCGTCGGCATCGGTGCGTTGTTCCACAACCCGAACATCCTGGTGTTCTCGGTTCTGCTCGCCGTGGGCACCAACGCCTACGCCTACTTCAACAGCGCCAAGCTGTCGCTGCGGGCGATGCACGCGCAGCCGGTGACCGAGGTGCAGGCGCCTGAGCTCTACCGGATCGTGCGCGACCTCGCCACCCAGGCGCACCAGCCGATGCCCGCGCTCTACATCAGTCCCACCGAGTCGCCGAACGCGTTCGCGACGGGGCGCAATCCCAAGAACGCCGCGGTGTGCTGCACGTCCGGGATCATGCAGTTGCTCGACGAGCGCGAGCTGCGGGCGGTGCTGGGCCACGAGCTCTCCCACGTCTACAACCGCGACATCCTGATCAGTTCCGTCGCCGGCGCGATGGCCGCGGTGATCAGCGGCCTGGCCAACATGGCCATGTGGATGGGAGCGTTCGGCGGCAACCGCGACAACGGGCCCAACCCGCTGGCGATGATCCTGATCGCGATCCTCGGTCCGGTGGCCGCGATGGTGATCCAGATGTCGGTGTCCCGGTCGCGGGAGTACCAGGCCGACGCGTCGGGCGCGGAGCTCACCGGTGATCCGCTGGCGCTCGCATCCGCGCTCTCGAAGATCTCGGGCGGCATCGCTGCCGCACCGCTGCCTCCGACGCCGGATCTGGCGAACCAGTCGCACCTGATGATCGAGAGCCCGTTCCGCCCCGGCGAGAAGCTGTCGCGCCTGTTCTCCACGCACCCGCCGACCGCCGACCGGATCGCGCGGCTCCACGAGATGGCGCGCAACGGCGGTCAGCGGTTCTGATCCTGCTTCCGCTTCGCCGCCCAGCGCCCGACGAGCACCGCGGCGAGGGCCCCGACGACTCCTCCGGCGACGGCCCCGCCGACGCCGTCGCCGGGATCGATTTCGGCGATGACGGCCGTGGCCATCGAGACCGCGCAGCCCCCGAAGTAGCAGCCGATCAGAGCGGTGCGCACCCACGACTCGCCGCCGTAGGCGAGGGCGTGGGCGTCGACGCCGCGAGCCCGGCAGTACCGCTGCCACTCGACCGACGGGATCAGCAGTCCGAGGAAGAAGGCCACGGTGACCCAGGCGGGAACGAACCACGCGGACACCGCGGCCAGCGTCCACAGCAGGATCGTCGCCAGTATGAACACGTAGGCGTAGGCCTCGAGCATCACGGCCCGTTCGCGCTCGTCGCCCCACGAGTCGTCGGTGTTGCGCAGCAGGAGCGCGGGAAGGGTCTTCGTCTGAGGTGACATGTCAGTGCTCCTCGGGTAGCGGAAAAAGCTCTTCGACCGAACTGTTCAAGGTCCGAGCTATCCGAATCGCCAGATACACCGACGGTGCGTAGTCGCCTCGCTCCAGCGAGACCACCGTCTGCCGGCTGACACCCACCGCCGTGGCGAGATCTGCCTGCCGCAGACCGGCTCGAGTGCGTGCCGCCTTCACCGGTGACGGAGTTTCGGACATGCAAGAAGTCAAGCCGACTTGTCATCAGTGTGTCAAGTCGGCTTGACTCGGGGTCTGTCGCTGAGGAGCTGCGAGGGCTAGCGGTAGTTCACGAACTGCAGCGCGATGCCGAAGTCCTCGCCTTTGAGCAATGCGATGACGGCCTGCAGATCGTCGCGCTTCTTCGACGAGACGCGCAGCTCGTCGCCCTGGATCTGAGCCTTGACTCCCTTGGGGCCTTCGTCACGGATCTTCTTCGAGATCTTCTTGGCGTGCTCGGAGTCGATGCCCTGGACCAGCTCTCCGGTGATCTTAAAAGTCTTGCCAGAGGAGACGGGCTCGCCGGCGTCGAACGCCTTGAGGGAGATGTCCCGACGGATCAGTTTCTCCTTGAACACCTCGAGGCCGGCCAGGGCGCGCTCCTCGGCGTCGGAGGTGATCACGATCTTCTCTTCACCGGACCAGTCGATGGTGGTGTTGGTGCCGCGGAAGTCGTAGCGCTGCGAGAGTTCCTTGCCCGCCTGGTTGAGGGCGTTGTCGACCTCCTGGCGGTCGACCTTGCTCACGACGTCAAACGAAGAATCAGCCATGAGAACCAGCCTATCAGCGGTCTGAACAGCAGATTTGCGCGGACATACGGGGTACGTTGTATTCTTCTACCCGTTGCCTTCACCGGACTTCTCCGCGCGAGCGGAGCGGTTTCGTGGACGGCGGCACGGCAGATTGCCCGAGCGGCCAAAGGGAGCGGATTGTAAATCCGTCGCGCAAGCTACATAGGTTCGAATCCTATATCTGCCACTGAGGACTTGCACCGCGCATAATCGGCGTGACCAGCGGTTTTGGTTAAACTGAGAGCGTGTGTGTAACCTCGTTGAGGCTCTTCGGTTACGGACTGTTCGCAGGCTGGATCCGGACGGCACGCCCCCTTAGCTCAGTCGGCAGAGCGTTTCCATGGTAAGGAAAAGGTCGACGGTTCGATTCCGTCAGGGGGCTCGCTTGGTTGTGACCGACTCGGTCGCGGCCGAACAGGGCGGTGTAGCTCAGCTGGTTAGAGCGCACGACTCATAATCGTGAGGTCGGGGGATCGAGTCCCCCCACCGCTACACATACCGCCTGCGCACGGTGGGACCTCGGCCCCCAAGCGTGGGACCGAAGAACTGCAAGACGCGAAAGTAGGCAACAAAGTGGCTTCCTCAACCGATGTGCGGCCGAAGATCACCTTGGCGTGCGAGGTGTGCAAGCACCGCAACTACATCACCAAGAAGAATCGTCGCAACGACCCCGACCGTCTCGAGCTGAAGAAGTTCTGCCCGAACTGCGGTAAGCACGAGACTCACAAGGAGTCGCGCTGAGGCGTCGTCGCTTCCGCGACCCCTCCCGAGCTTTTCAACGAGCCGTCTCACTTGGTGAGACGGCTCGTCTGATTTTGTCCGGAGCCGATCGGAGTGGACAATCTTCGTAACGAATCAGTTGCGAATCGTTTCCCCGGAGGCCTTGTTCCACACCGATCGCCGGGGCCGTGCGGCCTGACCGCGCCGAGTGAGGAGACACCGTGACCGGTCAGCTGGAGGACATTCGGGTCGACAACCCACTGGAGGCTGCGCCGATGGGCGATCCGACCGCGGCGGAGGTCGCTGAACACACCAAGTCGATGGTCGGTTTCAAGTACACCGTCGACGACTACTACGAAGTCGGTCGTCAGGACATCCGCAGGCATGCGCGGGCGGTCCAGGACTCCCATCCGGCGTTCTGGGACGAGGCAGAGGCCGCGAAGCTCGGCCACGACACGCTCTTCGCGCACCCGACCTTCGTCTCGGTGCTCGGACTCATCGCGCAACGCAGGCTGTTCGACGACGTGATCACCGGATACGACATGTGGCAGATCATGCAGACCGATCAGCGGCTGATCATGCACCAGCCGATGCGCTTGGGCGACCGGCTGGTCTGCGACGTCTCGCTCGAGTCGTTCCGGCAGTCGATGGGCGCCGACCTGCTCGTCAGCAAGAACATCATCTGGAATCAGCACGAGGAGCCGGTGATGACGACCTTCACCTCGGTGGCCGCCCGACCCTCGGTGGATGTGGATCCGGGACTCGTCGCGAAGCTCAACGAAGTGATGATGCAGGTGGACGTCGATCCCGCGGTCGGGAAGACCGTGCACGGACCGTTCAGCAGGTACGACGAGCCCGACCCGGTGGTGGAGCCCAAGGCCTACGGGGCTATCGACTTCGACACCCTCGAAGTGGGGCAGGAACTCCCGCAGGTCACCAAGACCCTCACGCTCGGAAACCTGGTGAACTACGCGGGCGTCTCGGGCGACCCGAACCCCATCCACTTCTCGCCGGAGGTCGCGGAGGCGGTCGGCCTCGAGAGCGTGGTGGCGCATGGAATGCAGACGATGGGCCTCGGTGCCAGCGTCATCGGCTCGTTCGTCGGAGACCCCGCGGCCATCCACGAGTACAACGTGCGGTTCACCAGTCCGGTCTACGTGCCGGCGGTCGGCGCGGCGCAGGTGGACTTCGGCGGCAAGGTCAAGTCTCTCGACCCGCAGACCCGGCGGGGAGTGATCGCGCTGGTCGCCAAGCAGTCCGGGCGGAAGATCTTCGGCCGCGCGCAGGCGCTGGTGCAGTTCAACTGACGCCGCCCAGTCGGGGCGAGTTGGGGCGAGCGGCAGCTTTGCTCTACACTCATCTGAGTCTGATGCTTCAGAATCACGCGCTGCCTGAGGGTGGCGCGTTGGTTTTGTTAGCCTTGGATCAAAGTGTGGGTCGACGGGCCCGCGCAAAGGGGCGTAGCTCAATTGGCAGAGCAGCGGTCTCCAAAACCGCAGGTTGCAGGTTCAAGTCCTGTCGCCCCTGCCCACCGGGGCACTAGCAGACGAAGGGATCGGTGAGAAGGTGGCCAAGCGAGATCGCAAGGCTTCTTCAGACGTCAACGACGATCTGGTGGTCGACGACGTCGCCCAGTCCGACTCCGCCGAACTGCGTCCCAGCGGCAAGCGCTCCGCGCGCGGCCGTCGGGGTGCCGGCTCTGCGACCGCGGTCGCAGAGCGTACCGCCGAGTCCGCCGCGACCGATACCGGCGTCAGCCGCAATCCGTTCGTCCGCATCTGGACCTTCCTCAAGCAGGTCGTGTCGGAGATGCGGAAGGTGGTGTGGCCGACTCGCAACGAGATGGTCAACTACGTGATCGCCGTCTTCGCGTTCGTCGTGGTGGTCACGGCGTTCATCGCCGGCCTGGACATCGGATTCGCCAAGCTGACCCTGCTGGTGTTCGGCTGACAGGCAACTATTACAGGGCGGCCAGCCCGAGTGACCAACGAAGGAGCGTGGGGCAGTGAGCACCCCGGAGAACGAGATCGAATCGCCGGAGATCGGCGACGAGACCGCCGAGGCCACGCCGGTGGATGTGTCCGCTGACGACGTGGACCAGAACGCCGAGGTCACCGAAGCCGTCGATCCGGTCGCCGAGTTGAAGGCGCAGCTGCGCCGCCTGCCCGGGGAGTGGTACGTCATCCACTCGTACGCGGGCTACGAGAACAAGGTGAAGACCAACCTGGAGACGCGCGTCCAGAACCTGGACGTCGGCGACTACATCTTCCAGGTCGAGGTGCCGACCGAAGAGGTCACCGAGATCAAGAACGGCCAGCCGAAGAAGGTCAACCGCAAGGTGCTTCCCGGCTACATCCTGGTGCGGATGGAACTCAACGACGAATCGTGGAGCGCCGTCCGCAACACCCCGGGAGTGACCGGATTCGTGGGCATGACCTCGCGTCCGTCGCCGCTCTCGATCAAGGAAGTGGTGCAGTTCCTGATGCCGCGCGCCGAGGTCCGCAAGGCGGAGGCCGCCAAGGCCGCCGCGGCTGCGGGCGAGAGCGTCGAGGCCGCTGCCGCCGCCGCGTCGAACCTCGTCGAGGTCGACTTCGAGGTCGGCGAGTCGGTCACCGTCATGGACGGACCGTTCGCGACCCTGCCGGCCTCCATCAGCGAGGTCAACACCGAACAGCGCAAGGTGAAGGTGCTCGTCTCGATCTTCGGTCGTGAGACCCCGGTCGAGCTCGGCTTCAACCAGGTCGAAAAGCTCTGACCTCGCGCCGCAGCCGTCGAGCGCTGTGACCAGAATTGAGACTTCCGCGTATCCAGCGTGCGCGGATCTGTAGGAAAAAGGACAAGAGGACATGCCTCCCAAGAAGAAGAAGATCGCCGGAATCATCAAGCTCCAGATCCAGGCGGGCCAGGCCAACCCGGCGCCGCCCGTGGGGCCGGCGCTTGGTCAGCACGGCGTGAACATCATGGAGTTCTGCAAGGCGTACAACGCCGCGACCGAATCGCAGCGCGGCAACGTGGTGCCGGTCGAGATCTTCGTGTACGAAGACCGCTCGTTCGACTTCAAGCTCAAGACCCCGCCGGCCGCCAAGCTGCTGCTCAAGGCCGCAGGTCTGCAGAAGGGTTCGGGTGAGCCGCACGTCAACAAGGTCGGCAAGGTGACCATGGACCAGGTCCGCGAGATCGCCAAGACCAAGACCGAGGACCTCAACGCCAACGACATCGAGGCGGCCGCCAAGATCATCGCCGGCACCGCGCGTTCGATGGGCATCACGGTCGAGGGCTGAATCCCTCATCCGAGAGACCGATACCTGAAACACCCCGTGGGAGGGCCGCGCTCGGCCCACTAACCACTAACTCCCGCCGATACGGCGGGGAGAAGGAACAGAGCACATGAGCAAGAAGAGCAAGGCCTACCAGGCCGCCGCCGAGAAGATCGACCGCGACAAGCTGTACAGCCCGCTGGAGGCTGTGACGCTTGCGAAGGACACGTCTTCGAAGAACACCGACGCCACCGTCGAGGTCGCCATGCGACTGGGCGTCGACCCCCGCAAGGCCGACCAGATGGTCCGCGGCACCGTCAACCTGCCGAACGGCACCGGTAAGACCGCCCGCGTCATCGTCTTCGCCGCCGGTGACAAGGCCACCGAGGCGGCTGCGGCCGGTGCGGACGAGGTCGGCGCCGAGGACCTGATCGAGAAGATCCAGGGCGGGTGGCTCGACTTCGACGCCGCGATCGCGACGCCGGACCAGATGGCCAAGGTCGGCCGTATCGCGCGAGTCCTCGGACCGCGCGGCCTGATGCCGAACCCGAAGACCGGCACCGTGACCACCGATGTCACCAAGGCCGTCAACGACATCAAGGGCGGCAAGATCAGCTTCCGCGTCGACAAGGCCGCGAACCTGCACTTCGTCATCGGCAAGGCGTCGTTCGACGCCGCCAAGCTGGCCGAGAACTACGGCGCCGCGTACGACGAGATCATGCGCGCCAAGCCGTCGGCCGCCAAGGGCCGCTACCTGAAGAAGGTCACCGTCTCGACCAACACCGGCCCGGGCATCCAGGTCGATCCCGCGGTCTCGCGCAACTTCACCGAAGAGGCCTGATCCTCAGCAGAGCCTGAGAAAAGGGGGCACCGCCGATCGGCGGTGCCCCCTTTTCTCGTCATCGGGCGCGGCGATACTCCTGACGCGGACGGCCGGTTCCGCCGTATTGCAGTGACATCCGGAGCGCGCCGCAGTCGACCAGGGCTGCGAGATGGCGCCGAGCGGTCGCCGCGGAGACTCCCACTCGGGCCGACACGTCGTCGGCGAAGAGCACCGAGTCCGGGCCGAACAGGTCGAGTATGCGCTGCTCGGTCGGTGAGGGGTTGTCGTTGCGCTTGGCGGTGGCAGGCTTCCCGAAGCGCAGCGCTCCGAGCGCTGAGTCGACGGCAGACTGATCGACGTCCGCGGAGTCCAGTACACGGCGGTACTGGATGTATCCGGCGAGGCGGCGCGCGAGGTCGGCGTCGGCGAAGGGCTTGATCAGGTAGCTCAGCGCGCCGGCGCGCATCGCCGACCGGACAGCGGCTGAATCGGTCTCCGCGCCGACGACGAAGCAGTCGCGATCGAGTTCGCCGATCAGGTCGATCCCCGAGCCGTCCGGCAGGTACACGTCGAGCAGCACCAGTTCGATCTCAGGATGGTCGGCCAGTGCCGTACGCGCCGCCGCGATGGAGCCCGCGCGAGCGACCACGCGGAAGCCCTGCACCGCGGCGACGATCGCGGAGTGCAGGGCGGCGACCCGGAAGTCGTCGTCGACCACGAGCACCCCGTAGTCGGTCTCAGTCATCAGATTCATCCTCCGCTGTCTGCTCTGTGGTCTGCTCGGTCGCGATCACGCCGGGAAGGCCGGCCACCAGCACCGCGCCGTGACCTGATTCGCGGCCTCCGGGGTCCGCGACGCGCACTTCGCCGCCGATCCGTCGCGCCAACTGTCGCACGATCGACATCCCCATCCCGCGGCCGCCAGGGACCGCGCCTGTCTTGGTGGTGATCCCTTCGGCGAAGATCTGCTCGGGATCGGAGAAGGGGATGCCCGCGCCGGAGTCGGCGACGGTCACCCACAGCACCTCGCCGGGGCCGTCGTACGAGTCGGTGAGTATCTCGACCTCCACCTCAGCGTCGGTTGAGCCCGCGGCCGCCTCGATGGCGTTGTCGAGCAGGTTTCCGACCACGGCGGTGACGGTGACCGGATCGGTCAGGCTTCCGGTGACCCAGGTCTGGTCGCCGAGACGGAGGGAGACGCCGTGTTCGCGGGCGTGCGCCGCCTTTGCCTCGAGGAACGCGTGGAGGTGGGGTTCGGTGACGTTCTCGATGCCGTCGAGTCCGCCGCTCGCGCCGGTTCCGGTCAGTTCGTCGAGATAGTCGAGGGCGTCGTCGACATGCCCGTGCCGCAGGAGTCCAGCGAGCACGTGCATCCGATTCGCGGTCTCGTGTCGCTGGGCGCGGAGAGCAGTGCTCATCACCTGGATGGAGTCGTTCTCGCGCGCCAGTGCTTCGAAGTCGGTGCGGTCGATCACCGACACCACCATGCCGAGGTCCTGCCCTTCGGTGATGATGCGGTGCGACGAGACCAGGACGATCCGGTCGCCGACAGTGGCGGCGATGGGATCTGGCGTCGGAGTGGACAGGACTCGGCGAACCCGCGGCGTGAGGCCGATGCCGTCGACCGGGCGCCCCACCGGGTGGTGGAGGGACAGGAGTTCGCATGCGGTCTCGTTGGCCACACGCACCACGCCGGTCGCGTCGACGGCCAGCACGCCGTCCGACAAGGAGTGGAGTACGGCACCCTGGTTCCGGACGAGTTCGGCGAGTTGGTCGGGCTGCAATCCGAGGGTGAGGCGCTGCCAGCGCCGAGCGAGAAGGATCGATCCGATTGTGCCGATCGCCATGGCGCCGAGCGCGATCCAGACGGTGGTCAGGATGTCGCGGCGGGACTCGCCGGCGAGTTGACCGGTGGAGACGCCCACGCTCACCAATCCGATCACCTGTCCGCCGGCGCCACGGATGGGCACCTTGCCGCGGACGGATTCGCCGAGCGTGCCGCGGTCGGTCGTCAGGTCAGTCTCGCCGCTCAGAACGCGGTCGGCGTCGGTGGAGACGTGCTTGCCCAGCTCCACAGGGTCAGGATGGGCCAATCGCACGCCGTCGGCGTTCGCGATCACGATGAACAGTGCGGAGGTCGCGCGACGGACCGCTTCTGCCTGGCGCTGGACCGGTCCGTCGACCAAGTCTGTCGCCGGCAGCGACGTGCCCTGGTGGCTGCCGACGCCGGCGACCACGTCGGGGTCGACGGCGACGGTCTCGGCGATCGCGAGCGCCCGCTGCCCGTACTCTTCGCGAACCCGGTCGTCGGCCCCGGAGATCACCGCGCCGAAGCCGACGCCGAGGCTGACCGCGATGACGACCAACTGCAGCAGCAGCACCTGAGTTCGCAACCGCATGGCGACAGCCTAGTGTCGCGATACCGCGTGCCACCGGGTCACAGCGGGATCGCGCCGATCAATCCGCCGACGACGAGCATCGCGAGCGAGACCAGTGCGGCGCGCCAGAGGACCTGCTTGTGATGGTCGGCGAGGCTCACTCCGGCGAGAGCGACCAGCAGCAGGATCGCCGGGACCAGCGGGCTCTGCATGTGGAAGGGCTGGCCGGTGATCGACGCCCGAGCCATCTCGGTCGGATCGATGCCGTATTCGGCCGCGGTCTTCGACAGAACCGGCAGCACGCCGAAGTAGAACGCATCGTTGCTCATCAGGAAGGTGAGCGGGATCGACAGGACGCCGATCACCACGGCCATATGCGGTCCCATCCAGGAGGGGATGCCGTCCGCGAGCCACCGAGCGATCGCGTCGACCATTCCGGTGCCGCTGAACACGCCGGTGAGCACGGCGGCCGCCAGTACCATGGCGACTACCGAGACGATGCTCGAACTGTGCCGGGTGATCGCCTCCTGCTGATCCTTCAGATGCGGGAAGTTCACTGCGAGGGCGATCGCGGCCGCGATCATGAAGAGAACCGGGATCGCGATGATGTCGGCGCCGAGCACGGCCAGCAGCGCCACCGTCAGCGCCGCGTTGACCCAGAACAGCTTGGGACGAAGAGTGGTCCGGGTGGGATCGAGGACGCCGGTGAGCGCCGAGTCTCCGTCGTTCGCGTCGTCCGAACCCCACGAGGAATCGGCTGCCGGCGTTCCGACAGCTTCGGCGGCGGTGATCGAGGCAGAGCCGCCGGTAGGCATGTCGTCGCGTCCGGCCCCGCGCGATGAGGCGAGCACCGATTCCCGGATCTCGATCCGCCCGATGCGGCGGCGCTCCAGCACACCGAGGTGGAATGCGAACGCGAAGACCACCAGCATGCCCGCCGCCAGCGCCGGAAGCATCGGCAGGAACACCGCGTTCGTATCGATCTTGAGGGCGGTCGCGGCGCGGGCGGTGGGGCCGCCCCAAGGCAGGATGTTCATCGTGCCGTTCGCGAGACCGGCGACCACGGTGAGCACGACCGGGGAGACGCCGAGCTTCAAGTACAGCGGGAGCAGCGCGGCGGTGGTGATGATGAAGGTCGTCGATCCGTCACCGTCGAGGGAGACGACGGCTGCGAGAGCCGCCGTGCCGACCACCAGGCGAGCGGGATCGTTGCGTACCAGTCGGACGATGAAGCGCACGATGGGGTCGAAGAGCCCGACGTCGATCATGAGTCCGAAGAAGATGATCGCGAAGAACAGCATCGCGGCGGTGGGGGCGAGGTCGGCGATGCCGTCCTTGATCATGTCGCTGACCCCGAGTCCGGCACCGGCGAACAGGGCGAACGCGACCGGGACGAGAATGAGCGCGACCACCGGTGTCGCGCGTTTGGTGATGATCAGGAACATGAAGGTGGCGACCATCGCCAACCCGAGCGCTACCAACATTGCGTGCTCCTTCGTGCCGTGAAGTTCCGGAAGGTCGTGTGACCCGCCACTTGAGCACTCTGGTCGTAACGTGAATCACAGTCGAGGTTGTGTGCGTTAGTCGCCTTTCGCGCATTGTGCGCAGGGCCCGTACAGCGCCGGCGTCGAACGCGTGGGCCTGTGGACAGCGGCCTGGGAGACGTCACGGTGCCCCGATAGCCTGTGACTCATGCGCGACGACAAACTGCTCACCCGGATCGGCGGTCTCCTGCGGCAGGCGGAGGGCACGGACAACGAGCACGAGGCGGAGGCGTTCATGGCGGCCGCTCAGCGGCTCGCGACGGCGGCCTCGATCGATCTCGCGATGGCCCGGGCGCACGATCCCGCAGCCAGGAAGGCCGCCGCGCCGATCACCCGGCAGATCGAGATCGGCAAGGCGGGCAAGCGGGGACTGCGGACATACGTGCAGTTGTTCGTGCAGATCGCACAGGCCAATGATGTGACATGCGACGTGGCGTCCAATTCCACCTTCGTGATCGCTTACGGCTTCGAGACCGACATCGACGCCTGCGAGGCGCTGTACACGTCGCTGGTGATTCAGATGGTGGCCGCGAGCGATGCGTACCTGAAGTCGGGGGCGTACAAGGGGGAGACTGCCAGGCAGATGGTCACCAAGACCGCGGGCTACCGCCGTCGACGTGTGGTCGAGGAGAAGGCGCTCTCGCCGATCACCGCCCGGCTCAACTTCCAATCGGCGTTCGCGGCACGGATCGGCACCCGGCTCCGCGCGGCGCGCGACGAACAGCAGCGGGAGACGGTGCGCATCGAGACCGAGAGCGGCCCGGCGCGCTCGGTCTCCTCGGCGGTCGCGCTGCGGGACAAACAATTGGAGATCAAGGACTTCTACCGCTCCGAATCGAAGGCCCGCGGAACGTGGCGTGCGAGCAGTGCCACGGCCGGGTACTCTTCGGCCGCGCGCCAGGCCGGCGACCGTGCCGGCCGGCGCGCGCGCATCGGCGCCGACCGGGAGTTCGGTGCGCCGCGCGGCGCGCTCGAATCGTGAGCCGCGACCAGACGCGCCGACGGCTGTACGACGCCGAGCGCCTGGTGTTGCGGATGTTCGAGCGGGCGGGCGGCGCGCATACGGTGCAGCTCGCCGGCACCGAACTGACGTTGCCCGCGGAGGCGAGGTTCGGCTCGGTGGACGACGTCTCCGCGTACGCCCGGCGCGTTCTGGCCCTGCCGTCGGTTCGGGCGGAGTTCACTCGGGCGATCGTCCCGGTCCGGGTTCGGACGAGACGAGGCGAACGTGCCGCGCACTACGAGCGGGCGACCGCGACCATCGCCGTCCCGGACTCGGCCGGCGGTCGCTGGGCACTGCGGGAACTCGTCGTCCTGCACGAGTTGGCGCATCACTTGGACGAGGTGGGCGCTCCGGCCCATGGTCCGGCGTTCGTCGGAGCTCTGATCGGGCTCGTCGAGCGGGTCCTCGGGCCCGAGGCAGCGTTGGTCTACCGCGTCGTCTTCGGCGACAGCGGACTGTCGGCGCGCTAACCCCGCTGCGCGGTCGCGGCGACGATCGGCACCGGGGCGGCACCGAGCTCGCCGTCGGTCTGGAAGGTCAGGTAGCTGGGCTTCGCCGGGTCCAGGACCAGCTGCTGACGGCGCCCGCGGGCCTTGATCAGGTCGGGGACGATCGTCAGATAGCGCGGCAGGCTCGCCGCGTACACGTCCACCCGCAGACGGTGGCCCGGGGCCAGGACCGCGTCCGTGGGCACGAGGTCGACGTCGATGCGGACCGGCTCGTCCGCGGGAACGGGCAGCCGGCGTGACCGCGTCAGGTAGTGGTACGCGTCGAGCAGCACGCCGTCGTCGGTGTAGGTGGACCGCGACGGGTCGAGCGCGCGGTTGGAGGCTGTGAGTGCGCCGTTGGTCAGCACGGTCGACGTCCCGTCGGGTGCGACGTCGTTGACCGTCACGGCCCAGATCCCCTCGTGCGCCGTCGTGGAGACGTTCAGACGCAGATTCATCTCGCCGGAGACCTGCGTCGGCCGGTCGACCGGCTCGCTGGTGAACGACAGGGCCGCCTCCTCCTGGAAGCGGGCATCGGTCGCGAAGCTGTCGCCGAGCACGATGGCCGCGCCCGCGGTCACCTGCGCGAGATCGCGGGAGACGAATCCGCGCAAGCTCGGCCGGATCCGCAGGGAGCGGCGCCGGGAGGCCGGTGAACTGCGCAGCGTGCCGTCGTGTTGCGCGTGCAGTGCGGTTCCGGTGGGCCCCTCGGTCAGGAACAGGCGCCGCGGTGCCACCTCCTGCCGGGGGAACGACGGTCCGCACGACCACGCGCCGCCCTGCTGTTCCAGGGTCACCGGTCCGTAGGCGTCGACTCCGTTCTCGACGCCCTTGAGCCAGCGGTCGAACCACGCCCGCTGGAGGACGTCGAGGCGGGGCGGTGCGAACGGGCGCTCGTGACCGAACCCCGGGTCGAGGTGGTAGCCGTCGGCGATGAGCGCCTGCTTGCGTCCGGGCTCCATCTGCAGCTTGGAGTAGACGCGCGTGGCACTGCGGCCGAAGAGATCGTGCCAGCCGCCGACCGTGAACGTGGGACACACGATGTTCTCGATCGCGGGATCGCGCTCGGCGAAGTACGGATCGTCGAAGATCCGGTCGTCTCGAGCGGTCAGGAAGCCCCACATCAGCGACGGCATCTCCGTGGCCGGAGACTTCACGCGCGCCGACAGCCACCGGTACGCGTCGCCGCGCAGCACGTCGGCGACGGCGGTGGCCGGGTTCGGCAGCCACTTGAGCCCGTTGACCAGTGCCAGCCACAGCGGGATGAAGGCCGACGGCATACCGCCGGTGATGTAGATGTCGCGGACCACGTCCTCGCTGCCCTCGACGGCGAAGACGGCTTTGAGTTCCTCGGGGCGGTGTCCCGCCGTCTGCAGGGAGTTGATGGCCGAATACGACCATCCGGTCATCCCGACGCCGTCGGCGTACCAGTCCTGAGCGCTGATCCAGTCGATCACCTCGAGGCTGTCCTGCTGTTCGCGGGAGCCGAGGATCTGCCATTTGCCGTGCGAGGTTCCCGTTCCCCGGACGTCCACCAGGACCTGTACGTACCCGGCGCGCACCAGATTCCGGTTGATGCCGAAGACGTCCCACAGCCCCTTGGAGAAGGTGCGCGTGATGCGCGTGGCGCCGGCGAGCGGCCCCTCGTCGGCGACCATCATCGCGCTGGCGGTCTGGACGGTCTTGCCGATCACGGGAGCGTGCAGTGCGTGGTCGAGCCCGTCCAGCACTGCCCGGTTATAGGGATTCATGTTGAGGATCGCCGGCAGGGGAGTGCGGATCGGCTGACCGAACCGATTCGCCGGCCGGACGAGCGTGGCGCGCAGGGTGACCCCGTCGCTCATGGTGAGACGAATGCTGCGGTCGATGTGAACGCGCGGATAGGGCTTCGGCCCGTCGACGGCTCGACGCCATTCGAGGCCGGCGACTCCGCCGGCGGCATCGCGGTAGTCGGGTGCCGGGATCAGAGCCGGACGTTCCTGCGGGACTGCGAATCCGCTCTGCCCCTCGGCCAGGCCGCCCAGGTCGTACTGAAGCGTCATTCTCACGTCCCCCCTTTGCATTCGTCACAGTGCGGGCTGGAGTCGGCCCGAGCGCATCGGTGTGGCGTGAGTCACGCGGGCGTCCTCCCTAATCTAAAACGATGCACAGCCAGATCGTTAATCCGGGGTTGCCGAACCGGTGTGCTCGCTTGACCCGATCGTGACCGAGACAGCCGCCTCGAGCAGGATTCCGGCCGAGATCTGAACGGAGAGATCCCGTTCGGGGACGCTCGACGACTTGACTGCGCCGCCGATCCTCTGCGCCGCGGCGCCGGTCGCGTCCGGCAGACGCGCCGGCCTGTGCCAGTCCGGTCCGAAGACCGGCAGTCCCTGCGGGTCGGTGGCGCGGTTGTCCCACGCGGCCTGTGCCGCGGTGAGGACCAGTCCCGCCGCCGCTGAACGCAGTTCGCCGGCGCCCGCCGCCTCACGGGGAAGGTCTGTCGCGACCAGTGCGAGATAGCGGGCGAGGATGCCGGCGAAGAGGCCGCCGTCCCCGCCGCCGGCGCCGCGAATCACACCGTCGACGGTCATGCGGTCGCCGACTGCTCGCAGGATCCGGTCGATACGGTCCAGGTGCACGGGTGAACCGGTGAGGCGAAAGGCCTCGGTCTCGGCACCGAGGGCGACGCCCTGGCAGTAGGTGAAGACCG
Source organism: Gordonia cholesterolivorans (assembly GCF_039531975.1). Lineage (NCBI taxonomy): Bacteria > Bacillati > Actinomycetota > Actinomycetes > Mycobacteriales > Gordoniaceae > Gordonia > Gordonia cholesterolivorans. The sequence continues at coordinate 333,005 of NZ_BAAARB010000001.1, read as the reverse complement.
TTGAGTCCAGCTCACGCGTGCCGTCCGGCCGGGACCACACGCCGTCGGCGATCAATCCCGACGGCAGGCGCAGTTCGCGTTCGATCCAATCGGCCATCTCCACGGCACGGTCGGGTCGGCCGGTGCGGGCCAGCAGAATCGCGGCCGGACCGTTGGCGGGGGTGTTGAAGAACGAGTCGGTGGTCCGCCAGGGGATTCCGCCGCCGAGTTCGGGTGACCACGCGTCGTGCATCCGGTCCCGCAGCGTGTGCAGCGCCCGGCGGTGCGATGCGCCCGCGGTGTCGTGCAGATGGCGACCGGCGCGTTCGAGAGCCAGGCCCAGCCACGCCATGTCGTCGTAGTAGGCATTGGTCCAGTGCGCGACGTTCCGCACCCAGATCCCGCGCAGCAGCGCCGCGGCGTCGTCGGCGCAGCGCCGGTCCTCCCGGTGGACGGCGCCGTCGACGAGCAGGTCCACCAGATGGGCCTGCCACCAGTAGTTCCATGACGCTGTCAGGCGCTCGCGCGAGAGCGGTCGTCCGGGCATCGGCCAGGCGACCCGGCCGATGCGGGTGAACGGCAGCCAGCCGCCGACCCGGCGCAGGTGGCGAGCGGCGATCGCGGATTGTGCGGCGGCGGCTCGGTCCTGTGCCTGCACCTCGGCCGATTTGGAATCGGGGCTCATGCCGGTTAGCCTATTAGCCGGTGCAATGAGTCCGACGAGGTCGGACACTTTGCGTCAGTTCAACCAGAGACCGTTGGTTGTCGGAAGTGTTTCCGATCGAAGGCCCGATGCGAGTCGGCGGCCCACGCAGGATGAACGTGGTGAGACCATCTCACGGCCTTTGTGCCGTGCTATGCGCGCCCCGTGCCTCCTGCCCGGGGCGTTTTTCATTTCTCGCGGACCCCTCGTCGAGCGCCCCCGCCTCCCACCGCATTCTCTGGACAGAGGTGCCCCGGTACGCCGGGGCACGACGAATGTGACACGAGAGGAGGCGAAGTATGGCTAAGGCTGACAAGGTCTCTGCAGTTGCAGAGATCACCGAGCAGTTCAACGGTTCCACCGCTGCTGTGATCACGGAGTACCGCGGACTGACGGTGCCGCAGCTCCAGGAGCTGCGTCGCTCGCTCGGCGAAGGCGCTACCTACTCCGTCGCCAAGAACACCCTCGTCAAGCGCGCCGCTGCTGAGGCGGGCCTCGAGGGTCTCGACGACCTGTTCTCCGGTCCGACCGCGATCGCCTTCATCGAAGGTGAGCCGGTTGTGGCCGCCAAGGCGATCAAGACGTTCGCCAAGGACAACAAGAACCTGGTCATCAAGGGCGGCTTCATGGACGGCCGTGCGCTGTCCGTGGCGGAGATCGAGCAGATCGCCGACCTGGAGACCCGTGAGGTCCTGCTGGCAAAGCTGGCGGGCGCCATGAAGGGCAACTTGGCAAAGGCCGCAGGGCTGTTCACCCAGCCCGCATCGCAGGTCGCGCGGCTCGCCGCGGCCCTGCAGGAGAAGCAGGAAGCCGGCGGCGAAGCCGCGTAGCTCACTGCACTCTCCACTTCGGCTCCGGCCGATCACCCATGAACCAGCCTGCGACGCAGGCGCCCCCGTTCCGGCGGGGATCTAACGGAAGGACGCCATCATGGCGAAGCTCACCGCTGACGAGCTCATCGAGCAGTTCAAGGAACTGACCCTGCTGGAGCTCAGCGATTTCGTGAAGAAGTTCGAAGAGGTCTTCGAGGTCACCGCTGCCGCTCCGGTCGCCGTCGCCGCCGCCGGTGCTCCGGCCGCCGCTGCCGAGGCCGCTGCCGAGCAGGACGAGTTCGACGTCGTTCTCGAGTCGGCCGGCGACAAGAAGATCCAGGTCATCAAGGTCGTCCGCGAGGTCGTCTCGGGCCTGGGCCTGAAGGAGGCCAAGGATCTCGTCGAGGGTGCCCCGAAGGCTCTCCTGGAGAAGGTCAGCAAGGAAGACGCCGAGGCTGCCAAGGCCAAGCTCGAAGAGGCCGGCGCTTCGATCTCGCTCAAGTGATCTGATCGACGATCACGAGATCGCCGCATAGGCGATCGCCGAGGCGGGGCTCGCAGGGATACCTGCGAGCCCCGCTTTCGTCGTTCTCTCAGGCGGTTGTCGAGACGGCCGAAGCGACCGCCGGAGCGGCCGCTGAACGACCCCAGGGCGGGTGGTCTTCGCCCGAGGCGGGCGCCGGGGCCGGGCCGACATCGCGGGCCACTGAGGGGCCGCTGGGCACACTTTCCGCTGGTGTGACGGGTATCTCGCTTCAGATCGGCGTTCGCTTTGGACCACGCCGCTTCTTTGGGTATTCTCAGGCCACCAAGATGTTACTAGCGGGTACAGCAACTTCGGAGCAGAGTTCGGCTCCCGACTCCGAAGTGTGACTTGAACCTCTGGTGCGTTAGAGTGACCGCAGCCACAGCCGTCCCAGGTCGGTGGCTGCGAAGACTCTGTAGGGGGAGCGAGGCGCCTCGCCTCACCTACGTGGTACCTAGAAAGGTTTGGAGGAACACTGTGGGTGTTGAGGTCAAGGTCGAGGGACTGACGAAGTCGTTCGGCTCACAGAACATCTGGCGAGACGTCTCGCTGACGCTGCCCGCCGGAGAGGTCAACGCCCTGCTCGGTCCGTCCGGTACCGGTAAATCGGTCTTCCTCAAGACGCTGATCGGCCTGCTGCATCCCGAGCAGGGCTCGGTCGTCATCGACGGCACCGACATCACCGAGTGCTCCGCCAAGGAACTCTACGAGATCCGCAAGCTGTTCGGTGTCCTATTCCAGGACGGCGCCCTGTTCGGCTCGATGACGCTCTACGACAACATCGCCTTCCCGCTTCGTGAACACACGAAGAAGAAGGAAGACGAGATCCGCCGCATCGTAATGGAGAAGGTGGAGCTGGTCGGTCTCGCGGGCGCCGAGGGCAAGCTTCCCGGTGAGATCTCGGGCGGTATGCGCAAGCGCGCCGGCCTGGCCCGCGCACTGGTCCTGGACCCGGAGATCATCCTCTGCGACGAGCCGGACTCGGGCCTCGACCCGGTGCGAACCGCATACATCTCGCAGCTGCTGATCGACATCAACGCCGAGATCGACGCCACGATCCTCATCGTCACGCACAACATCAACATCGCCCGCACCATTCCGGACAACATCGGCATGCTGTTCCGCAAGGAACTCGTCATGTTCGGCCCGCGCGAGCAGCTGCTCACCTCGGAGCAGCCGGTGGTCAAGCAGTTCCTCTCCGGCGACCGGTTCGGTCCCATCGGCATGTCCGAGGAGAAGGACGAGGCGGTCGCGGCGGCGGAGGCGGCAATGCAGGCCGCGGGTATCTCCGGCGGCGGCACCAAGGACGACTTCTCCGAGATCATCGCGCAGGTGCAGCCGAACCCCGGCATGCCGGTGCGCAAGGCGGCCATCCGCCACCGCGCGAACGTGCTGGCCATGCTGCCCTCGCTGCCGGAGAACGCTCAGGCCGCGATCCGCGCGTCGATCGCCGAGGAGGACGAGCGCGCCGCGCAGTCCCCCGAGTCCGTTGCGACGCTCGTGGCCCTCGCCAACACCGACTTCAGCGACCCCGCGGCAGTACAGGCCGCGCAGGACCAGGCTGACACCCAGGTGATCGAACGTCCGACCGACGTTCTCGCCACCGCGGCTGACGATGCTCAGACGCAACCGATCGATACCGCTGCGATCGAGACCGCCGTCAACCAGTCTGATGGACAGGGGAGTACCCAGGCATGACGAGTGCCACCTCGCGTGGCGTCGACAAACTGGCGAAGGCCGGTGAGGGCGCGCTTGCCCAAACCGGCAATATCGTCCAGTTGTTCGTCGACGTCGCCCGCCAGCTTTTCGTGCGGCCTTTCCAGTTGCGCGAATTCATTCAGCAGGCCTGGTTCATCGCCAGCGTCACGATTCTGCCGACCGCGCTCATCGCGATTCCGTTCGGCGCCATCGTCTCGCTGCAGACCGGCTCGCTGATCAAGCAGCTCGGCGCCGAGTCGTACACGGGTGCGGCGTCGGTGCTCGTCGTCGTGCAGCAGGGATCGCCGCTGGTGACCTCGCTGCTCGTCGCGGGAGCCGCTGGCTCGGCGGTCGCGGCCGATCTCGGCTCACGGACCATCCGTGAGGAGATCGACGCCATGGAGGTGCTCGGCATCAACCCGGTCCAGCGGCTGGTGGTGCCGCGCGTGCTGGCGATGGTGCTCGTCGCAGTCCTGCTCAACGGCCTCGTCGCCGTGGTCGGCATCGGCGGTGGCTACTTCTTCAACGTGGTCGTGCAGGGCGGTACGCCGGGTGCGTACCTCGCCTCGTTCGGCGCGCTCGCTCAGTTGCCCGACCTATACATCTCGACGCTGAAGGCAGTGATCTTCGGTGTGATCGCGGGTGTGGTCGCGGCCTACAAGGGCCTCAATCCGAAGGGCGGCCCGAAGGGCGTCGGTGACGCGGTGAACCAGTCCGTCGTCGTGACCTTCCTGCTGCTGTTCTTCGCCAACCTGATCATTACTGCGGTCTTCCTGCAGATCGTTCCGCCGAAGGTAGGTTAGTGATGACTCGTGGTGTGACGATCGCCAAGAGCCGGCCGGAGTACCTGCTCTACGAGACCCGCAAGCAGCTCGGGCGTCCGCTCAAGCTCCTCGACGGCGCCGGCGAACAGATGTCGTTCTATGCGCGCACGCTCGCTTGGATCCCGCGGACCCTGGTGCACTACACCCGAGAGGTGATGCGCCTGCTGGCCGAGGTCGCCTTCGGTTCGGGAGGTCTGGCCGTCATCGGCGGCACGATCGGCGTGATGGTCCTGATGTCGGGATTCACCGGCGTCGTGGTCGGTATGCAGGGCTACGCGGCCCTCGACCAGATCGGTTCGCAGGCACTGACCGGCTTCTTGTCGGCGTACGTGAACACCCGTGAGGTGGCACCCCTGGTGGCCGGTCTCGCATTGTCGGCGACGGTCGGCTGCGGTTTCACCGCTCAGCTCGGCGCAATGCGGATCTCCGAGGAGATCGACGCGCTCGAGGTGATGGCAGTGCCGTCGATTCCATTCCTCGTCAGCTCCCGGGTCATCGCCGGCTTCATCGCAGTGATCCCGCTGTACGTGCTCGGCCTGATGGCCGCCTACCTCGCCTCGCGCGTGGTGAACACGGTCTTCAACGGTCAGTCGACCGGTTCGTACGACCACTACTTCAATCTGTTCCTGCCACCCGTCGACGTCCTGTGGTCGTTCGGCAAGGTGCTGATATTCGCGTTCGTCATCATCATGATCCACTGCTACTACGGCTACTTCGCCAGCGGCGGGCCCGCCGGCGTGGGTGTGGCCGTCGGTCACGCCGTGCGAACGGCGCTGGTGCTGATCGCGGTGATGGACTTCTTCCTGGGCCTGGCGATCTGGGGTACGACCACGTCGATCCGAGTGGGAGGTTAGGAAACGTGGGGACGCTCAAACGCAGGCTCCTGGGCCTGTTGTTCTTCGTCGTCGTCATCGGTCTGCTGGCGGTCTCGGTGCTCAAGTTCCGGGGGACGTTCGACGACTATTCGACGGTGACGCTGCGTACGGACAACGCGGGCAACTCGCTGGTCAAGAACGCCGACGTGAAGGCCAACGGGGTGGTCGTCGGCTCGGTGCGCAATGTGGACGTGGAGCCCGGCGGCAAGGTCAACGTCGAACTCGGCATCAATCCCGACCAGATGCACAATCTCCCCGACGGCACCACGGCCCGGGTGCTCCCGAAGACACTGTTCGGTGAGCGGTACATCGCTCTGCAAATCCCGGAGAGCTCGGACGGCGGCACGCTGAAGGACGGATCGGTGATCCTGACCGACCCGAAGGGCAACTCGCAGGAGGTCGAGGATCTCTTCGACGCGCTGCTCCCGGTCATCAAGGCGATCCCGCCGGAGGACCTCAACGTGACGCTGAGCGCGATCTCGCAGGCGATCGGCGGCAAGGGCCACCAGATCGGCGAGATCGTCGATCGGCTCAACACGATCTTCACGCGGGTCAACGCGAACATGACCGATCTGCAGGGCACCATCCGCGGACTGGCGTCGTTCTCGCAGACCTACTCCGAAGCGGTGCCGGACATCATCGACGCGCTCGACAACCTGCGCATCACCGGTAACACCGTGGTGGAGCGGCAGGGCGATCTTCGGTCGACCATCCAGACGCTGAGCGTGGCCGCGGTGGACACGACCAAGTTCCTCAAGGCCAACAAGAAGGACATGCTGAACCTGTTCATCGACTCCGAGCCCTTCCTGAAGGCTGCGGCGCGCCAGTCGCCGACCTTCGGCTGCATGTTCCACAACTTCGCCACGATCGTCCCGAAGGTGGGCCCGATCGTCGGCAAGGGCACCGCCAACCCCGGCGTCCACGTGAACCTGCAGTTCGTGAACCCGCGCGGCCGGTACCTGCCCAACCAGGACGAGCCCCGGCTGCTGTGGGTGGATCCGCCCGCCCGCTGCTACGAGCCCGCAACCAACGGCCGCCCGTTCCCGCAGTACCCCGGCGGCGGTGTTCCCGACGGCTCGTACCAGCCGCCGTCGCGTAACCCGGGTCCCAAGACCTGGCCGGATCTGCCTCAGCCGCAGTTCAGCGGCACGCCGAGCGGCACCGTGTCGGAGACCGACTACCAGCGCCAGATGCAGGTGCTCTACGGGGCGTCGTCGGGTGTGAGCCCGGAGCAGGTGCCGCTGTGGGTGACCTCCATCGGTGCCGGATCGCTGCAGGGAGCGCAGGTGACCGTCAAATGAGAGGCGTCGTCGCACCCCTGGTGAAGCTGATCATCTTCGCCCTCATCACGATCTTCGCCACCGCGATGCTCGGTCTGACCATCGCCAACGCCGGCTCCGGCGGCAAGGCGAGCTTCAAAGCCGTGTTCGACGACGCGGCCATGCTGAACCCCGGCGACGATGTCCGCATCGCGGGCGTCCGCGTCGGCCAGGTCGAGAGCGTGGAGATCACCGACCGCAACAAGGCGCTCGTAGGATTCAGCGCCGACCGTGATCGGCTGCCCAAGGGCACCCAGCTGTTCATCCGGTACCGCAACCTGACGGGACTGCGTTACATGGCGCTGGAGAAGGGGCCCGGATCGGCGAACGACACCGTCGGCGCCGGATACACCTTCACCAACTCGCCCACGCATCAGAGCACGCACGACGCGGTGAACCTGACCGAGCTGTTCAACGGTTTCCGTCCGCTGTTCAAGCAGATCACCCCGGAGGACATCAACAAGCTCGCCGAGACCATGATCAAGGTCTTCCAGGGCGACATGGACACCACCATCGGCGACCTGATCAGCGACACCGCCGGACTCACCAACGCCCTGGCCGACAAGGACAAGGTGATCGGAGAGATGATCACCAACCTGACCAAGGTGCTCAACACGGTGAACCGGAACGACGACCAGTTCACCAGCCTCCTGGTGAACACCGAGAAGCTCATCACCGGGCTCGCGGCTCAGCGCGGGTCGGTGGGATCGGCGATCACGTCGGTGTCGAACCTGACCACGGTGACCGGTTCGATCCTGAGCAAGACGCGACCGGCCATCCAGGGCGACATCGCGGGGATCAAGTCGCTGTCGGACCAGCTGAACTCGCGCGACGACGACATCGAGAAGGCGCTGACCAACCTTCCGGTCAAGCTGCAGAAGATCGGCCGGGCCGCGACCTTCGGCTCCTGGTTCCAGTTCTATCTGTGCGGCATCGACGTCGTCGCGGGCAACGGTAAGTCCACCCTGCTGACGCAGCCGGTGGTGCCGCTGCCGAACATCAACCACGTCCTCTACACCAGCGCCGCCACGCGATGCTGGCGCGACATGAAGCCCGGGGGGTGAGCATGACCGACCGACAGAACACACCCGACGGGCAGCCGGAAGTTCCGACGACGCCTAAGAAGAGCCGACGGTTCGCCGGCCGACGGAGTGCGACGAGCATCGGCGCACTCGGTCTGCTGATCCTGATCATGGCCGCGGTGTCGTCCTTCTACCTGAAGGACCTGCCGCTGCTGGGCGCGGGCGCGCGCTACACCGCGCAGTTCTCCGAGGCCGCCGGGCTCAAGGCGGGCAACGAGGTCCGTGTCGCCGGCGTCAAGGTGGGCGAGGTGACCGAGGTCGCGCTCGACAACGACAAGGTCGACGTCACCTTCACCGCGAACAACACCTGGATCGGCAACCAGACGCAGGCGTCTATCCAGATCAAGACGGTGCTCGGCCAGAAGTACCTGGCGCTGAACCCGCGCGGCAGCGAACTGGCCGACCCCCGGGTCAAGCTCACCGACACGGTCGCGCCGTACGACGTCATCGAGGCCTTCGGTGACGCGGCCGATCAGATCGAGAACGTCGACACCGACGAGGTCGCGAAGTCGCTGCGGACGCTGTCGGCCGCCTTCTCCGGCACCAACGCCGACGACATCAACTCGTCGTTGACCGGCATCTCGCGGCTGTCGAACACGATCGCGAGCCGCGACCAGGAGGTGCAGCGGCTGCTGAAGGCGACCAAGGACGCCTCCAAGATCCTCGCGGACCGGAACGAGGAGTTCACCCGGCTGATCGCCGGCACCGGCGTCCTGCTCAAGGAACTGAACAACCGGCAGAAGAGCATCTCGGCTCTGCTCGCGAGCACCACCACCCTTAGCAAGTCGCTCAGCGGCATCGTGAAGGACAACGAGGCGCAGATCGGTCCCGCACTCGATTCCCTCAAGGGCGTGACCGACATGCTGACCAGGCAGAACAAGAATCTGCGCGACACGATCACGTACATGGCGCCGTTCTACCGCGTCTACGCGAACGTGCTCGGCAACGGTCGCTGGTTCGAGGCGACGGTCACCAACCTGCTGCCGCCCGCACTGCCGCAGCAGAACACGACCAGGCTGCCGAACATGACTAAGAATCTGAACAACGGTGGAACGGGGGCCGGCGGATGACGGAGTCAGGTCAGACCTCCGGTCTGTTCAACAAGCGCAACATCGTCTACGGCGCACTCGGTCTGGTGCTCGTCCTCATCATCGCCGCAGGCGGCTGGTGGGCGTCGACCCTGATCGGCACCACCAAGGTGCACGCCACGTTCACCAGCGCGGTGGGCATCTACAAGGGCAGTGACGTCCGGGTGCTCGGCGTCGACGTCGGCAAGGTCACCGACGTGACCCCGCGCGGCGACGTGGTCGAGGTCGACATGCGGGTGAACCGCGGTGTGAAGCTCCCGGCCGATGTCAAGGCCGTGCAGATCATCCCGTCGATCGTCGCCGACCGCTACGTGCAGCTCACCCCCGCCTACTCCGGCGGGGCGCAGGCGGGAAGCGACGTGACGCTGTCGACCAAGCAGACCAAGGTGCCAGTGGAGATCGACGCGATCTACGCCAACCTTCAGAAGCTGTCGAAGTCGCTCGGACCCGAGGGCGCGAATCAGAACGGTGCCGTCACGGACTTCGTGGACGTCTTCTCGAAGAATCTGGACGGCAACGGCGCGAAGCTGGGCGAGGCGATCACGAACCTGTCCAAGGCCGCGGGAACGCTGTCCGACGGCAGCACCGACCTGATGAGCACGATCCGCAACCTGAACGTCTTCGTGGGTGCGCTGAAGGAGAACGACGCGCAGGTCCGGCAGTTCAACAGCCAGATGGCCTCGTTCAACACCTTCCTGGCCGGCGAGCGCGACCAGCTGGGCAAGGCGCTCGACAGCCTGTCGTACGCGCTGGGCGATGTCGCGACGTTCATCTCCGACAACAACGACAAGATCGGTCAGGCCGTCCGCGACCTGCAGCCGACGGGTCAGGCGCTGCTGGACAACAAGGATCACCTGCTCGAGATCCTCACCGTCCTGCCGGTCACGATCAGCAACCTGATCAACGCCTACGACGCGGAGTCGGGCACCGTCGCGATGCGCGTCAACATCCCGGAGTTGCAGGACCCGCTGGCCGCCGGCTGCCGGTTGCTCGACTTGGGCAAGCTGCTGCCCGGCAATCCGATGGCCGTCGACTTCAGCCGCAAGCTCGCGCCGCTGGTCAACAACTGCAAGAACGTCGCCACGCAGATCACGAAGGGCGTTCTGGAACCGGTGCTGCCGGTGCTGCCCTTCGGAATCATGAGCGGTGACAAGGAGCAGAAGAACCCGGCACCGGGTACCGTCCCGGGCAATCCGGACCCGAGTCTTCCTGGAGGACAGCGATGAAGGTGAAACTGTCGACGCGAGCCCGCGTCGCCGGTATGGGTGCCGCACTCGCGACCGTTCTCGCGGTGACCACCGGTTGCTCCGGTATCCAGTCGGTACCTCTGCCGGGCGGTGTGGACGTGGGGTCGAACCCGCGGACCTACAAGGTGGTGTTCAACAACATCCTGGACCTGGTCCCGCAGTCGGTCGTGAAGATGGACGGCATTCCGGTCGGCCAGGTCACCAAGGTGGAGGTGCCCACCGGTGCCTGGGATGCGCTGGTGACGATCAAGGTCAAGAACAGCGTCGATCTCTCCGACGAGGCCTCGGCCTCGGTTCAGCAGACCAACCTGCTCGGCGAGAAGTTCGTGGCGCTGTCCGAGCCGCAGGGCGTGACAGCGCAGACGCCGCGTCAGCCCGAGTCGGAACCCATCCAATCGGACCGCACCCGCACCGTCACCGATATCGAGCAGTTGCTCGGCGCACTGTCGATGCTGCTCAACGGCGGCGGCATCAACCAGCTCGAGCCGATCATCACCTCACTGAACGAGGCGCTCGGCGACCGGCCGAACACGGTGCGCTCGCTGCTGAAGCAGTCGGAGAAGTTGATCGACAGCCTCAACAAGCAGCGCGACGACATCATCAGCGCGATCGACGGCGTCAGCAAGCTGTCGGCGCGTGCCAATCAGCAGACGGCTCAGATCGAGCGGATCCTGAACCAACTGCCTGCGGGTGTGAAGGTGCTCGAGGAGCAGCGCCCGCAGTTCGTTGACCTGCTCACCAAGCTCGACGATCTGGGCCAGGTCGGCACCGACATCCTCGGCAAGGCGCACGATCAGATCATCACCGACCTGAAGGCGCTGCGCCCGATCCTGTCGGAGCTCGCGAAGTCGGCACAGGACGCGGTCACCGCGTTGCCGCTGATGCTGACCCATCCCTTCCCGGACGATCTGCTGCCCGGTGTGCACGGCGACTCGACCAACCTGTTCGCGACCCTCGACCTCCGGCTGCTGAATCAGCTCGAAGCGCTCGGCGTGGGACAGGGCAAGCCGGTGTACCAGGCGCCGACCGTCAGCCCGCCGAAGATCGACCCGAACAACCCGTACATCAACGGCAACGGACCCCGCTGGGGCTGGCCGACGATCTCGCTGCTTCCGCCGGCGGCCAACTCGCGGAAGGGTCCGAACACTCCTCCGTCGGGTGGCACGTACCCGATGAATCCGTCGTCGGGGACCGCCCAGAGCAAGTCGGGCCAGAAGAACTCGGTGCAGAAGAAGCCGTCGGACAAGAAGGCTCAGTACTCGCCGATGCCGTCGGGAGACGAGAACTTCCTGGACGGGCCGCTGCGGATGCTCGGAGGTGGTGACCAGTGACCAGTCGTCTCGTCAAGATTCAGCTGATCGTCTTCGTGGTGATCGGTGTGCTGGCGATCGTCTACGTCGGTGCCAAGTACGCCCGGCTCGACAAGCTGGTCGGCGTCTCCACCTACAAGGTGACCCTGCACATGCCCGACGCGAGCGGCATCTTCACCAACGCGGAGGTGACCTATCGGGGAGTGCCGGTGGGTCTGGTCGGTGACATGAAGATGGTGCCGAACGGCGTGGACGTGACGCTGGACATGAACTCCGGCGCACCCAAGGTCCCCGCCTCGGCTCAGGCGGTGCTGGCGAACCGATCGGCGATCGGTGAGCAGTTCATCGACCTGCAGCCCAAGACGAGCGCGGGGCCCTACCTGGAGAACGGATCGCGCATCCAGGGCGCCGAGACGCCCCCGAAGCTGCAGGACGTCATCGCCGACACGATCAGCCTCACCAAGACCATTCCGGTCGATCAGCTGAGCAGTGTGATCCGGGAACTCGGCACGGCGTTCAACGGCAAGGGCGAGGACCTCACGCACTTGATCTCGTCACTGGACAAGCTGTCGAAGGACGGCGTCCGGAACATCGAACCGATCACGCAGCTGCTGCAGAACTCCAATGTGGTGCTGTCGACGCAGGCCGACCAGTCCGACGAGATCCTCGCATGGTCGAAGAATCTCGACCGGGTCTCCGCCCAGCTGGTGAGTTCGGATCCGGCGATCCGCCGCATTCTGACGAACGGCCCGCCGGCGGGCACCGCGCTCTCGACCTTCCTGCAGGACAACGGTGCGGATACCACCAAGCTGATCCATCAGCTCGGCGGAACCGTTCACGCGGCGGCGCCGGCGTCGTTCGCCACCGGTGCCACCTTCGCGATGCTGTCGGCATTGTCGGCGGGCAGCCACAGCGCCGCTCCCGGCGACGGCCAGATCCACTTCGGCATCGTTCTGGAGACCGGCAACCCGGTGAGCTGCACCAAGGGCTACGAGAGCACGTGGGCGATGATCGCCGAGATGAAGAAGCGCAACCCGAACTTCGACGTCAATTACGACGATTTCCCGTTCAACACGAAGGCCAACTGCAACGTGCCCGAAGGGAACCCCACGTCGGTCCGCGGTGCCAACCGCGCCGCGCTGGCGAATCCGTACATCGCACAGCCGTGGGACAACACGCCGAAGAAGGATCCGGACAAGTTGAACCTGAATCCGCTCGCGACCCAGCTGGCCGCTCTGATGGGTGTGCATCCGAAGTGACGCCCGGCCGATCCGTCGCCGTCTCCGCGGCGGCGACGGATTGGCACGGCGTGCCTCGCGATGACTACAGTTGCGCTCGATGACACACGAAGACACCAGCCAGCCGCAGGACGAACCGGTGGACGCCGCGACGTCCGCCGAGCCTCCCGTCGCGTCCGAATCCGCTGAGGCGGACACCGTCGAGGTGAAGTCCGCTGAGGCAGAGACCGCTGAGGTGGAGACCGCTGAGGCAGACGTCGACGATGCTGCTGCGGACGACGCTGCCGAGGACGACGCAGCCGCGCCGAAGCGTTCCCTGCGGTTCTGGTCCCGGTGGTCCAGCGGCACCGAGGAGGCCGACACCGACGACGCGTCCGCGCGGTCGCCCATCGCCTCCTTGGCACTGGCTGCCGCCGTCGCGGCACTCATCGCTGCGGTGGTGTGTCTCGGATACTTCGGCTACACGGGGATCCGCGCATACACGGTCGACTCGGAGGCCGATCAGCTCCGCAACGAGTCGGTCGATGCGGCCGAGCAGGCCGTCCTCAACATCACCGCGGTGGACCCCAAGGACACCGCGGGCTGGAAGAAGCGTCTGGAGTCGTCGCTCACCGGAGATGCCCTCAAGCAGGTGAACACCGGCGTCGTGGCCGACGTCGAGCAGCGTGTCGCGGCCTCCGGGGGACAGGTCGGCAAACTCGAGTCGCGTATCACGCGCAGCGCCACCACGGAGCTGAGCACCGACGACGACACCGCCACCGTTCTGGTGTTCGCGAACGTCGCATCGACGATCCCCAATCAGCCCGTCGCGCAGCAACAGATGGGCTTCCTCCTGACGATGGTCGACGTCGACGGTGTGCGTAAGGCGACCAAGGTGGTCGCGCTGAACCCGATCGACTACACCGACACCGGCTCCGGGGTGTCGACCGCGCCCGGCCAGGGCACCGCGGACCAGTCGCAGGACTCGCAGCCGCAGGAGGGTGGAAACTGATGGCCGGCGGACGTCCGAACAAGCCCGGATCCGGAAAGCGGACACCGAAGGTCGCGGGCCGCGCGGCGCCGCGCGTCACGGTATCGAGGCCGGTGCAGGCCGACACAGACGCGCAGATGCAGCACTCGACGGTCCCTACCGAGCCCGTCGACACCGCCGGAACCACCGTGTCCGGCGTGGAGCGCAAGCGCCAGGTGGCCGCGGAGAAGGCGGCCCGGGAAGAGGCCGCCGCCGCTGCCCTGAACCAGGGGCGCCCCCCGCGCGACACCTCGTCGACACTCCGGCTCGCGGCGATCACCGGGGCCGTCGCCGTCGTACTCGGCGTCATCGCCACCGTCCTCGCATTCCACCCCGGTGTCACCGTGAGCGACAACCGTGCGTTCGTCGACCAGCGCGAGACCGACAAGGTGCTCAGCCAGGCGCGGGCCGGCGCGTGCGCGCCCTTCCAGTTCGACTACAAGAAGCTCGACCAGTGGGCCGCGTCCACCCGCGACACCTTCACCGGTGGAGCGCTCGACCAGTTCGAGACCTTCTTGAAGACGAACCGCAGTGTCATCGAACAGTCCAAGACGGCGTCGGAGTGCCAGATCGACGCTCTCGGCCTGTCGGACCTCACCGATGAGCGCGCGGTGGTGGTCGGCACACTGATCGTGAGCACCTCGCGAGACGGCGTGATCGCCGACTCCCAGGTGCCGCATGTCCAGTACACCTTGACCAAGGACGATGGCGGGAATTGGAAGATCAGCGAAGTCGGACAGTTCTGATCGAGGGCGCTGAACAGGCTTTTCTGACCGATTCGGCGCGTTTCGCTTGACGTGACAGCCTCGGCACGTCACGCTGTCACAAGTTGATTGTCTCCAGGTAGGCAGCCGTCGACAATCATTCTCCGGCAGGGGTATACCCATTGCCATAGATATCTGATACAGTTGGACGTTGCGCTGGCTGCCTCCTGTCCGCTGATCGATCATCCTTCCAGCCCTCCCTCCGGGGACGGTTCTCGGGTGTGATGTTTGTGCAGGTCGCACGACCACCGCAGGCCACCATGGCCACGCACCGAGAAACTTCGTGTTGGAAGGACGCATCTTGGCACTCGACCGCCAGTCCACCTCAACCACAGCGGGAATCATCCCGGGCGCGCCGCACCGCGCTTCCTTCGCCAAGATCGACGAGCCGCTCGAGGTTCCGGGTCTGCTGGATCTGCAGCTCGACTCGTTCGAATGGCTTGTGGGTACGCCCGAGTGGCGCGCAAAGGCGATTGCACGGGGTGAGGAGAACCCGGTCGGCGGACTCGAGGAAGTCCTCCGCGAACTCTCGCCGATCGAAGACTTCTCGTCCTCGATGTCGCTGTCGTTCTCTGATCCGCACTTCGACGAGGTCAAGGCCTCGATCGATGAGTGCAAGGACAAGGACATGACCTACGCGGCGCCGTTGTTCGTCACCGCGGAGTTCATCAACAACAACACCGGTGAGATCAAGTCGCAGACCGTCTTCATGGGCGACTTCCCGATCATGACCGACAAGGGCAGCTTCATCATCAACGGCACCGAGCGTGTCGTGGTGAGCCAGCTGGTCCGCAGCCCCGGTGTCTACTTCGACTCCACGATCGACAAGACCACCGAGAAGACGCTGCACTCGGTGAAGGTGATCCCGGGCCGCGGCGCCTGGTTGGAGTTCGACGTCGACAAGCGCGACACCGTGGGTGTCCGCATCGACCGCAAGCGTCGTCAGCCGGTCACCATCCTGCTCAAGGCACTCGGCATGACCAACGAGGACATCGCCGAACGCTTCGGCTTCTCCGAGATCATGATGTCGACCCTGGAGAAGGACGCGACCACCAATCAGGACGAGGCCCTGCTCGAGGTCTACCGCAAGCTGCGTCCGGGTGAGCCCCCGACCAAGGAGTCCGCGGAGAGCCTGCTGGAGAACCTGTTCTTCAAGGAGAAGCGCTACGACCTCGCTCGCGTCGGCCGCTACAAGATCAACAAGAAGCTCGGCCTCACGGCGAACCCGATGGTCGGCGAATCCACGCTGACCACCGAGGACATCATCGCCACGGTCGAGTACCTGGTGCGCCTGCACGAGGCCGACCCCAACATCACCACCATGATGACCGTCCCGGGCGGCGTCGAGGTGCCGGTCGAGGTCGACGACATCGACCACTTCGGCAACCGCCGGCTCCGCACCGTGGGTGAGCTGATCCAGAACCAGATCCGCGTGGGCCTGTCGCGTATGGAGCGGGTGGTGCGTGAGCGCATGACCACCCAGGACGCCGAGGCGATCACCCCGCAGACGCTGATCAACATCCGCCCCGTGGTCGCGGCCATCAAGGAGTTCTTCGGAACCAGCCAGCTGTCGCAGTTCATGGACCAGAACAACCCGCTGTCGGGGCTGACGCACAAGCGTCGTCTCTCGGCGCTGGGTCCGGGCGGTCTGTCGCGTGAGCGCGCCGGCCTCGAGGTCCGCGACGTGCACCCCTCGCACTACGGCCGCATGTGCCCGATCGAGACCCCCGAGGGTCCGAACATCGGTCTGATCGGTTCGCTCTCGGTGTACGCGCGGGTGAATCCGTTCGGCTTCATCGAGACCCCGTACCGCAAGGTGGTCGACGGTGTGCTGACCGACGAGATCGAGTACATGACCGCCGATGAGGAGGATCGCTACCTGATCGGTCAGGCCAACACCAACTACGACGCCGACGGCACCATCACCGACGAGCGTGTCCTGGTCCGCATCAAGGGCGCCGAGGTGGAGTTCGTTCCGGCCAAGTCGGTCGAGTACCTCGACGTGTCGCCGCGCCAGATGGTGTCGGTCGCCACCGCGATGATCCCGTTCCTCGAGCACGACGACGCCAACCGTGCGCTGATGGGCGCCAACATGCAGCGCCAGGCGGTGCCGCTGGTCCGCAGCGAGGCGCCGCTGGTCGGCACCGGCATGGAGCTGCGTGCGGCGGTCGACGCCGGCGACGTGATCGTCACCGGCAAGACCGGTGTCGTGGAGGAGGTCTCCGCCGACTTCATCACGGTGATGGCCGACGACGGAACGCGCGACAGCTACCGTCTGCGCAAGTTCGAGCGCAGCAACCACGGCACGTGCGCCAACCAGGTGCCGATCGTCGACGAGGGGCAGCGGGTGGAGGCCGGTCAGGTCCTGGCCGACGGCCCCTGCACCGACCAGGGCGAGATGGCGCTGGGCAAGAACCTGCTCGTGGCGATCATGCCGTGGGAGGGTCACAACTACGAGGACGCGATCATTCTGTCGCAGCGCCTCGTGGAAGAGGACGTGCTCACCTCGATTCACATCGAGGAGCACGAGATCGACGCCCGCGACACCAAGCTCGGTGCCGAGGAGATCACCCGGGACATCCCGAACGTCTCCGACGAGGTGCTGGCCGATCTCGACGAGCGCGGCATCGTCCGCATCGGTGCCGAGGTCCGCGACGGCGACATCCTGGTCGGCAAGGTCACGCCGAAGGGCGAGACCGAGCTCACCCCGGAGGAGCGCCTGCTGCGCGCGATCTTCGGTGAGAAGGCTCGCGAGGTCCGCGACACCTCGCTGAAGGTGCCGCACGGCGAGACCGGCAAGGTCATCGGTGTCCGCACGTTCAGCCGCGACGAGGACGACGACCTGGCGCCCGGCGTCAACGAGTTGGTCCGCGTCTACGTGGCGCAGAAGCGCAAGATCCAGGACGGCGACAAGCTGGCCGGCCGCCACGGCAACAAGGGCGTCATCGGCAAGATCCTCCCGCAGGAGGACATGCCGTTCCTGCCCGACGGCACCCCGGTCGACATCATCCTGAACACCCACGGTGTTCCGCGTCGTATGAACATCGGCCAGATCCTCGAGACCCACCTCGGCTGGGTGTCGAAGGCCGGCTGGGACATCGACACGGAGAAGCTCGAGGAGGAGTGGGCCAAGCGCCTGCCCGAGGCGATGCACTCGGCTCCGCCGAACACGAACACCGCGACCCCGGTGTTCGACGGTGCGAAGGACGACGAGCTCGCGGGTCTGCTCGGTTCCACCCTGCCGAACCGCGACGGTGAGGTCATGGTGGGTCCGGACGGCAAGGCGACGCTGTTCGACGGTCGTTCCGGCGAGCCCTTCCCGTACCCGGTCTCGGTCGGCTACATGTACATCATCAAGCTGCACCACCTGGTGGACGACAAGATCCACGCGCGTTCCACCGGTCCGTACTCGATGATCACCCAGCAGCCGCTCGGCGGTAAGGCCCAGTTCGGCGGCCAGCGCTTCGGTGAGATGGAGTGCTGGGCGATGCAGGCCTACGGCGCCGCCTACACCCTGCAGGAGCTGCTGACCATCAAGTCGGACGACGTCGTCGGCCGCGTGAAGGTGTACGAGGCCATCGTCAAGGGCGAGAACATCCCCGAGCCGGGCATCCCGGAGTCGTTCAAGGTGCTCCTGAAGGAGCTCCAGTCGCTGTGCCTCAACGTGGAGGTCCTCTCCAGCGAGGGCACCGCCATCGAGATGAGCGACACCGACGACGAGGACCTCGAGCGCGCTGCTGCCAACCTTGGCATCAACCTGTCGCGCAACGAGTCCGCCACGGTCGACGATCTCGCCAACTGATCCTCACCTGACTAGAAGAGACACTGAAAGGCAACTAGTGCTCGACGTCAACTTTTTCGACGAACTGAAGATCGGCCTTGCGACGGCCGACGACATCCACAACTGGTCGTACGGTGAGGTCAAGAAGCCGGAGACCATCAACTACCGCACGCTCAAGCCCGAGAAGGACGGCCTGTTCTGCGAGAAGATCTTCGGACCGACTCGCGACTGGGAGTGCTACTGCGGCAAGTACAAGCGCGTGCGCTTCAAGGGCATCATCTGTGAGCGCTGCGGCGTCGAGGTGACCAAGGCCAAGGTGCGCCGTGAGCGCATGGGCCACATCGAGCTGGCCGCCCCGGTCACGCACATCTGGTACTTCAAGGGTGTGCCGAGCCGGCTGGGCTACCTGCTCGACCTGGCGCCGAAGGATCTCGAGAAGATCATCTACTTCGCCGCCTACGTGATCACCGCCGTCGACGACGAGCTGCGTCACGCCGAGCTCTCGACCCGCGAGGCCGAGATCGGTGTGGAGCGCAAGGCGATCCTCGACGATCTCGAGGCCGCTCTCGCCGAGCGTCAGCAGAAGCTCGAGGCCGATCTGGCCGAGCTCGAGGCCGAGGGCGCCAAGGCCGACGCCAAGCGCAAGGTCCGCGACGCCGCCGAGCGTGAGCTCAAGCGCATGCGTGACCACGCGAACCGCGAGGTCGAGGCTCTCGACGAGATCTGGGACAAGTTCACCAAGCTCACCCCGGGCGATCTGATCGTCGACGAGCGTCTGTACCGCGAGCTCGAGGACCGTTTCGGCGAGTACTTCACCGGCTCGATGGGCGCCGAGGCCATCAAGAAGCTGCTCGAGAACTTCGACATCGAGGCCGAGGCCGAGTCGCTGCGCGAGACGATCCGCAGCGGCAAGGGCCAGAAGAAGCTGCGCGCGCTGAAGCGGCTGAAGGTCGTGGCGGCGTTCCAGCAGTCCGGCAACTCGCCCCAGGCGATGGTGCTCGACGCCGTGCCGGTGATCCCGCCGGAACTGCGCCCGATGGTTCAGCTCGACGGTGGCCGCTTCGCGACCTCCGATCTGAACGATCTGTACCGCCGTGTCATCAACCGCAACAACCGTCTCAAGCGACTGATCGACCTCGGTGCTCCCGAGATCATCGTCAACAACGAGAAGCGGATGCTGCAGGAGTCGGTGGACGCGCTGTTCGACAACGGCCGTCGCGGCCGTCCGGTCACCGGGCCGGGCAACCGCCCGCTGAAGTCCCTGAGCGATCTGCTCAAGGGCAAGCAGGGCCGATTCCGTCAGAACCTGCTCGGCAAGCGCGTCGACTACTCGGGCCGAAGCGTCATCGTCGTCGGCCCGCAGCTCAAGCTGCATCAGTGCGGCCTGCCGAAGCTGATGGCTCTGGAACTGTTCAAGCCCTTCGTGATGAAGCGTCTGGTGGATCTCAACCAGGCCCAGAACATCAAGTCGGCCAAGCGCATGGTGGAGCGTCAGCGCCCCGCCGTCTGGGATGTCCTCGAAGAGGTCATCGCCGAGCACCCGGTTCTGCTGAACCGTGCGCCGACGCTGCACCGACTCGGCATCCAGGCCTTCGAGCCGCAGCTGGTGGAGGGCAAGGCCATCCAGCTGCACCCGCTGGTCTGTGAGGCGTTCAACGCCGACTTCGACGGTGACCAGATGGCCGTGCACCTGCCGCTGTCCGCGGAGGCGCAGGCCGAGGCCCGCATCCTGATGCTGTCCTCGAACAACATCCTGTCGCCGGCATCGGGCCGCCCGCTGGCCATGCCGCGTCTGGACATGGTGACCGGCCTGTACTACCTGACCACCCAGAAGGACGGTCTGACCGGCGAGTACACCGGTGCCACGGACGGCGACGTGGAGCGCGGCGTCTACTCGAGCCCGGCCGAGGCCATCATGGCCGTCGACCGCGGTGCGCTGACCATCCAGTCGCGCATCAAGGTGCGGCTGACCGACCAGCGTCCGCCCGCCGACGTGGAGGCGGAGCTGTTCCCGGAGGGCTGGACCCGTGGTCAGCCGTGGGAGACCGTCACCACCCTGGGAC
Source organism: Gordonia cholesterolivorans (assembly GCF_039531975.1). Classification (NCBI taxonomy): domain Bacteria; kingdom Bacillati; phylum Actinomycetota; class Actinomycetes; order Mycobacteriales; family Gordoniaceae; genus Gordonia; species Gordonia cholesterolivorans. The sequence goes on along the minus strand of NZ_BAAARB010000001.1, from coordinate 312,687 downwards.
GTGTGCTGTTCAACGAGCTGCTGCCGCGCGACTACCCGTTCATCGACGAGCAGATGCCGAAGAAGCGTCAGGCCGTGATCATCAACGATCTCGCCGAGCGCTACCCGATGATCGTCGTCGCGCAGACCGTCGACAAGCTGAAGGACGTGGGCTTCTACTGGGCCACCCGCTCGGGCGTCACCGTCTCGATGTCGGACGTTCTGGTGCCGCCGGCCAAGGCAGAGATCCTGGAGCGCTACGAGGAGCGGGCCGACGGTCTGGAGCGCAAGTTCCAGCGCGGTGGTCTTACCCCCGACGAGCGTCGCGACGCCCTGGTCGAGATCTGGAAGCAGGCCACCGAAGAGGTCGGTAAGGCGCTCGAGGACTACTACCCCGACGACAACCCGATCACGATGATCCCGAAGTCGGGTGCCACGGGCAACATGACCCAGGTCCGCAACCTGTCGGGTATGAAGGGCCTGGTGACGAACCCGAAGGGTGAGTTCATCCCGCGCCCGATCAAGTCCTCGTTCCGCGAGGGCCTGACCGTTGCCGAGTACTTCATCAACACGCACGGCGCTCGTAAGGGTCTGGCGGACACGGCACTGCGTACGGCCGACTCGGGCTACCTGACCCGTCGTCTGGTGGACGTGTCGCAGGACGTCATCGTCCGCGAGACCGACTGCGGCACCGAGCGCGGCATCGTGGTGCCGCTCGGCGAGAAGCAGCCGGACGGCAGCATCATCCGCGACGCCCACGTCGAGACCTCGGCGTACGCCCGTACGCTCGCGGCCGATGCGGTCGACGCGGACGGAAACGTCGTGGTGGAGCGCGGGCACGACCTGGGCGATCCGGCCATCGAGGCTCTCCTCGCGGCAGGCATCTCCGAGGTCAAGGTCCGTTCGGTCCTGACCTGTGCCACCGGCACCGGCGTGTGCGCGCACTGCTACGGCCGTTCGATGGCCACCGGCAAGCTCGTCGACATCGGCGAGGCCGTCGGCATCATCGCGGCGCAGTCGATCGGTGAGCCCGGCACGCAGCTGACGATGCGTACCTTCCACCAGGGTGGCGTCGGTGACGACATCACCGGTGGTCTGCCGCGAGTCACCGAGCTGTTCGAAGCCCGTGTCCCCAAGGGCAAGGCCCCGATCGCCGAGGTCTCGGGCCGGGTCCGCATGGAGGACGACGACCGGTTCTACAAGATCACGATCATCCCGGACGACGGGAGCGACGAGGTCGTGTACGACAAGCTGTCGAAGCGTCAGCGTCTGCGCGTGTTCCGCCACGAGGACGGCAGCGAGCGTCTGCTGGCCGACGGCGATCACGTCGAGGTCGGTCAGCAGCTCCTCGAGGGCGCTGCCGATCCGCACGAGGTGCTCCGCGTGATGGGCCCGCGTCAGGTGCAGATCCACCTGGTCAACGAGGTCCAGGAGGTGTACCGGAGCCAGGGTGTGTCGATCCACGACAAGCACGTGGAGACGATCGTCCGCCAGATGCTGCGCCGTGTGACGATCATCGACTCCGGCGCCACCGAGTTCCTGCCCGGTTCGCTCACCGAGCGCGCCGAGTTCGAGGCGGCCAACCGGGCCGTCGTCGCCGAGGGCGGGGAGCCGGCTGCCGGCCGACCGGTCCTCATGGGCATCACGAAGGCCTCGCTGGCCACCGATTCGTGGCTGTCGGCGGCGTCGTTCCAGGAGACCACCCGCGTGCTGACCGATGCGGCGATCAACAATCGCAGCGACAAGCTCGTCGGCCTCAAGGAGAACGTGATCATCGGTAAGCTGATCCCGGCCGGTACCGGTATCAACCGCTACCGCAACATCGAGGTCCAGCCGACCGAGGAGGCCCGCGCAGCGGCGTACGCCCTGCCGACCTACGACGACACCTACTACAGCCCGGACGGCACCTTCGGTGCCCCGAGCGGTGCCGCCGTTCCGCTGGACGACTACGGCTTCGGCAGCGACTTCCGCTGATCCGACCGAACGCAGGGTCCCGTCTCCATCCGGAGGCGGGACCCTCGTCGTATCGTGCCTCGACCCGGCGAACGCCGCCGATTTAGAACGTGTTCTACGATGGCCGCATGGCTCTGATCACCGACAGTTGGATCGACATCGACGCTCCCGCCGCCGTGGTGTGGCAGGTGCTGACCGACTTCGATGCGTACGGCGAATGGAATCCCTTCCAGGTGGAGTGCCGATCCACCCTGCGGCCGGGCGATCCGATCGACATGCGCTTCCGGCTCGGTCCGGGCGGGCTGAAGCGGACGCGTGAGTACATCGACGCCGTCGACGAGGGCCGGTCGTTCTCCTATCGGATGAAGCCCGCGCCGTTCGGCGCGGTGCGCAGCCTGCGCAGGCACACCGTGGTGGACCTCGGCGACGGACGCAGCCGGTACGAGTCGCACTTCGAGATCACCGGCCCGGCGTCGGGCATCGTCAAGCTGCTGTTCGGCAAGGAGCTCGTCGCGAAGTTCGCTTCCGTGACGCGGGCTCTGGCGCCACGTGCGGAGGAACTCGCCCGGGAATGAGCGCGGCGTGCGCTCAGGCGCCGATCGCGCGCGCGATCATCGGCCATGAATTGCGAAGGTCGGCGTAGAACAGGCCCCAGGTGTGGACGCCGTCGGGCCGGTGCACGAAGGTGTGCGGGATACCCAGGGCGCTCAGCCGGTCGGCCATATTCGTGGTGCACCGCAGCGCGATGGCCTCCATGATGTTGCCGCCGACGAGCCCGCCGCCGGTGCGCAGCGGATCACCGTCGACGGGACCGGGCAGGCCCGAACCCGCCGACAGGTAGACGGCGGTGCCGCGCAGCTTGGCGGCATTGAGCACTGGATCGTGGGCACGCCAGGCCGGGCCGCCGGGAGGTCCCCACATATTGAGCACGTTGCCGCCGCCGCGGGCGACGATCGCCGTGGCCGCGATGGTGCCGAGCGGATCGGCGGCGCCGGGACAGCCGCTGTACGCGGCCACGGCGCGGTACTTTCCGGGCGCCTGCGTCGCGAGGTCGAGTGCCGGACCGGCGGACATGGAGACACCCGAGAGTGCGCTGACTCCGTTGGTGCGGAAGGCTCGGTTCACCGCTGCGGGGAGCTCCCGGTTGACGAAGGTCTGCCACTTGTTGCGGCCGAGGATCGGGTCGTCGGAGATCCAGTCGGTCATCATCGAGAACCGTCCGCCGATCGGCAGGACCACATTGGTGCGCTTATCGGCGAAGAACCGGCGAACCGGTGTGTTGTCGTACCAGGAGATCCCGTCCTCGGCACCGCCGGCGCCCGGCAGCATGTAGAAAGTCGGAAGTCCGCTCGGCCGTCCGGCGGGATGCAACACGTGCGCGCGGATCGTGCGATGCATCGACGGCGAGTACACCGAGATCAGGCTGACGGTGGCACTGATCCGTTGTTCCGCGGTCACGCGGGGCGCCGCATCGGCCGGAGCGGCGGGCAGCACCAGGAGCGCCATCGTGCCGGCGAGGGCGATGATCGCGAGGCGTGCGATCCAGGGCATGCGTCGAGTAGTGCGAGTTCCTGCCATACAGGGCACCGTACGAGACGGGTGTGACGGATGGGAAACCGGCAAAGCCGGTCGTTTCTGAATCGATAGAGTCGCGAGACTCGGCCCCCGTCGCCGGCGTGCGTTCGCGAGGAATGGATTTGTGCCACCTCGACCTGGGCGAAGTCAGATTCGTGCCACGTCGTCCGTTCAGCCGAAACGAACCCGGAATCTGGCACGAATTATGATTCGACCGATTTGCGAAGAGATCCGCCCCCTTCTGGAGAAGAACTGTGACTGAGCCCATGAACCGTGCGCAGCGCCGCGCACTCGATCGCGCCGAAGGCGCGCGCCGACGCCGGCTGAAGAAGGGGATCGCTGCGGTGGGAGCCGTCGCGGCTCTGGGTGCAGGTGCGGCCATGGCTCCCGCGGGTCACGCCTTCGCGGAGACCTCGACCACCGCGATCGCCGGGCTGGGCGATCTGGACCCGAACGCGATCCTCGGCATGCTCGACGATCCGATGGTCTCCCAATTCGTCGAGATGTGCCGGACGGGTGCGCTCGCGACCGGTCCGGACTCGTCGAAGAGCACGGACTTCGATCCGGCGGCCCCGCCGCAGGCGATCGCGGACTGCAAGGGCTCCAACGGAACGGGCGTCGCGTTGGTGCTGCCCGAGACTCTCGAGGTCGGCCAGGCGGCCGAGAACATGGTGCTCGACCTCGGTGACGACATCAACCTGCTCGTCGTCAAGTACCGGATGGGGGAGCGGAACCTGCTCGAGATCCTCGGCGGCGTCACCCTCGGCAGGGACTTCGTGAAGGGCGCTGCCTCCGCGCTGGGCATGCCGAGGGTCGATCCGGGCGCGTTCGACAAGTACAAGACCTACGCCGAGATCCAGCGCGACGCGGCCCTGCCGGTGAACAGGGCGGCGAAGGACGGATGCCTCCAGAACGACGGATCGATCAAGAACACGGTGCTGGGCGGCTGCCTCTTCGTCGGCGGTACGAAGGTCACCAAGGGCGAGGATCTCAATCTCGAGAAGCGCACCGAGGCGCTCAAGCTCGCCGAATACCTGACCAACCACAAGTACGACTACACCCAGCCGCAGGATCTGCCTGCTCCGGTGAAGCCGATCGGCAGTTCCACCATCGTCGGCGACGGCATCAACGTCGCGCTGTCGATGCGCGGGGGAACTGCGCTCGCGCAGACCGCCAACGCGCTGGCGGTAGCGCTCGCCGGCGCCGATCACGGGCGGACGTCGACCGCGCAGTCGCAGCTGGGTCTCGCGTCCGCGGTGAACATGGACACCAGCGACATCAAGTTCACCTGGTTCGGACAGGAACTCGACTTCACCCAGCTGCGCAATGCGGGTCTGCTCGACTCCAGCCTCGCGGGTGAGGCCGGGGCCGACGCCGCCGGAATGCTCGATCTGGTCGACGGCATCAACGGCAACCTGCCGGGTCTGAAGGAGGTGGCCTGCTTCGGCTTCCAGACGCGGGCGACGGCGGAGGGCCTCGGTTCGTGTACCAACGCCCTCGGCACGTTCGACTACTACAAGGATCTGCGTCCGGTCACCGACGGCGGTCACCGCCAGGAGCAGTGGGGACTGACCGACGTCACGTCGTTGCTCTTCGGCAACGATGCGCTGCTGAAGCAGATGGCACCGCTGCTGTCGGGCGACGGCGACCTCGGCTCGATGATGGACACTCCGTTCGTGGCCGACATGCTCAAGGCGTTGATGTCCGGCGAGGACCGGATCAAGTTCGCCAAGGACTTCGTGCGGTTCACCAAGGACGTGCAGACGGTGTACGCCAAGGAACCGGTGTTCGAGGCCGACGGGGTGACCCCGAAGCTCGATGCCGACGGCAAGCAGGTGATGCGGGTCAAGACCGCGCCGCGGATGGTCGGCGTGTACGAGTGGGTCAATGAGGAGTACCAGGCGCCGGTCGTCGACGAGAACGGCGCTCCCGTCATCGACGAGGAGACCGGCGAGCAGAAGACCGAGACCAAGACCAGGTCGGTGAAGAAGCCAAAGCTCGGTCCCGACGGCAAGCAGCTGATGGAGCAGGCCACCGATGAGTCCGGTGCGCCGATCCTCGATCCGGTGGTGGAGCGGACCGTCACCGCGCACTGGCTGACCAGTGATTACGGACTGCGCAACCCGATCACCGTGGAATGGCTCGGACACCAGATCGTGTTCTTCCCGCCGGTGGAGGTGAACGGCAGCACTCGCCCGAACCTGATCGGACTGCCGCAGATCACGAGGATCACTCAGGGTGCGCACGCCGGCCTGCTGCCGAAGATCAGCCTGGTGCAGGTGGACAATCCGTTCGGACTCGGCACCCTGAGCCTCGACAACCCCTTCGATCCCATCGGGACACTGCGCAACTACCTGAACACTGTCACGATCGGCGACGACGTGAAGTTCGCCAAGAACCTGATCGACGGGCTCACTGCGAAGCAGACAGGGCCGACAGGGCCGGGGAGTACTGCCGAGCCGACGCAGGATGACGACACGGCGACCCCCGCCGCGGTCACCACCTCCGCTCCCGAGCGTGCGCTCGCCGACGCGGTCGTCGGCGAACCGTCGACGAATCTGCCTCCGATGATCGTCAACCCGGCTCCGGAGCCGGCTCCGATCGAGATCGTCGAGCCCGCGCCGTCCCAGGAGACGCCGACCCAGGAGACGCCGTCTGAGGAGCCCGCCGCCGAGACGCCTGCGAGCGAGACCCCTGCGAGCGACCAGCCCGCGCCGGAGACTTCCGCCACCGAGCCCGAGCCCGCCCTCGCGGGCTGATCCGCCCGCCGGTGTTCCCATACAGTTGACGCATGGGTGTCCCGACCCGCTACCGATGGCTGCTCCACGTCGACCTCGACCAGTTCCAGGTCTCCGTGGAGCGGCAGCGGCGACCGGAGTTGGTCGGACAGGCGGTGATCGTCGGCGGGGACGGCGATCCGACGCGTGCCCGGCAGGTGGTGACCTGCGCCTCGTACGAGGCGCGCGCGGACGGAGTACGGGCAGGTATGCCGATGCGCGCCGCGAGCAAGAAGGCGCCCGACGCGGTATTCCTCCCGCTCGACATGGGGGAGTACGAAGCCGCATCCGAGCGCGTGATGGACGTCCTCCGGGGATTCGGCGATGCACTCGAGGTGTGGGGCTGGGATGAGGCCTATCTGGGAATCGAAGACCGCGCGGGCCCGCGTCTGCTGAGTGCCGCCGACGTCATCGAGACGGCGCGGAGCATCAGACGAGCGGTGGTGGCGGCGACCGGGTTGGACTGCTGCGTGGGCGTCTCCGACAACAAACAGCGTGCCAAGGCGGCGACCGGATTCGCGAAGCAGGCCGTCCGGAGTCCGGAGGCCGGCGAGGAACAGCGGGTCTTCGTGCTCGACGACGGCAACTGGGCCTCGCTGATGAACCACCGTCCCTGCCGCGAACTGTGGAGTGTGGGATCGCGGACCGCGGCCAAGCTGTCGGCCGCGGGAATCGACACTGTGGCGCAGCTCGCCGCCGCCGATCGAGACGACTTGACGGCGATGTTCGGCCCGCACCAGGGCGACTGGCTGTACGTGCTGTGCCGGGGCGGAGGCGATGACGCGATCTCCGACGAGCCGCGGATCGCCAAGTCGCATTCGAAGGCGCGGACCTACGACACCGACCTCACCGATCCCGGCCGACTGCACGAGGCGGTGCGGGCCCTCACCGAGGAGGTGCTCGAACAGGTGGTCGCGGAGGGGCGCACCCCGTTCCGTGTCGGCCTCACCGTACGGACGGCCACATTCTTCACCAGAACCAAGATGCGTAAGCTGCCGGCTCCGACGACGTCTCTCGATGCGATCGCGGCTGTCGCGGACGATTTGCTCGACGCCTTCGAGATCGACCGGCCGATCAGACTGCTCGCGGTGCGGCTGGAACTGCTCGACCCGGAGTGAATCCGGCGGCAGTGCGGCCGCCGGATTCCGGCGCGGGTCAGGTGAGGTTCACTCCGGCCGAACGAGCGTGCAACTCGCGGATCTCGTCGGCCAGTTCGGGGGCCGGACCGGAGACGGGGACGTCCGGTGCGACCTCGTTGATCGGCAGGGCCGCGACCGGGCCCTCGGGCAGACCCCACTCGGTGCGCCAGGTGCTGAGCCGGCGGGCGCCGACCGCGTAGACGATCCGCCCCAGCCCGACCCACGCGTGCGCCGCCGAACACATCGGACAGTGTTCGCCGGAGGTATAGTCGGTGGCCGCGGCTCGTTGTTCCTCGGTCAGATTCTTCGCCGCCCACCGGGCGATCGCGAACTCCGGGTGCCGCGTGCGGTCGCCGGCACCGACCCGGTTGCGGTCGGCGAACCGGACCATGCCCTCGGCATCGACGATCAGCGAGCCGAACGGTTCGTCGCCCGAGTCGAGCGCTTCGCGGGCGAGAGTGATGCATCGACGCAGGTGCACCAGGTCCACGTCGGTCGGTGCGGTGATCGTGTGGGTCATGCGGCCGACGTTACCGTGGAGAACCCCGCGGTCAGCGGGGTACCCGGAACGCGAGGAGCCGGGCGTCGGCGTCCACGTCGAGCCCGAGGCGATCCCAGGGCACACCGATGCGCAGCACCGCGTAGGCGGAGGTCGGAAACCGGTCGATCTCGCCGGCCGGATCGAGGCTCAGGGCGGTCTCCGGCATGCCGGGGAAGTGCCCCACCACCAGCACGGTGGACGCTTCGGGCGGGGTGTGGATCCGAACCGCCTCGAACACCTCCGACGGCGTCCCGCCGTACAGATCGTCGATGAACTCCACCGGCGCGGCGACGCCGGTCTGTTCGAGGGTCATCCTCGTCCTGAGCGAGGTGGAACAGAGCACCTGATCGACGGCGAGGCGGTCCTCGGTCATCCATCGTCCGGCGAGCTGCGCCTGCCGCATCCCGCGCTCATTCAGCGGGCGATCGTGATCGTAGACACCGTCCGGATAGGCGGACTTGCCGTGCCGCATCAGAATGAGGGTGCGGTCGGTCATGCGGCACCGGTACTGCGCACGGTGCGGTCGGCCGCCATGCGCCGAAGCAGTTGAGCGGTCTCTCGCCACGCCGAGACCTCCTGCACGTAGAGGACGTGCTCCTCGATGCGTTCGTCGGTGAGCGCCTCGTCGGCGAGCTCGGTCAGTTCCAGCAGTTCGTCGACGCAGTGGTTGATCAACGCCGGGATGCGCGAGCCCCCGCAGGCATCGTCGATGTCCTGCGACGACAGTGTCGTCATCCGCTCGAGTTCTCTGCGATAGCTCATGCCCACACGGTAGATCCAGGGGGTGACAGAACCGGGCAGGCGCGGCCGCGGCGGGGCCGGACGAGGCTTAAACCCGCTGTGGCCGCAACCCTGTGCGGCGCCTCGGGATCTTCGTACGGTTCCATCCATGACGACAACACAGCTCATCGACATCCCGGATTCGCGGACCCCGCTCAACTCCATCGCCGCCGCCACGGCCGATGCCGTCGCCGCCAGGGCGAGCAATGCCCAGGTGGTCTTCGGCGCATCCGCGGTGGCGACGGCCGGAGTGTCGAGCGAGGTCTCCCTGCGCTCGTTCAGCGTCCGGGTCGACGAGCCGCCGACCCTCGGCGGAACCGACAGCGCGCCCAACCCGGTCGAGTACTACCTGGCCGCACTGCTGTCGTGCCAGGTGGTGACCTACCGCTTCTGGGCCGAACGGCTCGGGGTGGAGTTCGACGATCTCACTCTGTCGGCCGAAGGTGATCTGGACGTCCGCGGGTTCTTCGGACTCGACGCCGACGTGCGACCGGGATTCACCGCGGTGCGCGTGATCGCCGACATCTCCGGACCTGCGTCGGACGGGGACTACCAGCGGCTCCAGGAGATCGTCGAACGCCACTGCCCGGTGCAGGACCTGACGGTGAACGCCACGCCGGTCACCACCGAACTCCGCATCGCACGCTGAGTCCCACCGGCCGGTAGCCGACTCGGGCGGTGTCGCGGGCACTAATCTGTCAGTGATGCATACCTGGGCACCGATACTGCTCGCGATCACCGCAGCAGTGCTGATCGCCGGCGGAACCGTGCTTCGGCAGCGGGCGTCGGCCGCCAGTGGCGCCATCACCGCCGGCTGGTGGCTCGGAGCCGTGATCGCACTGGCCGGCTTCGGTCTCCAGGCCGCCGCGCTCGGCCTCGGATCGATACTCGTGGTCCAGCCACTGGTGGTGCTGGCGGTCCTGTTCGCGCTGCCCATGGAGGCCTGGATAGACAGACGCCGGTTCGAGCGCGCCGAATGGCTGTGGGGTCTGACGCTCGTGGTGTGCGTGGTCCTGTTCCTGGTGCTCGCGCGCCCGGTATCGACCGATCGGCGACCGAACGTGGTGGTCATGGGCATCACGGTCGGGGCATTGGTGCTGGGGATCATCGGAATCGTGGTCAATGCCGAACGGTGCCGGAGCGCGCATTTCCGAGCGCTGAGCTACGGTCTGGCGTCCGGAGCGTTGTTCGGCGTGTCCGCACTGCTCATCAAGGCTGTCGCCCTGCGCATCGTGGACGACCCGCTGTCCGTGCTCCCGCATGCCGAGCTGTACCTGCTCATCGCGGTCATCGTGCTGGCGATCGTCGCGCAGCAGCGGGGTTTCGGTGCCGGCGATCTGCAGACCTCGTTCCCCGCGATGAACGTGATGGAACCGACCGTCGCCATGATCCTCGGCGTCGCACTGCTCGGCGAGAACATCTACGTCAGCGCGCCGACGGCCGTGTTCCTCTGCGTCGTGGCGCTGGTCGCGGCGACGGCGGTGGTCAAGCTCGCCCAGGACGCGGCGGTCCGAGGCGGACAGCGGAGTGAGACGCGTGAAGAGCGGGTGAACGTCGGACCGTGACGTCCACGCACTGAGTCGGGGTGTGTGCCGGCTCAGTCCTGCTCGATGAGCGCCGGGAGCGACTGCGCCCATTCCTCGGCGGCCTTGGCCGGCTTCACCGCCGAGGACGCGTCGTGGCGGAAATGCTCGCCGACCTGGACCGCGCCCAGCTCGGTGAGCTTGGCAGCCATGATCTCGCCGCCCTTGTTGTAGGTGTCGCCGTAGACGGTGTCGCCCATGCCGAACACCGCGAAACGCAGCCCGGCGAGGTCCGGCTTCTCCTCGTCCAGTTCGTCCGCGAACGGGAGCGCGCTGGAGGGCAGTTCGCCCTCGCCGTAGGTGGAACAGACGACCACCAGGAAGTCGTTCGCGTCGAGATCCTCGACCGCGAACTCCGCCATGTCGTACACCGACGGATCGTGGTCTGCTGCCAATACGTCTGCGATGGCGTCGGCCACGAGCTCGCCGGTGCCGGTCTCGGTGCCGTAGAGGATGACAGCTGACATAGTTGCTTACTCCTGGGTATTGCGGTCTGCGACGACGATTACGGTAGCGTAACCTAATCGCTCAGTCGAATCCCCTACCAGGGACTTTGTTCCCTCATGAGGCCGGGGCGGACCCTTTTCCCCACTGTCGTGACGACCGAGGGGCCCGTGATCGACGCTGCGATGAGGCTCGAGTGGCTGCCGGGACCATAGTCCTTTACGGGTGATGCTGTTGCCCATGAGGTGCCGAGCGTGGATACGATTGACGCCCGTCTAAGAAAGTAGGTCCCCATGGACTGGAGTTCGTTCTGGAACGTGATCTGGTACACGGTGCTGGTCTTCGCCTTCATCGCATACCTGATGGTGCTCTTCATGGTCCTGACCGACCTGTTCCGCGACCACAAGCTGGCCGCCGGATGGAAGGTCGTCTGGATCATCTTCCTCATCGTTCTTCCGTATCTCACAGCGTTCGTCTACCTGATCGCGCGCGGGCGCGGCATGACCGAACGCAGTCAGGCAGCGGCGCTGGCCGCGGAGAAGGCGAACCAGGAGTACATCCGGCACGCGGCGGGCAAGAGCTCGCCGGCCGCCGACATCGCGACCGCGAAGTCGCTGCTCGATGCGGGCACCATCACCGAGGCCGAGTACGAGGCCCTCAAGGCCAAGGCCCTCGCGTCCTGAGCTGATCGCATTCGACCCGATGCCCGGGACCTGCTCGTCAGGTTCCGGGCATCTGCGTCTCTCGGTGCACTGCGTCTTCCGGGCGCAGTCCGCGGGTCCGATTACTGTGGGGGACGATCGGACTGCCACGGGAAGGGGCGTGATGGCGACGCGCATCGACAGCTGGATCTGGGCGATCCGGCTCACCAAGACGCGGTCGGCCGCGGGTGCCGCGTGCCGCGCCGGACACGTCCAGCTCAACGGTGCGACCGCCAAACCCGCGGCGCCGGTGTCGATCGGCGACCGGGTCACCGTGCGGCTGAACGGTCGCGAGCGGATCGTCGAGGTGACGCGGCTGATCAGCAAACGGGTCTCCGCACCGGCCGCGGCCGAGTGCTACATCGACCACAGTCCGCCTCCGCCGCCGCGGGAGGTTCTTGCCAGCCTCCCGCGGCGCGATCGGGGTTCGGGACGGCCGACGAAGCGCGAACGCAGGCAACTCGACCGTTTCCGCTCGGAGATCATTCTGGTGACGCTGGCCGCGCTCGCGGCGCTGCTGCTCGCCGGGTGCTCGGGCGGCGGTTCCGACTCGGCGGATGTCTCCGAGACGCCGAAGGCGGGAACGGGTCCGCAGTTCGCGCGATGCGGTGGGCTGACGACCGACGACGTGGTCCGGATGTCGGGCATGGCGGGTCTGCGGCTGGCGATCGACAATCCCTCGACGTGTGAATGGCGCGCCGACGCGCAGCGCAACGGTTCGGTCTCGTTCAACTGGTACCGCGGCTCGCCGATCGGACGCGAGCGAGGGACCGAACAGCTCAGCCGCGACACGACGCAGGACTACGAGATCGACGGCAATCCCGGCTTCCTCGCCCATACCGCGGGAATCTGCGAGATCGGCGTCGCGTGGGACGCCGACTTCATCGAGATCTCGCTGGCGTCGCCGATCAGTCCGGGCGCCGGTCCCACCATCGCCGAGGACCAGCTGTGCGGCGCCGCGAAGAGCATCACCGAGAAGGTCGTGAAGGGGGCGGCATGACGTCGATCCGGAGGCGGGCGACCGCGGCGGTGCTGGGCCTGGCGGCGGTCGCGGCGTCGGCAGCGTGCACGGTGGACGGACAACCCGTCCGCGAGGGAGGAGCGGTCGGTTCCGACACCGGCCACGTCGACACCAGCCGTTTCGACAAACTGCTCGCCGAGTGCGAGGTACTGCCCGCGGCGACGATCGCGAAGGCGGTGGGCGGAACCACCGCCGAATCGAACTTCTTCGGAGCGAACTGCCGTTGGTCGGTGCTGCCGCAGCAGATCGACGTGACCTTCAACTGGTTCGAGTGGGGCGATTACAACCTGGAGAAGGAGACCGCGCAGCATCTCGGCTTCACCACCGAGAACATCTCGGTGCAGAGTCAAGCGGCCTTCACCCAGCGCGACCCCGCGAGGCCGGCTGTCTGCGGAGTGACCGCGAAGTCGCCCGCGGGCGGGATCTTCACGTGGTGGGTGGAACCGGAGGGGCAGCAGGCCGGTGACGCCTGTGCCGCGCCGGTCAAACTGATGGAGTTGATCCTGACCGGCGCCAACTAGTCCGCGCGGGATTCACGGCGCGGAATGATTCACGGCGCGGGAATCGACGCCACCGAGACCGACGCCGCCACCTGCGGTTCGCCGGCGTCGTCCGGGATGACGAACCAGATCAGCAGGGTGCCGTCGAGCCGCTGCCTGCGGATGGTGACGCGCGTGCCGGGGGTGATCGGACGCAGGTACTCGATGATCGCCCGGTGCGGTCCGTCGATCAGGTCGGCGTGATGGACCAGCTCGTCCTCGACCGCTTCGAAATAGGCGGCGTTGTTGAGGTGCTTGAACGGGTCGAAGTCGGTGATCCGCAGGACGTGTTCCCGGTCGGGCAGTTCCAGTGCTTCGGCCGCCGGCGGGGTGGCGGGATTCATCGCCCTCCAGCGCAACCGGTGCTCGTCCGTCATCGCGGTGAGCGTCTCCATCGCGAGATCGCTGATGCGTGCGGGCGTTCCCGACTCGGTCATGTTGATCCAGAAGGCCTCGGTCTCCACGAGGCCGTTGGGCCGAGGCTCGGGATTGAACCGGTTGGTGCCGCCGTCGGCGGTGATCCGGACGCGCATGTTGGTCCACCGCGTCGACAGTGCGCCGCACCACCGTTCCATCCTCAGCTCCGACGGCCAGGTGATCGGTTCGAGGACGTCGACCACGGTCCGGCGGATGATCCAGAAGGGGTCGGTGTCGGCGAACGGAAGGACGGCGATGTTGTCGTTCGCGACGTCCTGCAGATATCGAGCGATCCCGTCGAGCCGAACTCTCATGTCCTGGTCGATGTCGCCGGTCCGGACGCGGTATCCGGCCGAGTAGAAGTCGGCTCCCGGCTTGCGGTCCTCCAGGGGCCGGTAGGCCTGCGGTGCGGTCATTCGGGTGGGGACTCCTCTGCTTCGTCCGGAGACGGGGATACGCTTCGGGCATGGCGGGGTGTGACCTCGAATACGGTACTCTCGGAGAAACTAGAACACGTTCACCCTTGAGCTCGAAGGGATGTCCCAGATGACGCACGTAATCACGCGATCCTGCTGTAACGACGGATCTTGCGTTGCCGTCTGCCCGGTCAATTGCATTCATCCGACACCGGACGAACCGGACTTCCTCACCGCCGAGATGCTCTACATCGACCCGGAGACGTGCATCGACTGCGGCGCCTGCATCGACGAGTGTCCGGTGAGCGCGATCTATCCGGACGATCAGCTCCCCGAGAGGGAAGAGCCCTTCCTCCAGATCAACGCCGACTACTACAAGGACCACGACGTCGAAGGCGGACTCGTGCGGCATCCCAAGCCGCCGCAGCTGCCCGACACCGAACTCCGTGTCGCCATCGTCGGAGCCGGGCCCGCCGCCTTCTACGCCGCCCAGGAGTTGGTCAAGAAGGCCCAGGTGCGCGTCGACATGTTCGACCGTCTGCCCACCCCGTACGGGCTGGTCCGGGCCGGAGTCGCCCCCGACCACGCGCAGACGAAGGGGGTCGAGGAGACCTTCGCCGCGGTGGAGCGGAAGCGGAACTTCACCTACCACCTGGGCGTGGAGGTGGGCGAGCACATCACCCACGACGAACTGCGCGAACGCTACGGTGCCGTCCTCTACGCCGTCGGCGCCGCACACGACCGCCGCCTCGACATCCCCGGTGAGGATCTGGCGGGCTCGATCGCCGCGACCGACTTCGTGGCCTGGTACAACGGCCACCCCGACCACGCACAGCGGGAGTTCGACCTCAGTGCCGAGCGCGCGGTGGTGATCGGCAACGGAAACGTGGCGCTCGACGTGGCGCGCATCCTGGTCACCGATCCCGACGAGCTCGCACGGACGGACATCGCCGACCACGCACTCGACGTCCTCCGCGCGTCCAAGGTGCGCGAAGTGGTGGTCGTGGGACGGCGCGGTATCGAGCACGGCGCCTTCACCAACGGGGAGTTCGTGTCGCTGGCCGACCTCGAAGGCGTCGACGTGGTGATCGACGAATCGGAGTTGACGCTGTCCGAAGAGACGGCGGCCGCGCTGGCCGACGACTCGCTGGACTCGGTGATCGCGACCAAGATCCGCCTGGCCCGGGAGTTCGCCGCGATGCCGCGGACCGAGGGGAGTCGACGGATCGTATTCCGCTTCCTGACCTCTCCGGTGGAGATCACCGGTGACGGTGCGGCCGCCTCGGTGAAGCTGGTGCGCAACCGCTACATCGGCGACGGCGGGATCGAGCGCACCGACGAGATCTCCGAGCTCGACGCCGGGCTGATCGTCCGGTCGATCGGATACCGGAGCCGGCCGATCAAGGGCCTGCCCTTCGACGAGGGCCGGTCGGTGGTCCCGAACGCCGGCAGCCGCGTCCTCGACGGGTCGGCCGGGGATCCGATTCCGGGCGTCTTCGTCGCCGGCTGGGTCAAGCGCGGACCCACCGGGGGCATCGGCCGGAACCGGCTGTGCGGCGAGGAGGCCGCGGCGGCGATCCTGGCCGACTTCGCCGCCGGCGCGCTGACGGATCCCGCGGTCGACAACTCCGACGTCGCCGACCTGGTGGCCTCTCGCGGCGCACATCGCGTGGATCTGGCGGGCTGGAAACGCATCGACGCGGCCGAACGCGAGGCCGGGTCGGAGTCCGGCCGCCGACGGGTCAAGTTCGTCTCCGTGGAGGAGATGACCGGCGTGGCCGGTCAGGCCGATCCCGTCGGACAGGCCCTCTAGTGCGGATCGCGCTGCTGTCGTACCGCAGCAAACCGCACTGCGGGGGCCAAGGCGTGTACGTCCGCCATCTCTCGCGGGAACTGGTCGCACTCGGCCACGACGTGGAGGTCTTCTCCGGTCAGCCGTATCCCGAGCTCGACGCCGGCGTCCGGCTCACCAAGGTGCCGAGCCTGGACCTGTACGGCGAACCCGAACCGTTCCGGACTCCGCGGCTCGGCGAGTATCGCGACTGGATCGACGTGCTCGAGGTGGCGGCCATGTGGACCGCGGCGTTCGGTGAACCGCTGACGTTCAGTCTGCGGATGGCGCGGCTGCTGCGCGGCCGGCGAGCCGACTTCGACGTGGTGCACGACAACCAATGCCTGGGCTACGGGCTGCTCGATATCAAGCGTCAGGGTTTCCCGCTGGTGGCGACGATCCATCACCCGATCACCCGCGACCGTTCGCTGGCGGTGAAGGCCGCCGTGGGACTGAAGAAGATCAGCGCGTGGCGGTGGCATTCGTTCCTGGCGATGCAGGGCCGCGTGGCGCGGCGGATTCCGTCGCTGCTGACCGTCTCGAACAGCAGCGAACAGGACATCCGCGATGCGTTTCACGTGGAGCCGGGCGCACTGGCGACCATCCCGCTGGGCGTCGACGTCGATCTGTACGCGCCCCGCGGCGAGCGGGTCCCCGGGCGGATCGTGTGCGTCGCGAGCGCCGACGCACCGCTCAAGGGGGTCTCGTACCTGCTGGAGGCGGTCGCCAAGGTGGCCGTCGAACGGGACGTGCACCTCACGCTGGTGTCGAAGCTGGATCCGGATGGCCCCTCGGCGCGGCTGATCGACGAACTGTCCATCGGCGAGCGGGTGTCGGTGGTCTCCGGACTCGACGACGCCGAGCTGGCCGACCTGTTGGCGAGCGCGGAGATCGCCTGTGTGCCCTCGCTGTACGAGGGCTTCTCGTTGCCCGCGGTGGAGGCCATGAGTTGTGGCACACCGCTGGTGGCGACTCGTGCGGGCGCGATCCCGGAGGTGGTCGGCGAGGACGAGTCGGCCGCCCTCCTGGTTCCTCCCGGCGATGCCGGCGCTCTCGCGCAGGCGCTGCTCCGGCTGCTCGAGGATCCGGAACTGGCGGCGCGCACGGGCGCGGGCGGTCGCGCCCGTGCCACCTCGAGGTACAGCTGGTCGGCAGTCGCCAAAGCGACAGCGGATCGATATCGGGCGGCCGTCGACGCCGCCGCGGGCGAAGGGAACTGACACGTGCTCACTGTGGATTTCGACCGTCTCGCCGTCGGACCGGGAGTCAAGGCCATCGACATCGGCGCCGGTCAGGGCCGTCACTCGTATGAGATGCTGCGCCGCGGTGCGGAGGTCATCGCCTTCGACCAGAACGAGAAGGACATGGCCGACGTCG
This sequence comes from Gordonia cholesterolivorans, assembly GCF_039531975.1. Classification (NCBI taxonomy): domain Bacteria; kingdom Bacillati; phylum Actinomycetota; class Actinomycetes; order Mycobacteriales; family Gordoniaceae; genus Gordonia; species Gordonia cholesterolivorans. Next base: position 295,615 of record NZ_BAAARB010000001.1, on the reverse strand, counting down.
CGGAGATGTTCGGCGCGCTGGCCGCGGCGGGGGAGGTTCCCGAATCGGGTGTCGCGCGCACCGAGGTCGGCGACGCGCTCGCGCTGCCCTACGACGACGAGTCCTTCGACGTCGTGCTGATGTCGGAGATCCTGGAGCACATCCCCGACGACGAGGCGGCCATCGCCGAAATGGTCCGCATCCTCAAACCCGGCGGGTCGGCCGCGGTCACCGTTCCCCGCTACTGGCCGGAGAGGGTGTGCTGGGCGCTCTCGGACGAGTACCACGAGGTGGAGGGCGGCCACGTCCGTATCTACCGCGAGTCGGAGCTGGCCGACAAGCTCGCGGCAGCGGGCCTGGAGATCACCGGATCGGGACACGCGCATGCCCTGCACGCGCCGTATTGGTGGCTCAAGTGCGCGGTCGGCGTCGACAACGACCGCAACCCGCTGGTCCGCGGCTATCACAAGATGCTGGTGTGGGACATGATGAGTAAGCCGTGGGTCACCCGTGCGGGCGAGCAACTCTTGAATCCGCTCGTCGGGAAGTCGGTGGCGATCTACTTGCGCAAGCCGGCCGGACTCGCCGAATCCGCGTAACGATGGCCGTCCCCTCCGTGTCCGGCGTCCTGACGCCCGCGCAAGTGCGCGCGACCGGAGCCGCGATCGTCGGAATGCAGGAGCCCGACGGTGCGCTTCCGTGGTTCCCGGGCGGCAAGACCGACCCGTGGGATCACGTCGAGTCGGCGATGGCCTTGTCGGCGAGCGGCTACCTCGACGCTGCTCGTGCGGCGTACGAATGGTCGGCGCACACCCAGCGCGACGACGGTTCCTGGCCGATGGAGCTGCGGGCCGGGCGGGTCGTCGACCCCGGCGTCGACAGCAACTTCTGCGCCTACATCGCGGTCGGAGTGTGGCATCACTATCTGATCACCGGTGACGAGGCCTTCCTGTGGAGCATGTGGCCCACGGTGCGTGCCGCTCTGGACCGGGTGTTGATGTTCCAGCGCGGCGACGGGGCGTTCCGATGGGCGGCCGACTACCGGACCGGAGCCATGTTCGACGACGCCCTCCGGACCGGCAATTCGAGCATCTACTCGGCGCTGTGCTGCGGTATCCGCATCGCGGGCGAGGTGGGAGCCGACGCCGGCACGTGGGAGCGTTCGCGCGGTGACCTCGCGGTGGCGTTCACCCGGCCCGACGAGGTCTTCGTCGCGGCCGGCGAGCATTCGATGGACTGGTATTACCCGGTTCTCGGCGGGCCCCTGCGCGGCGATGCCGGCCGCGCGCAGATCGATGCGGAGTGGGAGAGGTTCGTGGTTCCCGGACTGGGAGCGCGGTGCGTGGACCATCGCCCGTGGGTCACCGGCGCCGAGACCAGCGAGCTCGCGCTGGCGCTGGAGGCGCTCGGCGACGTGGATCGCGCGGCGGCGATGGTGGAGTCGATTCAGCACCTGCGTGATCCCGACGGTTCGTACTGGACCGGGCTGGTCTTCGCGGACGGTAAGCGCTGGCCGGTGGAGCGCAGTTGCTGGACGTCGGCCGCGGTGATCCTCGCGGCGGACGCGATCAGCCGTGCGACACCCGCCGGCGGCATCTTCGCCGAACTCGACGACGACCGTCTCGCAGCCGATGAACCGGTAGCGCAAGGGCGATGATTGGACTAGTGTCCAGTCTAGCGTCCAGTGAGGGCGTCTGAGTTCGGAGGGCCAAGTGGATTACGGAATCGTGCAGTTCACCAGCGACCGCGGTCTGCGACCGCACGAGTTGGCGCCGCTGATCGAGCAGGCGGGCTTCGCCGCGTACTACGTGCCCGAGCACAGTCACATCCCGACCAGGCGCGAGGCGGCCCACCCGCGGACCGGCGACGCGAGCCTCCCCGACGAGAGGTACACCCGGACGCTGGACCCATGGACGTCGTTGGCGGCCGCGGCGGCGGTCACCTCACGCATCGAACTGTCGACGGCGGTGGCGCTGCCCGTGCAGTCGGACCCGCTGACCCTCGCGAAGACGATCGCGACCCTCGATCACCTGTCGGGCGGACGCGTGCGCCTCGGCGTGGGCTTCGGCTGGAACCTGGACGAGTTGTCGGACCACCACGTCCCGGCGGGCCGCCGGCGCACGATGCTGCGCGAATACCTCGAGGCGATGCGCGCCCTGTGGACGCAGGACGAGGCCGAGTACCACGGTGAGTTCGTCGATTTCGGTCCCAGTTGGGCGTGGCCGAAACCGTCCCGGACCATCGGGGTGTCGGTGGGCGCGGCGGGCACCGAGAAGAACTTCACGTGGATCGCGCGCAATGCGGACGGTTGGATCACGACACCGGGCGAGACCGACATCGACGAGTCGGTGGCCCTGCTCAAGACGATCTGGGCCGACGCGGGACGCGACGGCGCACCGCAGATCGTCGCGCTCGACATGCGGCCGGACGCCGAGCGGCTGGCGCGGTGGGACCGGATCGGAGTCACCCGCGTCCTCTACGGGCTGCCGGACGAGAACGCCGACACCGCGCGCTCGTATCTGGAGAAGCTGGCGGGCAAGCTCGGACTCGGAGTCGCCGCGTAGGCTCAGCGGATCCGCCGCAGGACGCGCAGTGAACCGTGCGCGGACTGCTCGGTGAACCGGCCGGAGTCGAGGGCCTGACGGTAGATCTCGTACGGCGGCCGCCCGCCGTCGTTCGGGTCGGGGAAGACGTCGTGGATGAGGAGTGCGCCGCCGGCGCGGACCCACCCGGACCACCCGTCGTAGTCGTTCTGCGCGGCCTCCATCGAATGGCCGCCGTCGATGAACACGAAATCCACCTCGCGTCCCCAGACCCGCGCGGCGGCGGTCGAGGGCGCGAGCAACCCGAGCACGGTCGATTCCAGCCCGGCGTCGTACATCGTCCGCCGGAAGCGGGCGGCCGTGTCGAGCAGTCCGCTGTGACTGTCGACGAGTTCGGTGTCGTGGTACTCCCAGCCCGGCTGATGCTCCTCCGAACCGCGGTGGTGGTCGACGGTGACCACCAGGGCGCCGTATGCTTCGGCGGCGGCGCCGAGGAACACCGTCGATTTTCCGCAGTAGGTGCCGATCTCGACGCCGATGCCGACCGAGTCGGGCTGCGAGAGATACGACGTCGCCGCCTCGTGCAGTGCGAGGGCCTCATCGAGCGGCATGAAGCCGGGCGCTTCGTCGGCTACGCGCAGACGCTCGTCGGACAGTCCGTTGGTGGGGGAGGTCAATGCCATCGTTCAATCGTATAGACAGGTGTCCGACGGTTACCGTGGAAGTCATGAAAGCACAGGTGATCGTCAATGAAGTGGGCCCGGAAGGCCTGGAACTGCAAGAGATTCCGGCTCCCGAGCCGCAAGCGGGTCAGTACCTGGTGGATGTGCGGTCGTGCGGAGTGTGCTTCCCCGACCTGCTGATGAGCCGCGGCGAGTATCAGCTGCGGCCGCCGCTGCCCTTCGTTCCAGGCACCGAGGTTGCCGGCGTCGTCGCCGCGGCTCCGGAGGGCGGTCGGTTCGCGGTCGGCGACCGCGTGGTCGTCGCATCGATGCTCGGCGGATTCGGTGAGCAGATCGCCGTGGCCGAACAGCAGTTGTTCCCCCTGCCCGACGAACTGAGCTTCGACGAGGGCGCCGCGCTCGGCATCAACTTCCAGACCGCGCTGTTCGCCTTGAAGATGCGGGCGAATCTGCGGACCGGCGAGACCGTCGGGGTGCTCGGTTCCGCGGGCGGCATCGGTGTGGCCTCGATCATCGTCGCCAAGGCACTCGGCGCCCGGGTCGTCGCGGTGGTGCACCGGACCGGCAACGAGGAGATGCTCCGGGCGCTGGGCGCCGACGAGGTCATCGCACTGACCGAGGGGTGGAAGGACCGGGTCCTCGAGCGCACCGGGGGAGGCGTGGACGTGCTGATCGATCCCGTCGGCGGTGAGGTCTTCGACGAGGCGCTCCGCACCGTCGCGCCCGACGGCCGTTTCGTGGTGATCGGCTTCGCCGCCGGCGGCATCCCGACGGTGAAGCTCAACCGCGTGCTCTTCCGGAACATCTCCGTCGTCGGCGCGGCATGGGGCGAATACATCCGGACGCACCCCGAGGTGCCCGGGCTGCTGCACGAGGACATCGTCCGGTTGGTCGGGGAGGGGATGCGACCGCCGGTGAACCACGTCTACGAACTCGCCGAACTGCCGCGGGCGCTCACCGATCTGGCCGAGGGTCGCGTGCGGGGCAAGGCGGTGGTGCGGATCTCGTGACCGCGGCCTCCCGGACCGCGGCGGCGAGGTCCGCGAGCAGGGCCGGATCGGCGCGGTAGGGCGTGTTGAAGCCCAGCCGGTCCACCCACGGTCCGTACCGATCCACCAACTCGGCAGCGCCCGAGCCGATGTCGTCGACGGTGACCGCGACGGCGTCGACCAGCGCGTCGTCGACCATCTGAGCCATCGCCGTCCAGTCGCCTGCGCGTGAGAGCTCGTGCAGCCTGGGGCCGAGCTCGGCGCGGCCGACGGCTTCGAGCACCGGATGGTAGGCGGGCGTGGAGCCGTAGAACGCGACCTGCGTCCGCACGGCTTCGCGCGCCGCCGCGCGGTCGGCTGCGTCGCGCCCGGTGATCACCATCGCCGAGTGGTGGACCTCCGGGACCCGGCGCCGCGCCGACGCCGCGCCTGCGGCCAACGCGGGCAGGGTGGTCTCACGCAGGAACGCGGGCGGGCACAGCGGATGCGAGAGGAATCCGTCGGCCGTCTCGCCCGCGACCGCCGTCATCCTCGGCCCCACGCCCGCAAGCCAGATCGGCGGCGGACCGAAGCCCTCCACCTCTCGCGCGTCGGGCCGGAACAGCGGCGGCATCAGCGTGTGCTGGTAGAACTCGCCGCGGTGGTCGAGGCGGCCGCCCGTCTCCCAGCTGTCCCAGATCGCGCGGATCGCAGTGACCATGTCGCGGATCCGGTCGGCGGGGCGGCTCCACGGCATCCCGTATCGCCGGGTGATGTGCGGCTTGATCTGAGTGCCGAGGCCGAGCACGAACCGCCCGCGTGAATAGGCCTGCAGGTCCCATGCGGTGGTCGCCAGCAGCATCGGGTTTCGGGCGAACGCGATCGCCACCGAGGTCCCGAGCCGTACCCGCTCGGTGCGTTCCGCGGCGAGCAGCAGCGGCAGGAACGGATCGTGGGCGCCTTCGAAGGTCCACACTCCGTCGTATCCGGCCGATTCGGCGGCGGCCGATGCCGCGCCCATCTGCTCCAATCGACAGACGATCGTCGTGTCGACATACACGGTGTCAGCCGATTCCGAAGAGCGCGGCGGCGTTGTCGTGGAACACGCCGCGCAGCCAGCGGTCGCCGAGGTCGAGCCGGGCGCAGGCGGCGAGCGCCTCGGTGTAGCTGTACGGAATGTTGGGGAAATCGCTGCCGAAGAGGATCTTCTCGCCGACGTCCCGGAGCCGGCCGAAGAGCTCGCGGGGGTACGGCGCCGACTCCTCCGAGAACGCGGTGAACGACATCGTCGTGTCGAGCCGGACGTTCTCGTACCGTTCGGCGAGTGCGAGGAAGGGCTCGTACTCGGGGGTGCCCATGTGCGCGACGATGAGCGGCAGGCTCGGGAACCGCCGCAGCAGTTCGTCGATCGGTTCCGGGCCGGTGAACTCGCCCGGTGCCGGACCCGAACCGCAGTGGATCACCACGGGGATCTGCGCGTCGTCGATCCGTTCCCACACGCCGTCGAGCAGCGGATCGATCGGCGAGTACGCGCCGACCTGGATGTGCGACTTGAAGATCCTCGCTCCGGCGTCGATCGCCTCGGAGACGTACGCCGCGGCCCCCTCCTCCGGGTAGAAGGTCGCCGTCTGCAGGCAGTCCGGGTGCGCCGACGCGAACTCCGCCGCCCAACTGTTGAGCCATCGGGCCATATCGGGTTTGTGGGGATAGATCATCGACGAGTACGCGCGCACACCGAACGCGCGCAGCGTCTCGACGCGGCGGTCCTCGTCGGCCCGGTAGGCGATCGGCCACTGCCTGCCGAGCATCGGGCCGGCGGAGTCGAAGTACGCCCAGACCTTGTCCATCACCCGGCGCGGCATGAAATGGGTGTGCACGTCGATGAGACCCGGAATGCCCAGCTCTCGCCAGATGCGCTGAACGGCTTCGGACTCCTCGGCGGAGAAGGGCTCCATGCGATGATCGTCACACATGGCCTCGACGCTACCGAACGGCCGATCGGTGGCCGGCGGACCGGTGGGAACGATCGAGCCGGGTGGGTCATTCGCCGCGGGTGACGCCTCCGGATCCGCCGGCCCACAGTGACCGACCATTGCAGTGACCGACCATTGGGTTACCGACCATGCCGGACGCGTGGGTCGCGCGACGGGCGACGAAAGGACTGCGATGGACGAAACCGGGTCCTGCGCCGCTGCAACGCCGACGGTCCGGCCGCCGGTCGCGCAGATGATCGCGCTGACCCCTGTCGGGATCGCGGTCGGCGCGTTGTGCGCGCTCGGGCTGTGGGGCGTCTCGGCGCTCGCGGAACTGGTTCAGAAACTGGTCTGGGACGATCTCAGTGCCGCGCTCGGCGTGTCCGGCGACAACGGCTGGTTCATCTTCGGGACGCTCACCGCTGTCGGTCTGCTCGCCGGACTCGTGATCCGGTACCTGCCGGGCCATGCCGGCCCCGATCCGGCGACGGAGGGACTCGTCTCCACTCCTCTCGAAATACGCGTGCTCCCCGGCCTCGTGCTCGCCACCGTTCTGACCCTGTCCGGCGGGGTGAGCCTGGGGCCGGAGAACCCGATCATGGCGATCAACGCCGCGATCATCGTCGGGCTGGGTGTCCGGCTCGTGCCGAAGCTGGGGCAGAAGGAGTGGATGGGGCTGTCGACCTCGGCCACGATCGGCGCGATGTTCGGGACACCGGTCGCCGCGGCGCTGATGCTGTCCGAACTCAACAGCGGCGATCCCCGCGTCCCGCTGTGGCACCGGCTGTACGTGCCGCTCGTCGCCGCGGCGACCGGTTCGTTCGTGATGCTGCACTTCACCGATCTCGGGCTGTCGATGGGTCTGCCGGACGAGACGATCGGCGGTGTGGTCCACGTGCTCCTCGCCATCGGTGTCGCGGCGGCCGCGGCAACCGTCGGCGTGGTCGGTGCCGCGCTCTTCGACCCCCTGCACCGACTGCTGAACACCCGGTTGCCCGGTCCCGTGGTGCGGCTGACCGTGGCCGGGGCGGTCCTCGGCGGCCTCGGTGCGCTCGGCGGCACCATCACCCTGTTCAAAGGCCTCGAGCAGATGAACGAGCTGCCGGGCGAGGTGGCGACCACCACCGCCATGGGATTCTTCGTGTTCGCGGCGGTGAAGCTGTGCGCGCTGCTGGTCGCCGGGGCGTCAGGTTTCCGGGGCGGCCGGATCTTCCCCGCGGTGTTCATCGGAGCGGCCTTCGGATTCGGCGTTCACACACTCTGGACCTCGATACCGCTGACCCTGTGCGTGAGCGCGTCGGTAGTCGGGATCTCGGTGGCCGCTGCGCGCAACGGCTGGCTGAGTCTGTTCCTCGGGTTGGCGATCGTGCCGCAGATGGATCTCATGGTTCCACTGCTCTTCTCCACGCTCGCGGCGTGGCTGGTGGTGGCTAACGCACCGGAATTGAGTGCTCGGCCGGTCGAGATCCGACGAGATTCGCAGGATACGGAGAGGAACGTCTGAGGTGGCCGTGTCAGCGATCATGCGCCGGATCCGAAAGATCTCGCGGCCGAGACCAGCGGATGCCGTATCCGGTCTGGTGACCGCGTTGTTCTCCATCCCGGAGGGGATGGCGTACGCGTCGATCGGTGGATTCAATCCGGTCAGCGGTCTGTATTCGGGGATGCTCTCGACACTCGTGGGGTCGATGTTCGCCCGGACCGCGTTGATGGTCACCACGCTGACCAGTGCTATCGCACTGTCGTCGCAGAGCGTGCTGTCCTCGGCCGGCCTCGACCCGCACGACGTCGGGAACATCGCGATGCTGACGGTGGCGGTCGGTGCCGTGATGCTGGTGATGGGTCTGCTGCGCGTCGGCGCGATCATGGACTTCGTCTCGAGCGCCGTGATGACCGGATTCACGGTCGGCATCGCCGTACAGATCGTGGCGGGGGTGCTCGGCGACGTCACCGGCTACGACCCGGAACGGCACAACACCGTCGTGAAGTTCGTCGAGGTGCTCGGACACGTGCCCCAATGGTCGGGGGCGTCGGTGGCGGTGGCGCTCGGCACCGTCGCGGTGTGGGGAGTTCTGCAGTTCGTCAGACCGGTCAAGTCGTACGCCACGCTGATCGCACTCGTCGCGGTCACCGCGGTGGCCGCGGTGACCGGCGCCGACACGGAGACCGTCGGTGATATCGCGAAGGTGCCGAACAGTCTGCCGCCGTTCACGTTTCCGGATCTGAGTGCATTCCCGAACCTCGTTCTCGGAGCGTTCGCCATCGCCCTCGTCGGTCTCGCTCAGGCAGCGGGCATCTCGGCGGCGGTGCCGAACCCGGACGGATCGAAGGCGAGTGCGTCCGGGGACTTCTCGGCGCAGGGTGCGGCCAACATCGTCGGCGGCTTCTTCGGATCGCTGCCGACCGGCGGCTCCCTGTCCCGCACAGGTGTCGCGGTCTCCGCGGGCGCGACGAGCCGCTGGGCGGGCGTCTTCGCCGGTGCGTGGCTGGTGGTTCTCGTGCTGATCGCCGGCGCCGCCGCGCAGATCATCCCGATGCCTGTCATCGGGGGACTGCTGTTCGTCATCGGGTTCGAGTTGATTCAGGGTCGATGGGCCGACGTCACTCTGGTTCTGCGCACGGCGCCGCTGAGCGCCGTCGCGATGGTGGCGACCTTCCTCGCGACGACCCAGATCCCCCTGCAGTACGCGATCCTCGTCGGTGCCGGAATCTCGCTGGTGCTCTACTGCGTCCAGGCGGCACGCAGCGCCCGGCTGCTGGCGCTGGTCCGAGACGACGAGGGCTGGTGTCTGGAAGAACCGCCGAAGACGCTGCCCGCCAACGGAATCACCGTGCTGTACTACGCCGGCGTCGCGCTGTTCGCAGAAGTGCCCCGCATCTCAGAGACGTGGCCGGCGCCGCCCTCCGCACCGGGCCGGTTCGTGGTGATTCTGAACGTACGCGTCCTGCCCGACGTGCCGTCGGCGACACTGCAGAAGCTGCTGCGCGCGAAGGCCGAGGCATTGCGGAAGTCGGGCGGGCGTCTCATGCTCGCAGGCGTCAGTTCCGCGATGATCGACGCGGTGACGCGAGCGGGCCTGGTCCGAGCGCTGGGCGAGGAGAATGTCGTGCCCGCGTCCCGGCATGTCTTCGGTGGTCTCGACACCGCCTACGCCGAAGCCCAGCGCTGGCTCGCGGAGACCGACGGGAACGGTCCGGACACAGGTACGTCCTGACCTCGTCGTCAGGCGTCGTGATCTGCGGCGGTCGCTGCACGCAACTTCGCGATCTGATCCGGGGACGGGAGATTCCTCGGTGAGACCATGATTCCCTCCGCCGTCACCGTCGGGCCGTCCGCGTCGCAGAGTTCGGCCCGCACGAAGACCTTCCGTCCTTCCGATCCGGTGGTGCGGGCGCGCAGATCGACGTCGCCGAGAGGTGTCGGGCGCAGGTACTTCACGGTGAGCGTGCCGGTGAAGCAGGGGGTTCCGTTGCCGACGCTGGCCGCTTCGCCGAGCATCTGATCGAGCAGCATGGCCGAGATCCCGCCGTGGACCAGGCCGGCCGGGCCCTCGTACGCGGCGCCGAGCCGTACCCGAGCGGTGGCCGTCCCGTCGTCGTGGTGGTCGACCCGCAGCGGGGGAGCGATGGCGTTGCGCACACCCACGGCCGCGTTGCCCCACGGCATGCCGGTGAAGTCGCGGGTGAACGGCACTCCGTAGCTGCCCGGCTTCTGCGCTGCGCGCAGTGAGGCGGTGACCGCGTCGATCCGCCGGCGCGCGTCGTCCAGATCGTCGTCGGGCACCTCGGTGCGGATCACCGCGTCGATCAGCGCGCGGACCGACTCGGTCAGCGGTTCCACCACGGCGAGCTGCGCAGCGATCTCGTCGGCGCTGAGGTCTACCAATCGAAAGTCCATGCCGGTCAGCCTATGGTCGTGCGCGGTCTCGACGGGCGCGGGTTCGGGCTCAGTGCTCGGACTTCCGGTGCTTGCCGGCGACCTCGCCGAACATCATCGTCATCTTGGTGCCCAGCGGCCAGCCGACGTAGTAGCAGAGGAACAGTCCGATCTCGTTCAGCTCCTCCGGCGTGAGTTCGCCGTTGCCGAGCGCCGCCGCCGCCTGGATCTCGGCGACGTCCACCTGACCGTTGGCGGCCAGCGCGCCGAGGAGGACCAGCCTGCGGTCGCGGTGGGTGAGGCCCTCGCGGCTCCACACCTCGCCGAAGACCTGATCGGCGGTGTGCGCGAAGAAGTCGCCCGGACCGTCGGACATCTCCCAGCCGTACACCTCCGACATCGTCGCCAGGCCCTTGCGGCGTCGCTCGGTCATCGGGGGCAGATCGTCTTGCGGGGTCGGGTTCACAATGCTCCTTCGGTTCGGTTCATTTCGCTGCGCGCCGGATCAGCCGTCGCGGCGTGCGTCGTGGGCGGAATGGGGCACACCGAGTCCGGCGGCCAGATCGGTGAGGGCGCGGCGGCCCAGCGGGAGGTCGACGCCGAGCCGGTCGGCCAGGGTCAGTGCCAGGGTCAGGTCCTTCTCGCCGAGATCGCGGACGTGCGTGAAGACACCGAACCAGAAGTCGTCGGGAGCGATCGGCCCGGTGGTGTCACGAAGCATGATCGCGCCCGCACCGCCGGTGATCGCATCGGTGTGCCGGACCACTCGCCCGAGTTGTGCGATGTCGATTCCGGCGGCCTCGGCGAGTCGGGACGCCTCGGCCGTGGCGGCGAAGGAGACGAAGTGCAGCAGGTTGCGGGCCAGCTTCATCCGCGTTCCGTCGCCGGCCGCCGGGCCGGCATGGACGATGAGATCGCCCGCCGGCGCGAGTGCGGCTCTGGCCCGCTCGTAGCCGGCGCGATCGCCGCCGATCATGATCGCCAGCCGGCCCTCCGCAGCCCCGGGGGCGCCGCCGGAGATCGGAGCGTCGAGCACGACGATCCCGTCCGCCGCGCACGCGGCGGCCTGCTCGGCCGCCGTCTCGGGGGCGATGGTGGAGTGGATCGCGATGAGCGAGCCCGGCGCCAGGTGCGGGCGCAGTTCCCCGATCACCTTGCGGACCTGGGCGTCGTCGCGAACGCAGATGCTGACCAGATCGCTGGCGGACGCGAGTTCGGGCAGACCGTCCACGGCGACCGCGCCCGCATCGACCAGGGTGGCGACGGCATCCGGAGAGAGGTCGAAGACGGTGGTCGGAGCGGATCCGGCCAGGCGCGCAGCCATCGGACCGCCGATGTTGCCGAGCCCGACACAGCCCAGCCGCAGTGCCTCGCTCATGAGCGGATGACCTGTCCGCCGTCGACGTTGAAGATCTGTCCGGTGATCCAGGACGCCTCGTCGGACAGCAGGAACAGACACATGCCGACCAGATCCTGCGGCGTGCCCATCCGCCCCAGCGGGAGCTTGGCGACCATGTCGTCGACCATCGCGGCGGGAGTGGTGGAGCGGGTGGCCTCGGTGTCGATGGGGCCGGGGGCGATCGCGTTGATGCGGATGCGCTGACCGCCGAGTTCGACGGCGAGCTGCTGGGTGAGGCCGTTGACGCCCACCTTGGCCAGACCGTAGAAGCCGCTGTACAGCCAGGCCGCCGTCGACGACTGGTTCACGATCGCCCCGCCGTGCCGCATATGCGGGTAGCAGGCGCGGGTCACGTTGAGCGCACCGTCGAGGTTCACGCTCATGAACTTCTTGTAGTAGTCCCACGGCACGGTGGTCAGGAAGTCGAGCTTCATGCCGCCGTAGATCGCGGCGTTGTTGACGAGCGCGTCGATCTTCCCGCGTTCGTCAACGACGGCCGTCGCGAGCGATGCCGCGGAGTCGGGGTCGGAGACGTCGGTGTGCACGTACATGCCTCCGATCGCGTCGGCCACCGACCGTCCGGCGTCGTCGTTGACATCGGCGATCACCACGTACGCGCCCTCGTCGGCGAGTGCCCGGGCGTAGGCCTCTCCGATGCCTCCGGCGGCGCCGGTGACGATGGCGGTTTTGTCGGCGAATCTGGTCATGTTGTTCCTTCGGGGTGTTGTGGGGTGTGGGCGGGGGGTGGAGGTGGGGGTGGAGGTTTCGACTCGCTTCGCTCGCTCAACCAGCGGGCGGGGCCGGCCAGCGGGAGAGGTGGGCAGCGGGCGGGCCAGGCCGGCGGGAGAGGTGGGAGCGGGAGGGGCCGACCTCCCTATACGGGTGTGGCGACCGCCTTGATCTCGAGGTACTCCTCGAAACCGGCGCGGCCCATCTCTCGCCCGATTCCGCTCTGCTTGTAGCCGCCGAACGGGACGTCGGCGGAGTACCAGATGCCGCCGTTGACGCTCATCGTCCCGGTGCGGACGCCGTCGACCACGGCGTTCACCCGTTCCGGCGATGTGCCCCACACGGCGCCCGACAGTCCGTAGGGGGAGTCGTTGGCGAGATCGATCGCGTCGTCGTCGCCATCGTGCGGGATGATCACCAGCACCGGGCCGAAGATCTCCTCCTGTGCGACGCGAGCGGAGTTGCCGACGCCGGAGATGAGCGTCGGTTCGACGAAGAAACCGCGGTCCAGTCCGGCGGGCCGGCCACCGCCGATCTCGATCACGCCGCCCTCCTCGCGTGCCAGACGCAGGTAGTTCTCGACGCGCTCCCGCTGCCGGGCGGAGATGAGCGGTCCGCAGACCGTTCCCGGGTCCGTCGGGTCCGCCGCGGACAGGCCCGCCATCGCGTTCTTGGTGAGTTCGACGGCGGCCGCGAGCTTCTCGCGCGGCACCAGCAGACGGGTGGTGATGGCGCAGCCCTGCCCGGCGTGAGTCACGACGGAGAACGCCGCCATCGAACAGGCGGCTGCAAGGTCGGCGTCGTCGAGCACGATGAAGGCCGACTTGCCGCCGAGTTCCAGAAAGACCTTCTTGAGCGTGGGCGCGGCGGCGGCCATCACCCTGCGGCCGGTGTCGGTGGAACCGGTGAACGAGACGAGATCGACGCGGGGGTCGGTGCACAGTTGCTCACCGAGTGCGTGGTCGGTGGAGGTGACGATGTTGACCACGCCCGGAGGGCAGTCGGTCTCCTCGGCGATCACCTTCCCGACCAGCGCGGCACACCACGGGGTGTCCGGGGCCGGCTTCAGGACCACGGTGCAGCCGGCGGCGAGCGCCGGACCGATCTTGGCGAAGTTGATCTGGTGCGGAAAGTTCCACGGTGTGATCGCGCCGACCACACCGATCGCCTCGGCGCGCAGCTCTCGCCGGTTCTTGATGCCCATCGGGCTCGCCTCGCCGAGATCGGTGATCCACGAATAGCTCTCGGCGAGGTCGGCGAAGTACCCGAGATCGGTGATCGGCCCCACCAGCTGCGGGCCGTGCGTCAGGAACGTGGGACAGCCCACTTCGGCGACCGTCAGCTCCCGCAGTTCGTCCGCGTGCGCGAGCAGTGCGTCGCGCAGTTGCCGCAGGCAGTGGGCGCGGAAGGCGTGGTCGCGCGACCAGTCGGTCCGATCGAAGGCTCGGCGGGCGGCCTCGATCGCCCGATCCATGTCGGACGCGGTGGCTTCGGCCGCCTGGCCGATCACCTCCTCCGTAGCGGGGTTGACGACGTCGAAGACGCCGCCGGAACCGGGGATCAGGGCGCCGTCGACGAGCAGGTCGGTGGCGGTGTCGGGCCTGAGTGGGAGGCTCGCTCGGGTCATTGTCAGAACTCCATCTGGACAGGTGTCTGGACTTCGGTTCAACCGTAGAGTAGCGTGCGTCACATGTCCACCCCAGTCGAGTCCGCCGGTGTCGCGGCCGAGTCCACCCGGCGGCGCCTGAGTCCGCAGCAGGCCGAGAAGATCACCAAGATGACCGAGGCGGCCGTCGAGATCCTCGCCGCGGACGGCTTCGATGCGCTCTCGGTGCGTGACGTCGCGAAGCGCGCGGGGGTGGCGCCGGCCACCGCCTACACGTATTTCAGCTCGAAGAGTCACCTGGTGGCGGAGGTGTTCTGGCGGCGTCTGGCCGCCGGAGTGCCCGAGGTGGACGCCTCCCTGCCCCGGGCCGAGCGCGTGGCGCAGGTGCTGCGCGGAGTCTCGACCGTGGTCGCCGGAGAGGGACAGCTCGGCGGAGCCGTCACCGTCGCGCTGCTGGGCAGCGACCCGGACTCCGAGCACCTGCGGTGGCGGATCGGCGGGTTCATTCACGACCGCCTCGCCGCCGCGGTCGGTGACGACCACCCCGATGCCCCTCGGGTGGTGGACGCCCTGCAGATGCTCTACGCAGGCGGACTCGTCACCGCCGGCATGGGACACCTGACCTACGAAGCGACATCCGAGCGGCTGGTCGCGGCCGCCGCACTGCTCTTCAACGATTGATGGGAATGAGACGTTGACCGTCACCGACACCGGAATGCAGGAGTCGATTCCGTTCGACCCGTACGACTACGACTTTCACGAGGACCCGTATCCGACCTACGCGCGGCTGCGCCGCGACGCGCCGGTGTACCGCAACACCGACGGCGACTTCTGGGCGCTGGCCCGGCACGACGACGTCTCCGAGGCCTTCCGCGACAACGTGCGGCTGTCGAACAGCTGGGGCGTCTCGATGGATCCGACGTCGTACAACGAGAACGCCGAGTACGCGATGAGCTTCCTGGCGATGGACGACCCGCGCCACCTGCGCCTGCGCAAGCTCGTATCGAAGGGATTCACGCCGCGCCGGGTCAGCGAGCTCGCACCTCGGATCCACGAGCTGACGAATCGGCACTGGGCGCGCTGCGTGGAGATGGGGGAGTTCGACTTCGTCCACGACTTCGCCGGACTGTTGCCGATGGACGTGGTCTCGGAGCTGCTCGGGGTCGGGCCGTCCGACCGCGCATACCTGCGACGGCAGTCGGATCTGCTGATCCACCGGGAGGAGGGCGTCACCGATGTACCCGAAGCCGCTGTGCGCGCCTACCTGGAGTTGCACGGCTATTACGCGGAGCTGCTCGCCGACCGTCGCAGACGCCCGGGCGACGACCTCGTCTCCGCGCTGATCGGCGCCGAACTCGTCGGAGACGGGGTGGCCGCGGCGAAGGGCGAGCGCACCACGATGACCGACCAGGAGATCATCGGCTTCATGATGCTCATGGTGGTCGCGGGCAACGAGACCACCACCAAGCTGCTGGCGAATTCCGTCTACTGGGGTCATCGCAGCGGGGGGCAGGTGGCGGGGATCCTCGATGAGGTCGGCGCGGGCGCCGATCCGGCGGCCGTCGTCGGGGACTGGGTCCAGGAGACGCTCCGGTTCGACACCTCCACGCAGATGCTGCTGCGGCGCGTGGTCGACGACGTCGAATACGGCGGCTACACCATTCCCGCGGGCGATCGGGTGCTGCTGCTGATCGGTTCGGCGAATCGAGACGAAGAGGTCTTCGGGCCGGACGCGGACCAGTACCGCATCGGCCGTGACAGCAGCCGCACCATCCTCTCGTTCGGACTCGGCACGCACTTCTGCCTGGGAGCGCACCTGGCCCGACTCGAGGCCGACCTCGGCCTCGCCGAGATCGCCCGAACCGTCAAGAGTTTCGACGTCGACCTCGACGCCGCCGAACGCGTGCACTCGGTGAACGTCCGCGGTTTCGCGTCCCTCCCGATGAAAGTGGTCCCCCGATGAGATTTCAGCCCCATCCCGAACGTCGGCCCGTGCTGGTCGCCGGTGCCTCGTCCGGCATCGGCGAGGCCACCGCCCTGGCCCTCGCCACGGCCGGCCATCCGGTCGCCCTCGGCGCACGCCGTGTGGAGAAGTGCGCCGCGACTGCCGCACGGATCGTCGCCGACGGAGGTGAAGCGGCCGCCGTCGCGCTCGACGTGACCGACGACGACTCCGTCCGGAACGCGGTCGACGCGGCGCAGGAGGCGCTGGGTCCCCTCGAAGTGGTGGTCGCCGGTGCCGGCGATCTCCAGATCGGCCGAGCCCACGAGATGCCGGTGGACGAGTGGGCGGCGCAGATCGATGTGCACCTGGTCGGCGCGTACCGGCTCTACCGCGCGGTGGCGCCCGCGATGATCGCGCGCCGCCGTGGCGACATCGTGTTCATCAGTTCCGACGTCGTCGCCCACCCGCGTCCGTGGTCGTCGGCGTACGTCGCCGCCAAATGCGGTGTCGAGGGCATGGTCGCCACCATCGACATGGAGTTGGAGGGCACCGGGGTGCGCGCCGGTCTGGTGCGGCCCGGCCAGACGATCACGGGCATGGGCATGAATCTCGATCAGAAGCAGACCGAGGCGATGCTCAACGACTGGATCGCGTTCGGCCTGGCCCGGCACGGCAACTTCCTCACACCCGAGAATCTGGCTTCGGCTGTCATGGCGATGATCTCGATGCCGCCCGGCGCGCACATGCGATCGGTCGACGTCGAAGCCGAGGGCGAGCTCGTACCGCCGGAATCGTCCACCCCCGCCCAGCCCGAACCGGTCGCGCATTCGGAAGGAGCACCGGCATGACCACGAGCGCATCTCACACTGAACCCTCTGACCGCGCAGCATCCTCCGAGCACGCAGCATCCTCCGACCCTGCAGCATCGATCCGCGTATCCGGCGGAGAGGGCGAGCACGGACACCTCGACGAGCTCGCCACCGATCCGATCGGCCTGTTCCGGCGTGTCCGGGCCGAGCACGGCGACGTCGGGATGTTCCAGCTCGCCGACCGGGAGGTGGTCCTGGTGAGCGGTGCGGCCGCGAACGAAGAGTTCTTCCGCGCGCCCGACGAGGTGCTCGATCAGGGCGCCGCGTACCCCTTCATGACTCCGATCTTCGGTGAGGGCGTCGTCTTCGACACCAGTCCCGAGCGGCGCAGCGAGATGCTGCACAATCAGGCGCTCAAGGGGGCGCACATGAAGCAGCACGCGGTCACCATCCCCGACGAGGTGGAACGGATGATCGCCGGCTGGGGCGACGCCGGCGAAATCGATCTGCTCGACTTCTTCGCCGAACTGACGCTGTACACCTCGTCGTCGTGCCTGATCGGACGCAAGTTCCGCGAAGAGCTGTCGGGCCACATCGCGCACCTCTATCACGAGCTGGAGAAGGGCACCGACCCGATCGCCTACGTCGACATGCACGCCGACATCGAGAGTTTCCGCCGACGCGACGCCGCGCGCGCCGAGTTGGTAGAGTTCATCGGCGGCGTGATGGACCGCCGTATCGCGAACCCGCCGGCCGACTCCGCCGACCGGGATCTGCTCGACGTGCTGGTGTCGCTGAAGAACGACGACGGTTCGCAGATGTTCAGTCCGGACACCGTGACCGGCATCTTCATCTCGATGATGTTCGCGGGCCACCACACCACTTCGGGGACGGCGGCGTGGACGCTGATCGAACTGCTCAAACATCCGGACCATCTCGCCGAGGTCGTCGGCGAACTCGACGGGATCTACTCGGACGGCGTCGAGTACAGCTTCGCTGCGATGCGTCAGATCCCGAAGCTGGAAGGCGCGATCAAGGAGGCGCTGCGACTGCATCCGCCGCTGATCATCCTGATGCGCCTGGTTCAGGAGGACTTCGAGGTCGGCGGGGTCACGGTTCGCGCCGGACAGTCGATCGCGGTCTCGCCTGCGGTCTCGAACCGGCTGCCGGAGGACTTTCCGGACCCGGACTCCTTCGATCCCGCTCGGTACGAGCAGCCGCGGCAGGAGGATCTGGTCAATCGCTGGACGTGGATCCCGTTCGGTGCCGGACGGCATCGCTGCGTCGGCGCGCAGTTCGCGATGATGCAGTTGAAGGCGATCTTCTCGGTGCTGCTGCGCAACTATGAGTTCTCCCTGGTTCAGGAGCCGGACAGCTACCGCAACGACCATTCCAAGATGGTCGTGCAGTTGCAGCAGCCGTGCCGCGTCGCCTATCGGCGGCGGGAGCGGTGATGCGCGTCGTCGTCGATCTGGATCTGTGTCAGGGACACGGGATGTGCGAGTTGGAAGCCCCCGACGTCTTCGAGGCGGGCCGTGACGCGGTGACGATCCTGAACGAGAACCCTGACGAATCGCAGCGCGCCGAAGTGGAGGCCGCTGTTCGGTTCTGCCCGACCCAAGCACTGAAGATCGTGGAGGAATGACATGGCTTTTCCCCGTGCCGAACTGGACGAGATGAAGCAGCGTTGGCTGGATGCCAACGTCGAAGCCGAGAAGGCGGGCGACTGGCGCCCGCTCGCGGATTTCTACACCGAGGACGCCACCTACGGCTGGAACTACGGTCCGGAGAAGGACTTCATGGCCGTGGGCCGCGACGAGATCCGAGAGATCGCGCTCGGCCAGGAGATGGAGGGCCTGGAGGGCTGGGAGTATCCGTACCAGGCGTGGGTGATCGACGAGCGGACCGGCGACATGATCGGGCTGTGGCGCCAGGTGTACTCCGGCGCCGGGAACCCAGTGAGCGGGCCGATTGACGTCAGCACTCGAGCCGACGGTTCCCACTACGCGGTGCACGGCATCGGCGGGAGCTGGTTCCGTTACGCGGGGAACTTCCAGTTCGGCTGGCAGCGCGACTTCTTCGACTTCGGGAACGTCTCGGCACTGTTCCTGGAGATGCTGACCGATCAAGCCTGCAGTGACGGCATGCTCAAGCGCATCGAGAAGTCCGCGCCGGGGAACCTGCCCGGTTGGTATCCGCTCGGGCAGTCGCCCGTCGGCCTGTGGGACCTGCCGTGAGCCTGGCCGGACTGACCCGCGCGCAGTTGGTGGCTCTGGTCCCGGAGTCGCTGCTGTCGGGCCAGCTGATCGATCGGTCCGGGATGGCACACCTGATCGCGGCGTTCGGCCGCGAGGGCATGACCCAGGTCGCCATCGAGGAGTGGATGGCGGCCAGCCCGGTGTACACGGGGCGGATGCGGACCGCGCTCGGGATCGAGGGCGACGGGGTCGAGGACATGTTCAAATGCCTGCAGCTCGATATCGGTGCGCCGCCGCAGTTCATGGACTTCCGCTACCGGATCGTCGATCGGTACCACGGCTCGTTCGTGCTCGATCACTGCGGCGCGCTTCTCGACGTGGAGCCGATGGGCGACGAGTACGTGACGGCCATGTGCCACGACATCGAGGATCCGACATTCGATGCGACCGCCATAGCGACCAATCGGCGCGCGCGGATCCGTCCGGTGCACCGACCGCCCCGCGTACCCGCGGGCCGGACGCCGCACTGCGAGTGGACGGTGACGATCGAGCCCGACCGCGAGGAGCTTCCGTTGCCGGAGGTCACCGAGCCGACTCTGCGAACCCGGGCGGCGTCGATCGCCCTCAGCCCGATCGACGGGTCCGCCGGCGACGGTCTCGCCGATTACCGCGGTCCGCTCGTCGAGGACCTGGCCTTCGACGAGTTCTCCACCTCCGCACTGGTGCGGATCGCGGAGGAGACGGCCTTGCAGCACCAATTGCTCGCGATCGGATTCCTGGCATCCGTGCGACGCCGGACCGATGCTGCGCGCGCGGACGAGATCCTCGAGAAGCAGCTCATCGGCATCGCGGGGATCACCGCCGAACGATTGTCGGCCGCGCTGTTCGACGGTCGGTCCGACGCGACGGCGCTCGCCGGCGTTTTGAACGCGCACCCGGTGTTCGGCCCCGAGCAGTACACGGGGGTGGTCGCGCAGGTGCGCGAAGACGGTGACGGCGTTCGCGTGCGCATTCGAGTGGATTCGCCTGCGGTGGAGGACGGCGCGTGGATGCGGCTGTTGGCCGCGGGCCGGCTCGGTGCGATCGCGTCGGCGGTGCGGGCGGTCGAGCCGACGTGGGTCGTCGAAGAGAGTGCCGTGAACGGCGACGAACTCGTGGTGACCGTCGGCCGCGGCGATCCGCAGCCCGAGTGCGACGAGGTCGCCATCGTGCGCTTCTCGGCCGGGTCGTCGTTCACCTTCGCCGACCGCGGTCCGTCGAAGCCCCTGCCGCTCTCGGTGGTGTGAGGAGAGGGGCGCGCCTGTGGACGTGTGCCTCGGGTAGACGCGAGGCTCGGCGACAGATCCCCCGTCCCGGACGGGGGATCTGTCGCTGAGTGGCGCTGCTGCGGATGGCGGATCGTGGGCTGTGGACGGCGGATGGAACCGTCTTGGGCCCGGTCGCGTCTAAAGAGATATGTGGCCTGCAGATCGATACGGACTCATCTGGCGCGGCGTCGCCCTGGATTCCGGAGTCACCGAACGCGAGATCCGGGAGGCCGTTCGCAGACACACGCTGATACCGGTGGGACGGGGCGTGTACGTGACGCGTGAGTCGCTCGGTCCGGACCCGGGGCAGGCGCTGCGGGACCGCTATCGGCTCCGGTGCGTGGCGGCCGCTGTCGGAACCGCCCGCGACTGCGGCAACGTGCTCAGTCACGAGTCTGCGGCCGCAGTCCTCGGGCTCGGGACTCTGCGTCCCGATCTCACGAGCATTCACCTCACCAACGGTCGCAGCAACGGCGGTCACCGTCGACCCCACCGCGTGATACACAGCGGGGGACTGCGCGACGACGAGGTCGTCGAGGTCAATGGGCTCGCGGTGACGTCGATCTCGCGGACCGCGGTCGACGTGGCGCTCTCGGTGCCGGACTTTCCGCGGGCCCTGTCGGTCATGGACAGCGCACTGCGGCTCGGTGCGGATCGCGGCGTACTGCTCGCGGAGCTCGCACGGCCGCGGCGCGGAGTCGCCCGGGCGCGTCGGGCGCTGCGTCATGCGGACGGGCGGTCGGACAACCCCGGCGAGTCGTGGGGCGGGCACAGATGATCGAGGCCGGACTGCCAGTTCCCGAGCTTCAGACCCGCTACCGTCTGCCGAGCGGCCGGACGGCGATCTGCGACTACGACTGGGATGGGTCCGTGGTGGCGGAGTTCGACGGTTTCGGGAAGTACCGGCGGGAGATGCGGAAGCCGGATCAGCCGGCTGACGACGTGGTGATCGCCGAGAAGCTGCGCGAGGACGAACTGCGCGCCCGATCTGCACGTGGTGCGGTGGACGACCGAACACTTGGCGTTCGGGCAGATGGTGCCGCTGCTGCGACGGCAGCTGTCGCGGTTCGGGATCCTCCCCGCGGCATCGCGGACGCGAGGCTCGGCGACGAAACACCCGTCCCGGACGGGGGATCTGTCGCCGGCAGGCGCGACGTCAGACGTCGAAGCGCGCGTCGGCCGTCGCCCGTCCGAGGAGTCGGTCGCCGTCGTACATGCGGGCGTCGAAGAGGCAGAGACGGCGCCCGAGCTTGACCGGCACGACGTCGATGCGCACGCGGCGGCCGTCGACGACGGGCGACCGGTGGAATTCGCAGGTGAAGTCGATCAGCTGGTAGCCGCCGCCGGCGCGGACATTGCGCTGGGCTCCGAACGAGCACGCCTGGGCGAGCATCGCGGCGATCACTCCGCCGTGCATGGTGCCCATGAGGTTGCGCATCCACGGTGCGGTGGTGAACTGCACGTCGACGGAGCCGTCGTCGCCGGTTCCCGTGACGCCGCCGTCGAGGATCTCTGAGATCGGGCCCATCGGGAGCGAACCGTCGATCAGCTTCGCGACCACCTCGGCACCGGAGAGGGACGGGTCGATCCGCTCGACCGCGGGTACGCCGTCGGGTGCGGGCTGTTCCGGATGCCACTGAAGGTCGCCGCTGGTGGGACGACCGACCCGGACGTTGCGAGCGGTGCCGAAGCACACCGTCTCACCCGCGGACCCGGCGATGGTGACCGACGTGGTGCCGAACGCGTCGTCGTGCATGCGGAGGTCGGCGCTCGCGCGGAGCACGTCGTGGGGCGCGGGACGCCGCACCATCGACATCGTGAGCCGTGCCTGCATCGACGACGACGCGGCGTCGAGCCGGTAGAAGGGAACGCCACCGACGTCGTCGAAGAGCACCGTGAGAGCCGGCAGTTCGATGAGGCCGCGGTGATCGGTGACGCCGCTGCCGAGCTTCTGGACCAACACCGGTGCGTCGACGTCGGTGTCCCGGCCGATGGCGAACGTGGTGAACGGGTCGGCGATCGGCGGGGCGTGACTCGTCATGGGTCCGTCCTATCAGGGGACAGCGCGCGGGGCGAAACTCGCGGACTCGGATGAGACCGGTGCCACTCGCGCGGGGTCCGGAAGAGAAACAATCATTCACGCTTGATTTGTTTGCCGATCCGTGTGACGCTGGGCGCATGGCGATCGTCGATGAACTCGTTCAGGCATTGCAGGCGGAATCGGAATCCCTCGACGGCCTCGTCGCGGAGCTCTCCGACGAACAGTGGGCCACCCCGACGCCGGCCCAGGGGTGGACGGTGGCGCACCAGATCGGTCACCTGCACTGGACCGACCGCGTGTCCCTGCTGTCGATCACCGATCCCGCGGGGTTCGGCGACCTCGTCGAGCAGGCGATGGGCGACCCGTCGGGCTTCGTGGACGCGGCAGCGGAGACCGAGGCGGCCAGGCCGCCCGCCGAACTCCTGGCCGACTGGCGCAAGACGCGCGACCGGCTCGGCGGTGCGTTGGTCGCGGTCCCGGAGGGCACCAAGCTCACGTGGTTCGGTCCGCCGATGTCCGCGGCGTCGATGGCGACCGCGCGGATGATGGAGACCTGGGCACACGGTCTCGACGTCGCCGACGCGCTCGGTGTGAAGCGTCCCGAGGGCGACCGCATCAAGAACGTGGTGCACCTCGGGGTCCGAACCCGCGATTTCGCCTACCTGGTCAACGGGCTCGACGCCCCGGCCGAACCGTTCCGCTACGAGATCACCGCGCCGTCGGGCCGGCTGTGGACGTGGGGACCGGAAGACGCGACCGACATCGTCCGCGGCCCGGCGGTGGACTTCTGCGAACTCGTGACTCAGCGACGGCACCTCGACGATCTGAACCTCGAGTTCATCGGCGACGAGGCCGCCGCGTGGTCGCGGATAGCCCAGGCCTTCGCCGGACCTCCCGGCGCCGGCCGAGCGCCCCAGAGGTCCTGAGCGCCGGCCGCACCCGCACCCACACGCGTGAAACACCAGGAGGAATGATGTCCGACGCATCGCGTCCGGTCCGGATCGGCAACGTCTCCGGCTTCTACGGCGACCGCTTCAGCGCGGTCCGCGAGATGCTCGAAGGCGGCGATCTCGACTTCATCACCGGCGACTACCTCGCCGAACTCACCATGCTGATCCTCGGCCGTGACCGCATGAAGAACCCCGACCTCGGTTACGCGAAGACCTTCCTGCGGCAGATGGAGGAGAACCTGCACCTCGTCGCCGAGAAGGACGTCAAGGTGGTCGTCAACGCCGGCGGACTCAACCCGCACGGCCTCGCGGTGGCGCTCAGGGAACTGGTCGACCGCCTCGACGTGGATCGCCGGGTCGCCTTCGTCAACGGTGACGACATCGTCGGGCGGGCGGGTGAACTCGGGCTGGGATCACCGATCACGGCCAACGCCTACCTCGGCGGATTCGGTATCAAGACAGCGCTCGACGCGGGCGCCGACATCGTCGTCACCGGCCGTGTCACCGACGCCTCGCTGGTGGTCGGGTCGGCGGCGTCGGTCTTCGGCTGGGGCTACGAAGACCTCGATCAGCTCGCGGGTGCGGTGGTGGCCGGGCACATCATCGAGTGCAGCGCCCAGGCCACCGGCGGCAACTATTCGTTCTTCACCGAGATCCCGGACATGACGCGGCTCGGCTTCCCCATCGCCGAGGTGCACGCCGACGGCAGTTCGGTCATCACCAAACACGAGGGCACGGGCGGCGCGGTGCAGGTCGGAACGGTCACGGCGCAACTGCTCTACGAGATCGGCGGGCCGCGGTACTACAACCCCGACGCGACCGCGCGGATCGACACCGTCGAACTCGCGCAGGAGAGCACCGACCGCGTGCGGGTGAGCGGGGTGCGGGGAGAGGCGCCGCCGAAGGACCTTAAGGTCTCGCTCAATCACCTGGGCGGCATCCGCAACGAGTTCGAGGTGGTGCTCACCGGCCTCGACATCGAGGCCAAGGCCGAGCTGTTCCAGAAGCAGTTCGAGGCCGCGCTCGGGCAGCGTCCCGCCGAACTCACCTGGGAGCTGGTCCGCCTCGACCGTCCCGACGCCGACACCGAGGAGCAGGCCAGCGCGATGCTGCGCTGCGTGGCCCGCGACACCGACCCCAAGAAGGCCGGACGGCAGTTCACCGGTGCGGCAGTCGAACTCGCGCTCGCGAGCTACCCGGGTTTCACTCTCACCGCACCTCCCGGCAACGGTTCGCCCTACGGCGTCTTCGAGCCCGGCTACGTCGACGCCGCGCTGGTTCCCCACCAGGTGAACCAGCCCGACGGGGTCACCGTGCGAATCGATCCGTCGCCCCTTCGCGCGGAACCGATCGTCGACGAGAGCGTCCCGGCGGCGGCGTCGTCGACCGACTGGGGCGAGACCGTCGACCTTCCGCTCGGCACCGTGGCCGGTGCCCGATCGGGGGACAAGGGCGGCAGCGCCAACATCGGGCTCTGGGCCCGGACCGACGACGAGTACGCATGGCTCGACGAGACGCTCAGCGTCGCCAAGCTCAAGGAACTGCTGCCGGAGGTCGCGGACCTGACCGTGCATCGGTACCCGCTTCCGAATCTGCGGGCCGTCAACTTCGTGATCGAGCAGGTGCTCGGGCGCGGCGTCGCCGAGAACGTCCGCTTCGATCCGCAGGCCAAGGGGCTGGGAGAGTGGCTGCGCTCGCGCGTGGTACCGATCCCGACCCGTTTCAGCAAGACAGAAGGGAACTGATCCGTGCCCATCGCCAGTGACATCTGGGATTCACCGGAACGGCGTGAACTCCGCGCGAGTATCGCCGGTTTCGCCAAGCGGCACATTCTGCCGTATCAGGACGAGTGGGAGCGCGAGGGACTGATTCCGCGCGAGACCCACCTGGCCGCGGCCGAACTGGGACTGTTCGGTCTCGGCGTGCCGGAGGAGATCGGCGGCAGCGGCGGCGACCTGATCGACTCGATGATCCTGGTGGAGGAACTGCACTGTCAGGGCGTCGCGGGCGGCGTCTTCGCCTCGCTGTTCACCCACGGCATCGCTCTGCCGCATCTGATCGCCGCGAACGACCCGGCCCAGATCGACAAGTGGGTCCGGCCGACCCTGGCGGGCGAGAAGATCGGCAGCCTCGCGATCACCGAACCCGGTGGCGGCAGCGACGTCGGCCACCTGCGCACCAGCGCCGTGCGCGACGGGGACCACTACGTGGTGAACGGCTCCAAGACATTCATCACCTCGGCGGTGCGTGCCGACTTCGTCGTCGCGGCGGTCCGGACCGGAGGGCCCGGCGCCGCGGGAGTCTCGCTGCTGGTGATCGAGAAGGGCACGCCGGGATTCGAGGTGGCGCGCAAGCTCGACAAGATGGGCTGGCTCAGTTCCGACACCGCGGAACTGTCGTTCACCGACGTCCGCGTGCCGGCCGCGAACCTCGTCGGTGCCGAGAACTCCGGCTTCGCGCAGATCGCGCAGGCCTTCGTCACCGAGCGCGCCTCGCTGGCGGCCCAGGCGTACGCGAGCGCGCAGCGGTGCCTGGACCTGACCCTCGACTGGGTGCGGAACCGGGAGACCTTCGGCAAGCCGCTCATCTCCCGGCAGTCCGTGCAGGACACGGTCACGGAGATGGCACGCCGGATCGACGTGGCGCGGACCTACACCCGGGCGGTCGTCGAACGGAAGGTGTCGTCGGGCGACGACCTCATCGCCGAGATCTGCTTCGCGAAGAACACCGCTGTCGAGGCGGGCGAGTGGGTGGCGAACAAGGCGGTCCAACTGCACGGCGGAATGGGTTACATGCGGGAGTCGGAGGTGGAACGCCAGTACCGCGACATGCGCATCATCGGCATCGGCGGCGGCACCAACGAGATCCTGACCGGACTGGCGGCGAAGCGATTGGGGTACCAGGCATGACGGTTCTGAGGAGCAAGATCGACACCTCGTCGGCGGAGTTCGCGGCCAACGTCGAGGCGATGAACGCCAAACTGGCCGAACTCGAATTGGAGTTCCGCAAAGTCCTCGCCGGCGGCGGCGAGAAGTACGTCGAGCGGCACCGCAAACGCGGGAAGATGACCGCGCGCGAGCGAATCGAGCTGCTGGTCGACGAGGATTCGCCTTTCCTGGAACTCTGCCCGCTCGCGGCGTACGGCTCGCAGTTCACTGTGGGCGCCTCGGTGGTGGTCGGCATCGGCGTCGTCGAAGGCACCGAATGCCTGATCGTCGCCAACGATCCGACGGTCAAGGGCGGCACCTCTAACCCGTGGACGCTGCGGAAGATCCTCCGGTGCAACGACATCGCCCGGCAGAACCGGCTCCCGGTCATCTCGCTCGTGGAGTCCGGCGGTGCCGACCTCCCGACGCAGAAAGAGGTCTTCGTCCCCGGCGGACGGATGTTCCGCGATCTGACGCAACTGTCGGCGGCGGGCATCCCGACCATCGCACTGGTCTTCGGCAACTCCACGGCGGGCGGTGCCTACGTCCCCGGAATGAGCGATCACGTCGTGATGATCGAGGACCGTTCCAAGGTCTTCCTCGGCGGCCCGCCCCTGGTCAAGATGGCCACGGGTGAGGAGAGCGACGACGAGGAACTGGGCGGCGCCAAGATGCACGCCCGCGTCTCCGGACTCGGCGACTACCTCGCGGCCGACGAGCAGGACGCGGTGCGGATCGGCAGGCGGATCGTCGCCCGCCTCAACTGGCGCAAGCAGGGACCGGAGCCGATCGCCGAGCCGGTCCGCGAACCCCGGTACAGCCCGGAGGAGCTGCTCGGCATCGTTCCTCCCGGTCTGAAGATCCCCTTCGACCCGCGCGAGGTGATCGCGCGCGTCGTCGACGACTCCGACTTCGACGAGTTCAAACCCGAGTACGGCACCTCGCTGTGCACCGGCTGGGCCCGGATCCACGGCTACCCGGTCGGTATCCTCGCGAACGCGCAGGGCGTGCTGTTCTCGGCCGAATCGCAGAAGGCCACTCAGTTCATCCAACTGGCCAACCGCAGCAACACGCCGCTGCTGTTCCTGCACAACACCACCGGCTACATGGTCGGCAAGGAATACGAGCAGGGCGGCATCATCAAGCACGGCTCGATGATGATCAACGCGGTGTCGAACTCGACGGTGCCGCACATCTCGATCCTGATGGGCGCGAGTTACGGAGCGGGCCACTATGGCATGTGCGGCCGGGCGTACGACCCCCGCTTCCTGTTCGCGTGGCCCAGCGCCAAGAGTGCGGTGATGGGCGCCGCGCAGCTCGCGGGCGTCATCTCGATCGTCTCCCGTGCGGCCACCGAGGCACGCGGCGGCACCGTGGACGAGGAGGCCGACGCCGGAATGCGCGCCATGATCGAGGCGCAGATCGAGGCCGAGTCGGTGCCGATGTTCCTGTCCGGGATGCTCTACGACGACGGCGTCATCGACCCGCGCGACACCCGGACGGTGCTCGGCCAGGCGCTCTCGGCCATCGCGTCCGCCCCGGTCGAGGGCACCAGCAACTTCGGCGTCTTCCGGATGTGAGGAATCTGCACATGACTACAGCCATCTCTCAGAAGCCGATCACCAGCGTGCTCGTCGCCAACCGCGGCGAGATCGCGTGCCGGGTCTTCACCACCTGCGTCACGATGGGCCTGCGCACCGTCGCGGTGTACTCCGATCCGGACGCCGACGCCCCGCATGTGCGGGCCGCCGACGCCGCGGTCCGACTGCCGGGTTCCACCTCGGCCGAGACGTACCTGCGCGGTGAGAAGATCATCGCCGCCGCACAGGCGGCGGGCGCGGACGCGATCCATCCCGGGTACGGATTCCTCTCGGAGAACGCCGAGTTCGCGCAAGCCGTGATCGACGCCGGACTGACGTGGATCGGTCCGCCGCCCGCCGCGATCACCGCGATGGGCTCCAAGGTGAACGCGAAGGCGCTGATGGAGGGCGCCGGTGTGCCGGTGCTCAAGGACATCGATCCCGAATCGGTCACCGCCGATGATCTTCCGCTGCTGATCAAAGCCTCCGCGGGCGGCGGCGGACGCGGCATGCGGATCGTCCGCGAACTGGGCGAGTTGAGCGACGCCGTCGCCGCGGCCCGGCGCGAAGCGGAGTCGGCGTTCGGCGATCCGACCGTGTTCTGCGAGCCGTACATCGAGCGCGGCCACCACATCGAGGTCCAGGTGATGGCCGACGACCACGGCCAGATCTGGGCGGTCGGCGAGCGGGAATGCTCGATCCAGCGCCGGCATCAGAAGGTGGTCGAAGAGGCTCCGGCACCGCTCGTGGAGCGGATCGGTGCCGACATGCGCGACAAGCTCTTCGCGGCCGCACGCAAGGCGGTCGAGTCGATCGGCTACCGAGGCGCGGGCACCGTCGAGTTCCTCGCCGACGAGACCGGCAAGTTCTTCTTCCTGGAGACCAACACGCGACTGCAGGTGGAGCATCCGGTCACCGAGCTGACCACCGCCGTCGACCTCGTGGAGTGGCAGCTGCGCGTGGCCCGGGGCGAGCCGCTGGGACAGATTCCGGCGACCGCTCCGGCGGGCGGCGTCGGCCACGCGATCGAGGTGCGGCTCTACGCCGAGGATCCCGCGCACGACTGGCAGCCGCAGTCGGGCACCGTCGCGCGCATCGACCTCCCCGCCGCCACCCGGTTCGGGCTGCTGGAGCGGCCCGGGGTCCGCGTGGACTCGGGAATCACCGACGGCAGCGAGATCTCGACCTTCTACGATCCGATGCTCGCCAAGGTGATCTCCTGGGCTCCCGACCGCGACCAGGCGGCGGCCGTGCTGGCCCGTGCCCTCTCGGACGCGCGCATCCACGGTGTCGTCACCAACCGCGACATGCTCGTGAACACCTTGCGCGAGGCCGACTTCCTCGCCGGCGCGACCGACACCGGCTACCTCAGCGACGAGCGGATCGCCGAGTTGTCGCGGCCGCTCGCCGGCGACGGCGCGGACGTGGTGGCGGCGACCGTCGCGGCGCTGGCGCAGTCGGCGCGCAACCGCGCCGACGCCCGTGCGGTCCCGGCGGCGCCGTCGGGCTGGCGCAACATCGCCTCCGACTACCAGCGCAAGACCTACCTCGCCGCCGATGGGACCGAGATCGTGGCGCGGTATCGCTTCGGGCGCGACGGGCGAGCCGAACTGCCCGATCTGGACGATGCGACCGTGGAGTCCGTCGAGCCCACCGAGGTGGTGCTCTCGCGCGGCGGCGTGGTGCGCCGCTACGAGGTGAGCGCGGTCGGCGACCGGGTGTTCGTCGACTGGCCGGGCGCATCGGTGACACTGACCCGCGCACCGCGGTTCGTCGACCCGGCGTCCGTGGAACGGCCCGGTTCGCTGCTGGCGCCGATGCCCGGTTCGGTGATCCGGGTGGCGGTGGCCGAAGGCGATCGCGTGACGGCCGGACAGCCGCTGCTGTGGCTCGAAGCGATGAAGATGGAGCACACCATCAAAGCACCCGCCGACGGCGTGGTGTCCGTCCTCGCGGTGGAGCCGGGACGGCAGCTCTCGGTGGGCGATGTGCTCGCCGTGATCACCGAAGAGGAACCATCCGCGGAGTGAGCCCTCGCGGGACCAGACCTATCTCCAACCGAACTCCAGGAGCCCCAATGAGTTTCATCGAGACCGAAGAGCAGACAGCGCTGCGCGAGGCCGTGGCCGCGCTGGTGAAGAAGTACGGCCAGCAGTACTTCAGCGACTGCGCCCGACAGGGACGCAAGACCGACGAACTGTGGCAGGAGGCCGGCGAACTCGGCTTCATCGGCGTCAACCTGCCGGAGCAGTACGGCGGCGGTGGCGCCGGAATGTACGAGCTCGCGATCGTGATGGAGGAACTCGCCGCCGGCGGCAGCGGGCTGCTCATGATGGTCGTCTCGCCGGCCATCTGCGGCAACATCATCGCCCGCTTCGGAACCGACGACCAGAAGCAGCGGTGGATCCCGGGCCTCGCCGACGGCTCGATCACCATGGCCTTCGGCATCACCGAACCCGACGCCGGATCGAACTCGCATCAGATCACGACCACCGCTCGCCGTGACGGCGACGACTGGATCCTCAACGGCCGCAAGGTCTTCATCTCCGGCGTCGACCAAGCGCAGGCGGTGCTCATCGTGGCGCGGACCGAGGATGCCAAGACCGGCAGGCTCAAGCCCGCGCTGTTCATCGTGCCCACCGACACACCGGGCTTCGAGCATCAGATCATCGACATGGAGATGCTGAACCCGGAGAAGCAGTTCACCCTCTTCCTCGACGACGTCCGGCTCCCGTCCGACGCGCTGGTGGGATCCGAGGACGCCGCGCTGAGTCAGCTCTTCGCCGGTCTCAATCCGGAGCGGATCATGGCCTCCGCGTCGGCGATCGGCATGGGCCGCTACGCGCTCGACCGCGCCGTCGAGTACGCGAACGATCGGACCGTCTGGAAGACGCCGATCGGGGCGCACCAGGCGATCGCTCATCCTCTCGCGCAGGGCAAGATCGAGCTCGAGATGGCCAAGCTGATGATGCAGAAGGCCGCCACCCTGTACGACGCGGGCGACGACTGGGGCGCCGCGGTCCCCGCCAACATGGCGAAGTACGCGGCGGGCGAGGCCACCGCCAAGATCGTCGACCAGGCCATCCAGACCCTGGGCGGCAACGGTCTCACCGTCGAATACGGTCTGGCCGCGCTGCTCCCGCTGTCGCGCCTGACGCGCATCGCTCCGGTGAGCCGCGAGATGATCCTGAACTTCGTCGCGCAGACGAGCCTGGGACTGCCGAAGTCGTACTGATCCCGTTTCGCCGCCCTTTCCAGCGGACGTCGCGGGGTTTCGACTGCGGCTCTCGCCCTTTCAGGTTCGTCGAGTAGCGAGGAACAGAGTGAGGAGCGTATCGAGGCCGTTGACCTGCGCGGTCTCGATACGCCCGACTCGCTTCGTTCGCGGAGAATCGACAATCCGGTAGTTGCGACCAGCCGAGTACGGGCCTTCCTCATCGACCTTCAGAAGGAGAACCATGACCGACGACATCCTCGTCCACACCGCCGTAGACGCGTCCGTCCTCACCGTCACGCTCGACTCACCCGCCAACCGCAATGCGCTCAGCTCGGCGCTCGTCGCGCAGCTGCAGACGGCGTTCGATGCCGCGACCGACGAGGAGATTCGGGCGGTCGTGCTGACGCACACCGGCGGGACGTTCTGTGCGGGCGCGGATCTGGGGGAGGCGCTCAAGCGCGGTCTGAGCCCCGAGGAGGCGACCGCCGAGGGCGGTCGTGCGATGGTCGGACTGATCCGCACCGTCCTCGAACTCGACAAGCCGGTGATCGTCGTCGCCGACGGACACGTCCGTGCCGGTGGACTGGGGTTGGTCGGCGCGGCCGACATCGCGCTCGCCGGACCGGCCGCCACCTTCGCTCTCACCGAGTCCAGGCTCGGCCTTGCGGCCTCGATCATCTCGATCCCGTTGCTGGCCAAGATGTCCGCCCGGGCAGCCGGCCGATACTTCCTGACCGGAGAGAAGTTCGGCGCCGACACCGCGGCCGGGATCGGCTTGGTGACCGCCGCCTGCGCCACGGCCGACGACCTCGCCGCTGAACTCGACAGTGTGCTGGAAGGCATCCGCAAGGCGTCCCCGCAAGGACTGTCGGTGAGCAAGAAGCTGACCACCGCGGCGCTGCTCGACGGCTTCGACGTGCAGGCGCAGGCGCGCGCCGAGGAATCGATGCGACTGTTCGCGTCCGACGAGGCGCGGGAGGGAATGACGGCCTTCCTCAGCAAGCGCCGACCGGAGTGGGACACTAGCCGCTGATGAACGCGCCACTCCGTGAACCGCAGCAGGACCGGTCCCGAGCCACTCGGGAGCGGCTGCTGGCGTCGACTGTCGACTTGCTCGCCACCCGTGGCTGGGCCGCGACGACGGTCGCGAAGGTCGCGGAGGAGGCCGGTGTCTCACGAGGCGCGGCGCAACATCACTTTCCGACGAGGGAGGCGTTGTTCACCGCGGTCATCGAGCAGATGTACGACGACATGACCGAGGACGTCGGGCACTCACTGGAGAGCATCCCGTCGGGTCCGGGCCGGATCGCCGCGGTGGTGGAGCAGGCCGTCTCGATCTATACGGGAACGTCGTTCAAGGCCGCGCTTCAGGTGTGGGCCGCCGCGGCGTCCGATCCCGCCCTCGCCGACGTGATCCGTCCGCTGGAGGCCAAGATGGGCCGAGCGGCCCACGCCTTCGTCGTCTCCGGACTCGACCCCGACGGGACCCGCCCGCAGGCCTACCGCCTGGCGCAGATCACCCTCGACCTCGCCCGCGGCTTCGGCCTGGCCGACACGCTGACCGACGATTCGCGCAGACGCGCCGGGGTCCAGGCGGCGTGGGTGGAGCAGCTGACCGCGGCTCTGGACTGATCGCGTCGGGGCGCGGGTCAGGAGTGCGCCATCACCTGCAGGGCGATCACTGCCAGTGCCAGCGCGGCTTCGATCGTCAGCATCACCACCTGCTGCTTCCAGCTGAGGCCCACCCGATGTACGGCCCTCGCGCAGATCAGGACCAGGGCGATGGCGAGGGCGATCGTCGACGCGAGCAGCGCCGCGTTCACGTCCCAGCCGGTGATCAGGCTGACTCAGAGGAACACAAAGGGCAGCGTCACCGACGACAGTGCGCCGAAACTCGTCCGCACGGCGTGCGCGAACTCGTGACGGCTCATCATCACGCCGTGGACCACCGTGTGAGCGAGGACGTCTGCGGTGAAGACGGCGAGCACCGTGCCTCCGAGCGTCACGGCGAGGGTGGCCAGCGCGGCGGGGGCGCTCACGTCCCCGTGCGCTCGGATCGCCAGCGTCACCGAGAGCGTCGCGAAGACGAGATAGATGGACTCCTTCAGAACCGCAGCCTGTTCCTCTCGGGTCGGCTGCGCGCGGGTGCCGGACATGCACAGAGCGTAGTCGGGCCCGCCGCGGCGTAGGGTCGGTCGTGGTGGCCGGGTAACGGCCACGCGCGAGCAGAAGGGGCGGGCATGGACGACGGTCCGGTGCGCGGTTTCGAAGCGATGATGGCCTCGATCGACTCATCCGTCTACCTGGTGACGGCAGCCGCCGACGGTCGCCGAGCGGGTTGCCTGGTGGGTTTCGCCGCGCAGATGAGTATTGAACCGGAGCGGTTCGTGGCCGGGATCTCGCGACAGAACCACACCTATCCCATCGCCGCGGCGACCGGTCACCTCGGTGTGCACGTGGTCTCCCGCGAGCACCTGGATCTGGTGCGACTGTTCGGCGGAGAGACCGGGGACGAGGTCGACAAGTTCGAGCGCTGTCGATGGGTTCCGGGACCGCACGGCGTGCCGATCCTGTCCGACGCCGAGGCCTGGTTCGTCGGCCGAGTGCTGGCTCGGCACGACGTCGGCGACCACACGTGCCACGTCCTCGCTCCGGTCGCCGGCGGCGGGTCGGCCGGCGGGCGCGGAGGCTTGGCGGGACTGGCCGACGTCGACGACCTCGAACCGGGGCACCCGGCCTGACGCACGGCGGGAGGACATCCTCCTGGCGACCGGCGAATGGAAACCGCGGGCCCACCGGTGTCGATCACCGATGAGCCCGCGGAGTTCGGGGGGACGAGGCCTACGACTCGTGCATGATCACGCCGCGGATGTTCTTCCCGTCGCGCAGATCCTGGTAGCCCTGATTGACGTCCTCCAGTGAGTAACGCTGGGTCACCAGCTCGTCGAGCTTCAGCTGACCGGCGTCGTACAGGCGCAGCAGCTTCACGATGTCGTACTGCGGATTCATCGAACCGAAGAGCGTGCCCATGATCGTCTTCTGGTTCAGCGTCAGATCCGCACCCGAGACCTGGACGGTGAGCTTGGCGGGGTCGGCCAGACCGGTGATGACCACCTTGCCGCCCTTGCCGATGACAGCGGTGGCCGCCTGGACCACCGGGACGTCGACGGTACCGACCAGGATGAGGGCGGCGTCGGCGCCCTTGCCCCAGGTCAGCTCGGTCACCTTCTCCTGCGCCTCCTCGGCGGTCGCGAAGGCGTGCGTGGCGCCGAACTTCAGCGCCTCGGTGCGCTTCATCTCCACCGGGTCGACGACGACCACGTACTTGCAGCCCGCGCTGACCGCGCCCTGAACCGCATTGATGCCGAGGCCGCCGATGCCGTAGATGACGGCGGTGTCGCCCGCGCGCAGATTGCCCGCGTTGACCGCTGTGCCCCAACCGGAGGGGACGCCGCAGCCGACGAGGACAGCGGTCTCCAGCGGCAGCCAGTCGTCGACCTTGACGACCGAGTGCTGCGAGATGGTGGCACGCTCGGAGAACGTGCCGAGCATGCACATGGCGCCGAAGTCCTGGCCGTTCCCGTGAAAGCGGAAGGTGCCGTCGGGCATGGAGCCCTCGAGGATGGTGGCGCCCATGTCGCACAGGTTCTGCCGGCCCGTGGAGCAGTAGCGACAGGTGCCGCAGTTCGGGATGAAGCTGCACACCACGTGGTCGCCGGGCTTCACCTTGGTGACGCCGGGGCCCACCTCCTCGATGATTCCGGAGCCCTCGTGACCACCGACGATGGGGTAGCGGGGCGGGAGGTCGCCGTCGGTGAGGTGGAGGTCGGAGTGGCAGAGGCCTGCGGCGGTGTACTTGATGAGGACCTCGCCCGGGCCGGGGCCGTCGAGGTCGAGTTCCATGATCTCGAAGGGCTTGCCGGGCTCGAGGAGTACGGCGGCTTTGGTCTTCATGGTGGGTTCCTTAAGGGTTGGTTGGGTGGGGTTGGTGAGTGGGTTGTTGGTTTCGACTCGCTGCGCTCGCTCAACTGGCCTGTGGGGGACTCGCTCAACTGGCGGGCGGAGGGGAGTCGCTCAACCAGCGGGTGGAGGGAGGGCCTGGGCGGGGACGCCCGCGCGAGTCAGAGGGCGATGTTGACGGACTTGGTCTGGGTGTAGAGGTCCAGGGCGGAGTCGCCCAGTTCGCGGCCCCAGCCGGACTGCTTGAAACCGCCGAAGGGGAGGGCGGTGTCGAAGCCGTTGTACTGGTTGACCCACACCGATCCGGCCTTCACCGCCGCGGCGGTGCGGTGCGCCTTCGAGATGTCCTTGGTCCAGATTCCCGCGGCGAGTCCGTAGATCGAGTCGTTGGCAGCACGGGCGACGTCGTCCTCGTCGTCGAACGGCAGGGCGGCGACGACGGGGCCGAAGATCTCCTCCTCCACGATCGAGAACTCCGGCTTCACGTCCACGAAGACGGTCGGTTCGATGAAGTAGCCCTTGTCGCCCCAGCGGCCGCCGCCGGTGAGAGCGCGTGCCCCGTCTGCCAGGCCCTGCTGGATGTAGCTGTTGACCCGATCGAACTGCTCCTGCGAGACGAGCGGTCCGAGTTCGGTGGTCGGATCGAGACCGGGGCCGATCTTGGCCTGCGACGCGGCGTCGGCGACAGCCTGCGTGAACTCGTCGAAGATGCTGCGCTGCACGAACAACCGGGTGCCCGCGACGCAGCACTGACCGTGGTTGAACATCCACGCCGCGACCGAACCGGCGACGGCCGACTCGATGTCCGCGTCGGCGAAGACGATGTTGGGGCTCTTGCCGCCGAGTTCCAGCGACACCTTCTTGAGATTGCCGGTCGCGGCCTGGACGATCTTCTTACCGACTTCGGTAGACCCGGTGAAGGCGACCTTGTCGACGTCGAGGTGCGCCGACAGCGCGGCGCCTGCGTCGCCGAATCCGGTGACGATGTTGACCACGCCGGGCGGGAAGCCGGCCTCCTCGAAGACCTCGCCCAGCATCAGCGCACTCAGGGGCGTCTGCTCGGCAGGCTTGAGGACCACGGTGTTTCCG
The DNA here is from genome assembly GCF_039531975.1 of Gordonia cholesterolivorans. Taxonomy (NCBI): domain Bacteria; kingdom Bacillati; phylum Actinomycetota; class Actinomycetes; order Mycobacteriales; family Gordoniaceae; genus Gordonia; species Gordonia cholesterolivorans. The sequence goes on along the minus strand of NZ_BAAARB010000001.1, from coordinate 259,835 downwards.
GCAGCGAGCGCCGGAGCGAGCTTCCACGTGGCCATCAGGATGGGGAAGTTCCACGGGACGATCTGGCCGCACACGCCCAGCGACTCACGTCGGGTGTAGGCGTGGAACTGGGCGTCCGGACCGGCGAACGGCATCGACGGGGTGATCGACGAGCCCTTGATCTTGGTGGCGAGCCCGGCGTTGTAACGCCACACGTCCGCCGACCAGGAGACGTCGACCGCTGTCGCGATGGTGACCGACTTGCCGTTGTCGAGCGCCTCCAGCTGCCCGAAGATCTCGGCTCGCTCGGAGAGGATGTCGCCGACCCGCCAGATCAGGCGTTCCCGTTCGTTCGGCTTCATCCGGCCCCACGGGCCCTCGTATGCGGCGCGCGCCGCGGCCACGGCGCGATCGACGTCGGCCGCCTCACCGTGCGCCACCCGGGTGATCACCTCGCCGGTGGCCGGGTCGTGGGTCGCGAAAGTGCGGCCCGACGCCGCGTCGACCCACTGGCCGCCGATCAGCAACTGGCGGTCGCGGGACACGAAATCGGCTACGGCCGGATGAAGGGCCGAATTGAGGGTGGCGGTCATGGAAGCCTCCTGACGAGATGGGCACGTCGCGCACCGTGTGATGCGCGCCACTGAATGAGTGCCCCTCATTTGTCACATGCCGCCGCGAGCCCGCCGTGTGCAGAAACTGAACAGTGCCGGTGGACACGGCCTGTACACGGACCGGGTACGCGCCGTGTCAGCGGGAGATACCCAGCGCCCGGATCCGGGCGTACAGGGTGGTGCGGGAGACGCCGAGCGCCTTGGCGGCATGCGATTTGTTGCCGTCTGCGGCGTCGAGCGCATCGATGATGGCCTGGCGTTCGGCCTGCTCCAGACCCATCAGACGGGAGGCGCGGGAACTGCCGCGGTAGCCCTCCGGGAGGTCGGCGGCGGTGAGTTGCCTGCCGCCGCGCGCCAGGGTCGTCTCGGCCGCGGCACCGAGCACCACCGACATCTCGGTCAGGTTGCCCGGCCACTCCTGGCAGGCCAGCGCGTCTGCGGCGTCCGGACCGAGTTCCAGGCGGCGGTCGCAGCGCTCCAGCATCCGCTGGGCCAGGGAGACGATCTCGCTGGTGCGCTGCCGCAGCGGCGGCAGGGTGACGCGGGTGCGGCAGCAGCCCACGAGCGCGGCGAGGCCCGCGGCGCCGCCGGTGACCGGCTCGCAGACGACGACGATCGGCGGGAGATCGGGCCGATGGGTGGCTATCGCCGCCTGCAGCAGGCGGATCGAGCGATCGTCGAGGAGATCGGCGCCGTCGACGACGAGACCGTGGCCCGCGGAACGGGCCTCCCGGATCGCCGCCGCGACATCCGGAGGCGTGCCGTCGAGCAGGGCCGCGGCGACGTCGAGTCGCACCCGGCGATCGTCGGGGATCAACGACTGCGCCTCGGTGGTCCGGCCCGTGCCGGGCTCGCCGCAGATCGCGACCGACGCCGCGGCGGCGCGCGGCACCGGATCGGCGGGTGTCCGATGCCCGACGCGGGGACGCAGGCGGAATACGGCGGCGTGCCGTACGCCGTCGACTCGGTCGATCTCGATGTCGGCCTCGATGCCGGACACCAGGGTGATGGTCCGGCGCCGCTCGGAGCGGTCGTGGAGCATCGCGCGGAGCGACCCGAAGTCGGCGGAGCCGAGCAACTGGGCGGCCAGGGCGTTGGTGAGCTGCAGGTCGTCGCCGACCGCGGCGACCGCGACATCGCGGCGCGACGAGGTCTTCTCGAACGCGGCGATCACGGCACGATGGTCGGCGTGCGTGCGGTTCAGGAGCCGTTCGGCGATGTCGTCGACGAGCCCGCGCACCAACGGCACCGACAGCGGGTTGATCTGCGGGGCCACCTCGGTCATGCAGATCGCGCCTGCGACGCGGCGGGTGGCCGGGTGTACGATCGGCCGGCCGAAGCAACTCAGCGACCGGAACTGCTCCAGGTAGTGCTCGGATCCGTTGATGACCACGTCGCCGCGCACCTCGACGGTGGTGCCCAGCGCGGTGGTGCCCATCCGAGACTCGTCGCAGGCGGCGCCCTCGACGGCGCCCACCGACTCCAGATGCCGCTCCAGTGTGCTGTCGGCCGAGACGCGCGAGACCATGCGGCAGTCCTGATCCACCAGCAACAGCGCCGTGGTGGTGCCGCTGAGCATCGATGCGGCCCGCGCGAGCACCGGCCGCGCGGCGTCGAGCAACCGGTCGTCGGCGATGTCGCGGACGGCCGGCCGGAACGGCGAGTCGGGGGACAGGCCGGACTGGGTGACGCGACGCCAGGACGCGGCGATCACGTCACGCTGGGGAAGTGGGGTGGTCACGACACCACTGTGACATGGATCATGCGCGATCGGTAGGTCCGGGCGATCGCACTCGGTCGCACTCGATCGCGCCGGGCGGTCCGCGTCGCCGTGCGCCGTCCCGGCTACGGTTGGTCGCATGCGAGTGGCGACCTGGAATGTGAACTCGGTGAGACAGCGAGTGCCCCGGCTGCTGCCGTGGCTGGACGAGCGGTCGCCCGACGTGGTGTGCCTGCAGGAGACCAAGGTCACCGACGAGGCGTTCGCGGCCGAACTGGGTGACGAACTCGCCGCACGCGGCTACGAGTTCGCCCACGCGGGGCAGGGACAGTGGAACGGCGTGGCGCTGCTGAGCAGGGTGGGGCTCGACGACGTCCGGATCGCATTCCCCGGCGCACCCGGTTTTCCCGACCCCGAGTCGGCTCCGGAAGGGCGGGCGGTCTCGGCGGTGTGCGACGGGGTGCGCGTGTACTCGGTGTACGTCCCCAACGGCCGCGAGGTCGGCTCCGACCACTACGCGTACAAACTGGCGTGGCTCGCGAAGTTGCGGGAGGCCGTCGAACCGGAGGCGGATTCGACCGTCGTCTGCGGCGACTACAACATCATCCCGACCGACGACGACTGCTTCGATCCGGCGGCCTTCGTCGGTCACACGCATGTCACCGACGCCGAGCGTGCGGCGTTCGAGGCGCTGAAAGGCGCCGGTCTGCACGACGTGATGCGGGAGCACTGGCCCAGCGAACGGATCTACACCTACTGGGACTACCGTGCCGGAATGTTCCACAAGGATCTCGGCATGCGGATCGACTTCCTGCTGGCCGGAGGCCCGGTGGCCGCGCGCGCCCAGGCCTGCTGGGTGGACCGCAAGGCCCGCAAGGGCACCAAGCCCAGCGACCACGCACCGGTGTTCCTGGATCTGGACACCGCGCCTGACGGCGACGTGGGTCCGGTGGTCCCGCCGCCTTCGCGTCCGGCACAGGTGAAGCCGGGGTCGGTGAAGCTGCCGCACTCGGTGGCCGACTGAGGGCTCTCGGGTTCTCAGCCGTAGGTGAACGAGAAGACCTCGAGCCCGGGGGACGGTGCCAGTTCGAGCCGCCCTCGCCGACTGCCGGTCCCGTCGACGATCTGATGGAGGGTCGGCGGTCCGCTGATGGGGATCGTCGAGGAGGAGCCGTCGTCGCGTCTCACGGTGATCGTCCCCGTCCCGCCGGCGACGACGTACACGTTGCGCGCACGGTAGTTCAGCGAGATCGCCGCATCGCGACGCGCGGTGGCACCCTGACGGTCGAGCGTCCACCGGCCGCGCAGGGCGAAGGAGTCGGGGGCCGGGCTCTCCGGAAAGTCGAAGTCCGCGGTGCCTGCCGAATAGGGGGTGGGACCCGCGTAGTTCCCGGCCTTGCCGATCCCGAGGTACGTCTCCGCCGTGGTCGGCTCGGTCGGCGTGGTGTCGGCGCGCTCGGTGGGCGGCGGTAGCGTGCTGTCGGGCCGGGCGTCGGCGAGCAAGTCGCGGATCATCCGCTCCGACGTCGCGTACCCGCCTTCACCGAACTCGATGTGCCGCACCACTCCGGTGGAGTCGATGAGGTACTGGGCCGGCCAGTAGCTGTTGCGGTAGCCGGTCCAGGTCGAGAACGCCGGATCGAGCGCTATCGGGTAGTCGATGCCCAGGCGTTCGGCCGCGGCGACGACGTTCGACGGCACCTTCTCGAAGGCGTACTCCGGGGTGTGGACCCCGATCACCTCCAACCCGCTGTCGCGATACGTGCGATACCAGTCCACGACGTGCGGAATGGATCGCTGGCAGTTGATGCACGAGTACGCCCAGAAGTCGATGAGGACCACTTTTCCGCGCAGTTGTGACAGCGGCAGAGCGTGGTCGCCGGGGGTGTTGAACCAGTCGGTGATACCGGTCAGCGGCGGCGCCGTACCGCAGCTCTGCAGACGATCGGCTCCGTCGGTGCAGTTCGAGAGTTCGCGATTCGCGTCGGTGACGATGCCTCCGAGATCGAGCCGGCGATTGAGATCGTCGGTGCCGCCCACCGAGTCCTGCAGGGACCCGGTGTAGTCGGGGATCGCCCGCTGGAGCGCGGCCGGGGCGTCGAAGACCAAGCCGACGGCGAGGCCGATCGTCACCAGTCCGCCGATCACGCGGATCAGCCGTTGCCTGCGCCGGAAGGCGCTCACCCGTTCGGCGATCCGCCGACCGGCCAGCGCGAACACCAGCAGCGGGAGCGTCGAACCCACCGCGAAGGACAACGTCAGCGCCACCGTGGAGAGCCCGATCGATCCCGTCGCACCGGCGACCACGATGGCCGCGAGCACCGGACCGGCGCACGGAACGTAGAGCACACCCAGTGCCAGCCCGAGCCCGAATCCGGACCGCCCGCGGGCCACCGGCCGCTGCGGCAGCCGGGCGAAGGGCTTCTCCAGGAGCCGTTCGACGGGCGGAAAGATCAAGCCGAGTCCGATCGAGACCAGCGCTGCCAACCCGATCCACCGGATGGTGTCCTGCGGCAGGTGCAGCAGCGACAGCAGGCTCGACCCGACGAGCGTCACCGCGGAGAAGCTCACGACCAGCCCGGCGATCACCAGGTACGGCCGCGCGCTCTCGGCGAACCGCCGTCTGCGGTCCGGTCGTCCCTGGGACGGCTGTTCGGTCTCCTCCGGGCCGCGGGCGTTCTGCGCGCCGGAGAGGAACAGGACCGGCAGCACCGGAAGGATGCACGGCGAGATGCCGGTGATGAGTCCGCCGACGAAACCGATCGCGATCACTGTGTTCATGACCGGTATTCGGTGGCGTCGACGGCCCGGATGGGTCGGCCCGGCGGCACCGCCGGACAACCGGCCCATCCGAAATCCGGAGGGCGCCGAATGACCCATGTCACTGATGACGACGCCGGCGCCCGTCGGCGTTCGACGAGAAGGAGCAGTCGATGAGAACCAGCAAGACCATGGGTGCCAAGGTTGCGGCGATGGGCTTCGCCCTCGCAGTCGCGGGCACCATGACCGCGTGTTCGAGCGACGACTCGACGAGTACGTCGACCACGGACGCCATGCCGACGACCGCGATGAGTTCGCAGACGATGAAGGCCGATCCGGCCGCGGATCTGGTGGGTCCCGGCTGCGCGGCCTACGCCGAGAAGGTGCCCACCGGTCCCGGGTCGGTGACCGGCATGTCCACCGAACCGGTAGCCGTCGCCGCGTCGAACAATCCGATGCTGACCACGCTCACCTCGGCGGTGTCCGGCGGCCTCAACCCGAAGGTGAACCTGGTCGACACCCTCAACGGCGGTGAGTTCACCGTGTTCGCCCCGGTCGACGACGCCTTCGCGAAGGTCGATCCGGCCACGATCGACTCGCTCAAGACCGACTCGGCGGGCCTGACCAGTCTGCTGACCTACCACGTGGTGCCGGGCCAGCTGAGTCCCGACCAGGTCGACGGCGTCCACAAGACGGTTCAGGGCGACACCGTGGACGTGACCGGCAGCGGCGACGATCTGAAGGTCGACGGCGCGAGCGTGATCTGCGGCGGAGTCCACACCGCGAACGCGACCGTGTACCTGATCGACCAGGTGCTCATGCCGCCCGCCAAGCCCTGATCCGCGCCGGCCGGTCTCAGAGCCGGTGATACCGGGCCAGCGCGACCTCCCGCTCGGCCCGGTGATCGACCATCGGCGGCGGATAGCTCGCCGGAGACGGCGACAGCGGCAGCACCGCGTCCCCGTCCCCGGCGAGCAGCCACGGCCGGTGAACGGCCCGGCCCGCGATGCCGCGGAGTTCGGGCACCCAGCGCCGGACGTAGTCGCCGTCCGGGTCGAACCGCTCACCCTGCGAAACCGGGTTGAAGATCCGGAAGAACGGCGCCGCGTCGGTGCCGCAGCCCGCGGTCCACTGCCATCCGTGCTGATTGGAGGCGAGGTCGCCGTCCACGAGGTGCTTCATGAAGTGTCGGGCACCCCGCCACCAGGGCAGATGCAGGTCTTTCGTCAGGAACGAGGCGACGATCATTCGCACCCGGTTGTGCATCCAGCCCTCGGCCAGCAGCTGACGCATACCCGCGTCGACGATCGGATACCCGGTACGGCCCGCACACCACGCGTCGAAGGCGGCGTCCGCGTCGGGCCCGCTGTGGTACTCCAGGGTATCGAACGCGGCGTGATAGTTGGCGCGCGCGGTGTCCGGGCGCCGATGCAGGACGTCGGCGTAGAAGTCGCGCCAGGCGAGCTCGCTGCGGAGCGCGACGGCTCCCGCGTCACCGCGTCCGCGCAGATCGTGCAGCAGCGTCCGCGGGTGCACGCAACCGAACTTCAGATACGGCGACAATCGGGTGGTCGCGTCGAGGTCGGGACGGTCGCGATCGTCCGAGTACCGGTCGAGGCCGCGCTCGGCGTCCTGCTGGAAGCGCCGCCAGCGCCGCAGTGCGGCCGCCTCACCCGCGGGTGGCAGGTCGACGGATGTCCGCTCGGCGAGGGCGTCGAAATCCAGACGCTCACCCAGACCGTCTGGGTCGATCCAGTCGAGCGTTCCGGCATCGGTGCGTGCCGGAGAATGCCAGCCGTGGTCGAGCCAGGCGCGGCGGTACGGGGTGAACACCCGGTACGGCCCGCCCGCCTTGGTCCGGAGTCGGCCGGGCGAGACGGCGTACGGCGAACCTGTCCGCACCAGTGGCACGGCGCCCAGCGCCGCTTCGACGGCGTCGTCGCGCATCCGGCCGTACGGCCCGAAGTCTTCGCTGATATGCACCGACGCCGCGCCGATCCGGGTGGCCAGATCGGCGATCACGGCCGCCGGCTCACCGTGGGTGAGCAGCAGGCGGCCGCCCAGGTCGGCGTCGAGGGCGCGCAGGCAATCCGCGAGGAATGCCAGACGCGGCGCACCGGAGGGTCGCCGCAGTCTGTCGTCGATCACGAAGACAGCCAGCGCCGCGTTCGCACGGTCGGCGGCGGCGAGCAGTGTGGGCAGGTCGGTGAGCCGCAGGTCGCGGCGGAACCAGACGATCGCGGGAGCGTTCACCCGACCAGTGTGCGCCGTGCCGGGCCGGTCCCGCCTCGACCCATCCGCGCGTCGGCCGACTCCGAATGCCTGGTGTGACTGACAGTGGAACCTTCGCAGCGCCGAATTTCGCCGAACCCTCCCGCATCGCCGTCGTGGGCGGCGGAGTCGCGGGACTGACCGCCGCGCTCCGGTTGTCGGAACGCCATCGGGTCACCCTCTTCGAAGCCGACGACCGGTTGGGCGGCCACGCGCACACGCATCGGATATCGGAGGCGGACGGAACGCGGGTCGCAGTCGATTCGGGATTCATCGTCCACAACGACCGCACGTACCCGACGCTCCTTCGCCTGTTCGAGGAACTCGGTGTCGCCACCCGGGACACCGACATGTCGATGTCGGTCCGCTCGCAGGCGACGGGACTGGAATACGCCGGTGCGCTGGGCTTCGCGGGGCTGTTTCCGACGTGGCGTACCGCGCTTCGCGGACGCTACCTGCTGATGCTCCTCGAAGTGGTCCGGTTCCACCGGTCGGCGCGCCGCCTGCTGGCCACTGCCGACGACGACTGCCGGCTCGGGGAGTTCGTCGAGCGGACGAGGCTGTCGTCGTACTTCCGCGACAACTTCCTGCTGCCGCTGGTGGCGGCCGTGTGGTCGTGCGACGCGGAGACGGCCGCGGAATACCCGGCCCGCTACCTCTTCACCTTCCTCGACCACCACGGCATGCTCTCGGTGTACGGTTCGCCGGTCTGGCGCACAGTCGTCGGCGGATCGGCCGTCTATGTTCGGGCGATCGCCGATCGCGTCGAGGCGCGCGGAGGTCGCACCCGGTGCGGAGCCCCGGTCACCGCGGTCGCCGACGAGCCCGGCGGGGTCGTCGTCACCGCGAACGGGACATCCGAGACCTTCGACGGCGCGGTGATCGCCACTCACCCGCATCAGGCGCTGGCCATGCTCCGGTCGCCGACCCGGCTGCAGACCGAGGTGCTCGGCGCCATCGGCTACAGCGCCAAGCCGGCGGTCCTGCACACCGACGAGACGCTGCTGCCGACCGCCGTGCGCGCCCGGGCGTCCTGGAACTACCAGATCCGGGCCGACGGTTCGGCGGTCGCCGTGACCTACGACCTCACCCGGCTGATGAGGTTGTCGCAGGGGCGCGGCGGGCCGCGGTATCTGGTCACCATGGGACGGACCGATCTGGTCGACCCGGCGACGATCCTCGCGGAGATGGACTACGAGCATCCCGTCTACGACGCCGGTTCGGTGGCAGCCCAGCAGCGGCTGCCCGAGATCGATACGGACCGAATCGCTTTCGCCGGTGCCTATCACGGTTGGGGCTTCCACGAGGACGGCGCCGCCTCGGGTGCCCGGGCCGCGGCGCACTTCAGGACGACACGGACGGCGGTGCGACGATGACGGCGCCCGCACTGGTCCACACCCGCATCAGCCACATCCGCCGCGAACCGGTGGACCATCGGTTCGCGCACCGGAGCCTGAGCTGGCTCGTGGACATCGACCGCCTGCCGCGCCTGCCACGGGGACTCCGCTGGGCCGCCCGCTTCCGGCCCGAGGACCACTTTCCGTCGCCCGCCGCGGCCGGCGAGACCCTGCGGGGGCGACTGGAGTCGTACACCGACTCCGTCGGAGCCCCGCGGGCCGACGGCGCGGTCATCGCTCTGCTCTCGCCGCGCGTGGCCGGGTACGTCTTCAATCCGCTGTCGGTGTTCTGGTGCCACGACCGCGACGGTCGCCTCCGGTACGTGATCGCCGAGGTTCACAACACATACGGCCAGAGGCACTGCTATCTGGTGCGCACCGACGGCGCGGGACGGGCCGAGGTCGACAAGGAGTTCTACGTCTCACCGTTCAACGACGTGTCCGGACGTTATCGACTCGTCTTGCCCGAGCCCGGCGCCGACGGCCGGATCCGGCTCAGCGTGGTCCTCGAGCGACCGGGCCGCAGCCGATTCACCGCGACCCTCACCGGACGCGCGGAACCGGCGACTCCGGCCGCGGTGGTGCGCGCACAGCTGCGCACCCCGCTCGCCCCGTGGGTCGTCGCGGCCCGCATCCGCCTCCACGGGATCCGGCTGTGGTGCCGCGGCCTGCGCGTGGAGCCCCGACCTCACCCCGACACGAAGGAGCGTTCACGATGACGACCGACGACAGCCGTCGCACCGACGATTCCCGGCACACCGGCCGCCGCGACCGCATCCCGCGGATCGACCCGGTGCGCTGGCCGGATGTGTCCGCGCCGCCGCACGCCCGCATGTCCGGGCTGCGCGCCTTCGCCGCGGAACGGCTCTTCCGGCGGGCCGCGGCGAGACTGCCGATCGCCGTCGAGTTCCCCGACGGGAGCCGCATCGGCCGGCTCGACGGCCGGATGGTGCCGAGAATGATCGTCCGTGACCCGGAGTCGTTCTTCGCCCGTCTGGGCGCTTCCGGGCTGATCGGCTTCGGCGAGGCGTTCATGGCGGGGGAGTGGACCACCGACGACCTCGTCGGGGTGCTCAGCGCGTTCGCGGCCGACGTGGCCGATCTGGTGCCCGCGTCGCTGCAGCGCCTGCGTTCCTCGGTACTGCCGCGGCATCCCGCGGACGAGGAGAACTCCCTGGCCAACACGCGGTCGAACATCGCCCGCCACTACGACCTCTCCAACGATCTCTTCGCCGCCTTCCTCGATGAGACGCTCACCTACTCGAGCGCCTTCTTCGGCACCGACCGCGACGCGGAACGCGCGCAGTGGTCCGACCTCGCGGACGCACAGCGCGCCAAGATCGACCGGCTGCTCGACGCCGCGGGCGTGGGGCCGGGAACCCGTCTGCTGGAGATCGGGACCGGGTGGGGCGAACTGTGTCTGCGAGCGGCCCGGCGCGGGGCGTTCGTCCACTCGGTGACGCTGTCGGCAGAACAGCGAGACCTGGCGCTGCGGCGCGTGGCCGAGGCGGGCGTGGCCGACCGCGTCCGCATCGACCTGCTCGACTATCGGCTCGTGCGCGGCCGGTACGACGCCGTCGTCTCGGTGGAGATGCTGGAGGCGGTGGGGCGTGAGTACTGGCCCGTCTACTTCCAGACCCTCGACCGGCTGCTGGTGGACGGCGGTCGCGCCGCCCTTCAGGTGATCACGATGCCGCACCGGCGGATGCTGGCCTCGGAGGGCACCTACACCTGGGTGCACAAGTACATCTTCCCGGGCGGGCGGCTGCCGTCGATCGAGGCCCTGCGCGAGGTCGCGACCCGCGGCACCGCCCTCCGGCCCGCCGGGGAGTTCGCGATGGGCCTGCACTACGCACGGACCCTGCATCTGTGGCGGGAGCGTTTCCGGTCCGCGGACGAGGCGGTCGGCCGGCTCGGCTTCGACGCGGTGTTCAAGCGGATGTGGACCTTCTACCTCGCCTACTCCGAAGCCGGCTTCCGGTCCGGCTACCTGGACGTGTACCAGCTCCGATTCGACAAGACGGCGCCCGCGGGGACGCGATCGTCATGATCGCGCCGCTCGCGACGGCTAGGCTGGCGTGCGATGACACACGCCGACTCGCCTGCGGTCCGCCAATGACCGCGGGCGGCGCACAACTGGAGGACCTGCTCGGCCTCGTCGCGTCCGGAGATCGCGGTGCTTTCGCCGACCTCTACGACCGCACCAGCGCGCGGGTGTACGGGATGGTGCTGCGGGTGCTGCGCGATCAGGGGTACAGCGAGGAAGTGACGCAGGAGGTGTACCTCCAGGTGTGGCGCGAGGCCCGGAATTTCCGGCCGGATCGCGGCAGCGCCGTGTCGTGGCTGCTGACCATCGCTCACCGGCGGGCCGTCGACCGGGTGCGGTCGGAGCGATCGGCGTCCGACCGCGACACCCGGTACGGCGTTCGCGAACTGGTCGAGATCACCGCGGGCGTCGAGGAGGAGGTGCTCTCCCGGGAGAACGGGCGGCGGGCGCGCGAGTGCCTCGGCGCCCTCACCGCACTGCAGGCTCAGGCGGTGAGTCTGGCGTTCTACGAGGGCTTCACCTATCGCGAGGTGGCCGAACGGCTCACGGTGCCGTTGCCGACGGTCAAGAGCCGCATCAAAGACGGACTGAAGAGGCTGAGGGGGTGTTTGGGCGGTGAGTGAAGACCCGGACTACCTGCGTGAACTCGCCGCGCTCATCGCCCTCGACGCGGTCGACGACGTGGAGCGCGCCCGGATCACGCGGATCGTGGGGAGCGCCGAGGACGGCGACCGACAGATCTTCGAGGCGGAGCTCAGGGCGGTGCGCGAAGCACTCGCCGGAATCAGCGAGGCGACGGCCACACCGCCGCCGGCCGCGTTGCGCGACCGCGTCCTCGACGGAGTCTCGGGCCAGGAGCAGACGGCGCCGGTGCATGAACCCGAGCCGACGGTCGCCGACCCCGAGCCGCCGTCGCGGCGCATCCGCTATGCGTGGGTGGCCGCCGCGGCCGCGGTGGTCCTGGGGATCGGCGGCGGCGTCGTCGGCTACACGCTCGCCGACCGGTCGCAGCCGGCCGAGCCCTCGCAGGCCGAGCAGATCTTCGCCGCACCCGACGTCCGCACCACCACCGGAACCGTCGCGGGCGGCAAGGCCTCGGTCACGTATTCGCCGTCCACCGGCGAGGGCGTGCTGGTGATGAACGACGTGCCGCGCCCCGAGCCGGGCACGATCTATCAGATGTGGCTGATGGGGCCGAGCGGGCCGAAGCTCGCCGGAACGATGTCGGCCGCGGACGTCGCGCCGTCGACCACCGCGGTCATCACCGACATGCACGGTGCCACCGCGGTCGCATTCACCGTCGGCGACGCCGCGACGCCCGACAAGCTGATCAGCGCCCCGGTCGCGGAACTGCCTCTGAGCTGATCGCTCAGCCGAGCTGGTCCTCCAGGTACCGGGGACGGCAGATCACCCAGGCGCCGCACAGCATCACCACGACGGTGGCGGTGAGGAAGCCGAACGGGACGGTCCATGAATGTGTGGCGTCGTGCAGGACCCCGAACAGCATCGGCCCGGCGCATGCCAGCAGGTAGCCGACGCCCTGGCCGAATCCGGACAGCGACGACGACCCGGTGCTGGTGCGGCTGCGCAGGTTGATCAGCGTCAGCGCCATCGGGAAGGTGGTGGGCCCGATGCCGATCAGGACGGCCCACAGCCACGGCGCTGCCAGCGGCGCCCACAGCAGCCCCGCGAAGCCCGCCAGCCAGCAGGCCGCGAAGCCCAGGGCGAACGGGAACGGATTGGCGAACCGGGCACACAGGACCGGCGCCACCAGCGTGCCCGCGAACCCGATCCCGGAGAACAGCGCGACCATCGCACCACCGAGTGATTCGCTGCCCCCGGCGTCGCTGAGCACCTCGGGCAGCCAGGTGAACATCGAGTAGGTCATCAACGAGGTCATGCCGAACATCAGGGTGAGACCCCAGGCCATGCTGCTTCGCCAGACCGGCAGTCGCGCGGCCTCGTCGACCGCGGGACGCGCCTCGTCTGGCAGATCGGCCTCGGCGCGGACGGTGGCCCGTCGTTCGCGCACCACCCACATCCAGGGGAGCAGCGCGGCGAGGGGGACCAGTGCCCACATCGCGAGCGAGGTCCGCCAGCCCGCCGCGTCCGCGACCGGCACGGCCATCGCGGCGGGCAGCGCGGTGCCGATCTGCACGAAGGTGATGTACACCGTGCTGACGAGCGCGATCTTGTCGCTGAAATAGCGCTTCACCAGGGGCGGGATGAGGATGTTGCCGACTCCCATGCCGAAGAGTGCGACACCGGACAGGATGAGCAGCGCCGCGACGCCGCCGACGAAGGGACGGCTGGCGATGCCGACTCCGGTGAGGATCACCGCGGCCAGCGTGGTCTGCTCGATGCCGAAACGCCGGCCGAGGGCGGGGGCGAAGACGCCGGCCAGACCGAACATCAGCGTCGGCAGCATGCCGAGCAGACCGCTGACGGTGTGGCCGAAGCCGAGGTCGTCGGAGATCCGCGCGAGCAGCGGCGTGATCGAGGTGACGGCCGTGCGGAGGCTGAGCGAGAAGAGCACGATCGCGACCAGGACCATGACGCGGCCGCGCCAGGCCCCGATCGGGGTTCGGAATGGTGCGGCGGTTGTCGCGGAATCGGTGACCATGGCCTAAATCGTAGGATGAATGGTTGTATTGAGGCAAAGTGATTTAGACTGCAGGAGTGCAGACAGTGAAGCGTCAGAGTCTCATCGCGCAGGTGACGCAGCAACTGAGAAACGAGATCGCCGCCGGCCGCTGGCAGGTGGGTGAGCGCATTCCCACCGAGCCCGCGCTGTGTGAGATGACCGGTACCGCGCGGAACACCGTGCGCGAAGCAGTGCAGGCGTTGGTGCACGCGGGGCTGCTGGAGCGCAGGCAGGGGTCGGGGACCTACGTCATCGCCACCGATGAGCAGGAGGTGGCGCTCGGTGACTTCTTCGCCGCGGCCCGGCGGCAAGACCTCCTGGAACTGCGCGAGGCGCTGGAGGTGACCGCGGCCGGACTGGCCGCCCGCCGTCGGGACGACGATGACATCGCCGCGCTGCGTCGACTGCTGGCGCAGCGCAATGGGTTCTGGGACGGCGCCGACGCTGCCGAGTCCGTACACTCGGCAGCGGTCGAGGCCGATGCGCACCTGCACCGCGCCATCGTCGCCGCCAGCCACAACGAGGTGTATCTCGAGTTCTACGACTCGTTGCTGCCGGCGCTGCGAGAGTCGATCGCCGAACACGGTATCGGCGCGCACAGGTCGTACGAGGCGCTCCACGTCGAGGTCGTCGAGGCGGTGATCGGCGGGGATGTGGACGGCGCCCGGGCGGCCGCTCGGCAGTTGCTCACCCGCGTCGGCGAATCCGGATGATCGGCGCCGGTAGTGAACTGTTTCGGTGCGGTTCGCGCAGTGGTGTCAATCATTTTGACCGTGGTAAATCCGGGCGGTAAAGTATTTCGTCGGCGCCTTGCCAAGCTGGGTGCTGCTCACCTTCCGGCGTCCGAGCGGGCGCCGAGAGGGCGGAGTCGTGGATCGGCGTAGGGCGTGCGACACGCCCGACAACGGGTGCACGATTCGAACCTGACCTGCATAGACGTGCAGGTGGGGCGAGTTGCGGAAGTATCTGTCCACGCGTGAGCGTGGCGGACCGCTTGCCCGGAGCACCAACCGCAACGAATACGAACAAGGCCCGGCGGGAGCCGGTCCTCAAGGAGAAAGAACTCAGTGCCAACCATTAACCAGCTGGTCCGCAAGGGCCGCAAGGACAAGACGTCCGCCAAGAAGACGGCTGCCCTGAAGGGCAGCCCGCAGCGCCGCGGCGTGTGCACCCGCGTGTACACCACCACCCCGAAGAAGCCGAACTCCGCTCTGCGAAAGGTCGCCCGTGTGCGCCTGACCAGTGGCGTCGAGGTCACCGCCTACATCCCCGGTGAGGGCCACAACCTGCAGGAGCACTCGATGGTGCTCGTCCGCGGCGGTCGTGTGAAGGACCTCCCGGGTGTTCGTTACCGCATCATTCGCGGCTCGCTCGACACCCAGGGTGTCAAGGACCGCAAGCAGGCTCGCAGCCGTTACGGCGCCAAGAAGGGGAACTGATCTAAATGCCACGTAAAGGACCCGCTCCCAAGCGCCCCCTGATCAGCGACCCCGTCTACGGTTCGCCGCTCGTCACCCAGCTCGTCAATAAGATCCTGCTGGACGGCAAGAAGTCGACCGCCGAGCGCATCGTGTACGAAGCCCTCGAGCAGGCCCGTGAGAAGACCGGCACCGATCCGGTCGTCACCCTCAAGCGTGCGCTCGACAACGTCAAGCCCACCCTCGAGGTCAAGAGCCGTCGCGTCGGTGGCGCCACCTACCAGGTTCCGGTCGAGGTGAAGCCGGGCCGCGCCAACACCCTCGCGCTGCGCTGGCTGGTCACCTTCAGCCGTCAGCGTCGCGAGAAGACCATGGTGGAGCGTCTGGCCAACGAGCTGCTCGACGCCTCGAACGGTCTCGGTGCATCGGTGAAGCGTCGCGAGGACACTCACAAGATGGCCGAAGCCAACCGCGCCTTCGCTCACTACCGCTGGTGAGGCTGCCGCATCGGACCGGGGGATGCGCACGCGAGCCCGGTCCGATGCGTCGCACACTGACAGACTCAGTTCCAAAAACTTCCCGAAGGGAACCTAATGGCACAGGAAGTGCTCAACGACCTCACCAAGGTCCGCAACATCGGCATCATGGCGCACATCGATGCCGGCAAGACCACGACCACCGAGCGCATCCTCTACTACACCGGTGTGAACTACAAGATCGGTGAGACCCACGACGGCGCGTCGACCACCGACTGGATGGAGCAGGAGAAGGAGCGTGGTATCACCATCACCTCCGCCGCCGTGACCTGCTTCTGGAACAACAACCAGATCAACGTCATCGACACGCCCGGTCACGTCGACTTCACCGTCGAGGTGGAGCGCGCGCTCCGCGTCCTCGACGGCGCCGTCGCCGTCTTCGACGGCAAGGAGGGCGTCGAGCCGCAGTCCGAGCAGGTCTGGCGCCAGGCCACCAAGTACGACGTCCCCCGCATCTGCTTCGTCAACAAGATGGACAAGATGGGCGCGGACTTCTACTTCACCGTGCAGACGATCATCGATCGCCTGGGCGCGAAGCCGCTGGTCATGCAGCTCCCGATCGGTGCCGAGGATGCCTTCGACGGCGTCGTCGACCTGCTCGAGATGAAGGCCATCACCTGGCGCGGAACCGTCGAGATCGGCGCCGAGCCGACCATCGAGGAGATCCCCGCGGATCTGGCCGACAAGGCCGCCGAGTACCGCGAGAAGCTGCTCGAGACGGTCGCCGAGTCGGACGAAGCTCTCATGGAGAAGTACTTCGCCGGCGAAGAGCTCACGATCGACGAGATCAAGGGCGCCATCCGCAAGATGACGATCAACTCCGAGATCTACCCCGTGCTGTGCGGCTCGGCGTTCAAGAACAAGGGCGTGCAGCCCATGCTCGACGCCGTCATCGACTACCTCCCGAACCCGCTGGACATCGGCGAGATCGAGGGCCACGTCGTGGGCAACGAGGAAGAGATCATCTCCCGCAAGCCCAGCAAGGACGAGCCGTTCTCGGCACTGGCGTTCAAGATCGCCGCGCACCCGTTCTTCGGCAAGCTCACCTTCGTCCGCGTGTACTCGGGCCGTGTGGAGCCGGGCACCCAGGTCATGAACGCGACCAAGGGCAAGAAGGAGCGCATCGGCAAGCTCTTCCAGATGCACGCCAACAAGGAGAACCCGGTCGACGACGCGGTGGCCGGCCACATCTACGCGATGATCGGCCTCAAGGACACCACGACCGGTGACACCCTGTGCGATCCGGCGAACCCCATCGTCCTCGAGTCGATGACCTTCCCGGACCCGGTCATCAACGTCTCGATCGAGCCGAAGACCAAGTCCGACCAGGAGAAGCTGGGCACCGCGATCCAGAAGCTCGCCGAAGAGGATCCGACCTTCTCGGTGAACCTGGACGAGGAGACCGGCCAGACCGTCATCGGCGGCATGGGCGAGCTCCACCTCGACATCCTGGTCGACCGCATGAAGCGCGAGTTCAAGGTCGAGGCCAACGTCGGCAAGCCGCAGGTCGCCTACCGTGAGACGATCCGCAAGACCGTCGAGAAGCACGAGTTCACCCACAAGAAGCAGACGGGTGGCTCGGGTCAGTTCGCGAAGGTCATCATCAAGCTCGAGCCGCTGGTCGACGCCGAGGACGGCGCGACCTACGAGTTCGCGAACGCCGTCACCGGCGGTCGTGTCCCGCGCGAGTACATCCCCTCGGTGGATGCCGGTGCGCAGGACGCGATGCAGTACGGCGTTCTGGCCGGCTACCCGCTGGTCAACCTGAAGGTCACCCTCCTCGACGGTCAGTACCATGACGTCGACTCGTCGGAGATGGCCTTCAAGATCGCCGGTTCGCAGGCCCTCAAGGAGGCTGCGAAGATGGCTCAGCCCGTCATCCTGGAGCCGATCATGGCCGTCGAGGTCACGACTCCGGAGGACTACATGGGCGACGTCATCGGCGACCTGAACTCCCGCCGTGGCCAGATCCAGGCCATGGAGGAGCGCAGCGGTGCACGAGTCGTCAAGGCTCAGGTGCCGCTGTCGGAGATGTTCGGCTACATCGGAGACCTGCGGTCGAAGACTCAGGGCCGGGCTAACTACTCCATGGTTTTCGACTCGTACGCTGAAGTTCCGGCGAACGTGTCGAAGGAGATCATCGCGAAGGCAACGGGCGAGTGATCTCGCCCTCCGCCTTGGCGGACCTCGCGCCGGGGTCGGCTATCGAATCCGCGCGCACAAACGAATAAGGTGGACGGCCAGGTCCCGGCACGACGCCGGGCCGGCCGGACACCGGTTCAGCAAGACCGCTCCTGCCGACGGCAGGAAGTAAGAAACCCACTGCTGGGAACCACCCGGCAGCAACAGTCCAGGAGGACACAAGTGGCGAAGGCGAAGTTCGAGCGGACCAAGCCGCACGTGAACATCGGCACCATCGGTCACGTCGACCACGGCAAGACCACCACCACGGCGGCCATCACCAAGGTGCTCGCCGACCAGTACCCGGACCTGAACGAGAGCTTCGCTTTCGATCAGATCGACAAGGCGCCTGAGGAGAAGGCTCGTGGTATCACGATCAACATCTCCCACGTCGAGTACCAGACGGAGAAGCGTCACTACGCTCACGTCGACGCTCCGGGTCACGCCGACTACATCAAGAACATGATCACCGGCGCCGCTCAGATGGACGGCGCGATCCTGGTCGTGGCTGCCACCGACGGCCCGATGCCGCAGACCCGCGAGCACGTGCTGCTGGCTCGCCAGGTCGGCGTCCCCTACATCCTCGTCGCACTGAACAAGGCCGACATGGTCGACGACGAGGAGATCATGGAGCTCGTCGAGATGGAGGTCCGCGAACTGCTGGCCGCCCAGGAGTTCGACGAGGACGCTCCGGTGGTCCCGATCTCGGCGCTGAAGGCGCTCGAGGGCGAGGAGAAGTGGGTCAAGTCCATCCAGGACCTGATGGCCGCTGTCGACGAGTCGATCCCGGACCCGGTCCGTGAGACCGACAAGCCGTTCCTGATGCCCGTCGAGGACGTCTTCACCATCACCGGTCGCGGCACCGTCGTCACCGGTCGCGTGGAGCGCGGCGAGGTCAACGTGAACGAGGAAGTCGAGATCGTCGGCATCCGCGAGAAGAGCACCAAGACCACCGTCACCGGTATCGAGATGTTCCACAAGCTGCTCGATTCGGCTCAGGCCGGCGACAACGCGGGTCTGCTGCTCCGCGGCCTCAAGCGTGAGGACGTCGAGCGCGGTCAGGTCATCGTCAAGCCGGGCACCACGACTCCGCACACCGAGTTCGAGGGCCAGGCGTACATCCTGTCGAAGGACGAGGGCGGCCGTCACACCCCGTTCTTCAACAACTACCGTCCGCAGTTCTACTTCCGCACCACGGACGTGACCGGCGTCGTGACCCTCCCCGAGGGCACCGAGATGGTCATGCCGGGCGACAACACCGAGATGACTGTCAAGCTCATCCAGCCGGTCGCCATGGACGAGGGCCTGCGCTTCGCTATCCGCGAGGGTGGCCGCACCGTCGGTGCCGGCCGCGTCACCAAGATCATCAAGTGATCTAGTCTGACGACTCAGGACGCCCGTCCCGCTGATGCGGGGCGGGCGTTCTGCTGTTCCGGGGGCTCCAGGCGTACGTCGAGTTCGTCGGCGAACCCGAACCGGCGTCGGCGCCGCCTCAGGCTCGGTGGAGCTCGGCGTGCAGATGGTGCGAGACGGGGACGTCGGCGTAGGCCATCCACAGGTCGTACGTGAGGGTGTCGCCGGCGAGTTCGAAACGGCGTTTCACCGCGTGCACCTGTTTCGCGTCGGGGGAGACGCCCAGAGTGTGCTGGGCGAACTCGAGAACGGCGTGGTGAGCGGGGGCGCGCTGGAGTTCCACGAAGCCGGTCGGCTGCGCCACCAACAGTTCCGCGTGCTGCTTGCCCGCCAGACGCAGGAAGCCGGTCTCGGTGTGCATCGGGCGGCCGCCGCCCGGTGCGCGCGTGCGCGATCGATAGAACAGGAAGGGCCGTCCGCTCGGCGACAGCTCGATCTCCTCGTCGTAGGTGAAGCTGTCGATCGTCGCATAGTGTCCGGCGCCGGTACCTCGCCAGAGACCGGCGAAGGCAGCGAGCGGGCCGAGGGGGTTGCGCTGTGAATCGGACATGCTGCCAGGTTAGACCCCGACCGGGGTCAGTCCGGGTGCAGTTCGCGCAGCCAGGACGACGACGGTGCGTCGGACGGCGACCGCCAGTCGCCGCGCGGCGAGAGCGATCCACCCGACCCGATCTTCGGGCCGTTCGGCATCGCGGTGCGCTTGAACTGGCTCGACATGAACCGCTTCAAGAAGACCGTCAGCCACTTGTCGATGGTGGCCTCGTCGTACTCGTTGCGTTCGTCGTCGCGCATCAGATCCGACCACGCGCCGCGGCTCCGGTCGCCCCACGCCTGCCGGGCGAGGTAGGCGATCTTGCTGGGCCGGTAGCCGAACCGCGTGAGGTAGTAGAGGAAGAAGTCGTGCAGCTCGTACGGGCCGACGTGGTCCTCGGTGCTCTGGATGTTGCCCTCGGCGTCGGCGGGCACGAGCTCCGGTGAGATCACGTCGGAGAGGATCTCCTGCAGGGTGCTGACGGTCTCGGGTCCGTAGCGGGCGGTGCTGATCTTCCAGCGGATGAGATGCTGGATCAGCGTCTTGGGGACGCTGCCGTTGACGTTGTAATGCGACATCTGGTCGCCGACCCCGTAGGTGCACCAGCCTAGGGCCAGCTCCGACAGGTCGCCGGTGCCCAGCACGATCCCGCCGAGGTGGTTGGCCAGCCGGAAGAGGTGGGAGGTGCGCTCTCCTGCTTGGACGTTCTCGAAGGTGACGTCGTAGACCGGTTCCCCGTCGGCGAACGGATGCTTCAGGTCGGCGAGCATCTGCATGCATGACGGCCGGATGTCGAGTTCGTTGCCGGTGACGCCGAGCGAGTCCATGAGGACGTGGCTGCGCGCCAGGGTGGCGCCGCCGGTGGCGAAGCCGGGCATCGTGTACGCGTGGATGTTGGTGCGCGGCAATCCCATCGCGTCGAAGGCCTGGATGGCGACGAGCAACGCGAGGGTGGAGTCGAGACCGCCGGAGACGCCGATGACCACCTTGTCGATTCCGGTGGAGCGCAGCCGCGCGACGAGCCCCTGCACCTGGATGTTCAGCACGTCGTGGCACCGCTCGTCTCGGTCGGCGGCGTCGGCGGGAACGAACGGGAAACGCGCGACCGTCCTGCGCAGAGCCCCGGTGGTCTCGGGGACGTCGAGGTCGAACGAGATGCGGCGCATCGCCCGCGAGCGTTCGGCGAAATCGCCCACCTGGTCGCGCAGGGAGATCATCCGGGACCGCTCCTGCCGCAGCCGGTCGAGGTCCACATCGCTGACTATCAGCTGCGGTTCCATCGAGAAGCCCGCGGTGCGCGCCAGCAGGGTGCCGTTCTCGGCGATCAGTGCGTCGCCGTCCCAGGCCAGGTCCGTGGTCGACTCGCCGAAGCCGGCCGAGACGTAGACCTGCGCGGCGATGCAGCGCGCCGAGTGGCCGGTCACCAGCGACCGCCGGTACGCCTGCTTGCCCACCGTGACCGGGCTGCCCGAGAGGTTGACCAGTACGGTGGCCCCGGCGAACGAGGCCCAGGTGCTCGGTGGGATCGGCACCCATCCGTCCTCGCACACCTCCACGTGGATTCGCAGGCCGGGCAGGTCGTCTGCTTCGAAGATCAGGTCGGCGCCGAACGGCACGCGCTGTCCGCCGATGACGGCGGTGTCGCGGACCGCGTCGCGTGCGGCGGCGAAGTAGCGCTGCTCGTAGAACTCGCGGTAGTTGGGCAGGTACGACTTCGGTGCGACGCCGAGCACGCGGCCGCCGTGGATCACGATCGCGCAGTTGTACAGGGCGTCGTCCACCCGCAGCGGAGCGCCGACGATCACCACGGGCGTCGTCTCAGCGGTCGCGGCCACCACGGCGGCCAGCGCGGCCTCCACCTCGTCGAGCAATGCATCCTGCTGGACGAGGTCGTCGACGCTGTAGCCGCAGAGGCCCAGCTCGGGGAAGGCGACGACGGCCACCGACTCCCGATGGGCCTGCTGGATCAGTTCGACGGTGCGCGAGGCGTTCTGACGCGGGTCGGCCAGGGCGACCTGCGGGACGGCAGCGGCGAGACGGGCGAAACCGTGTGAGTAGACCGACACTCCTTCAGGCTAATGCGTCGCTGCGTGCCACGATGGAGGGGAGTCGGCGCGGGCCGCCTCGTCTGTGTCCGTAACGTCTTCAAGGTCAGGTGTTCTGCGCATGTCCAGGTTCCTCGCACGTTCTTCTGTCTTCGCGGTCCTCGCGGCCACCGCCGCTCTCCTGGTGGGGCTGGTGGCGGGCCCGGCGTCGGCGCATTCGGCGCTGGTCGGCTCCGACCCCGAGCAGGGGGCCAAGGTCGCGACGGCTCCCGAACGGGTGACGCTGACCTTCAACGAGAACCTGAAGTCCTCGTACGCGGTGCTCAAGGTGGTCGGCCCCGACGGACACTTCTGGCAGCAGGGCGAGCCCACGGTCGACGGTCGCGACATATCCGTTGCCCTGCACGGACTGGGGCCGGCCGGTGAGTACAAGGTCAACTACCGCGTCACTTCGGCCGACGGCCACCCGGTGGAGGGCCAGGTGACCTTCGAATTGACGGCTGCGGGCAACGGCACCCCCGGCGCCGTCGCCGACGACTGGCAGCCGGAGACCGATAACGGTGTGAAGGTGTGGCCGTTCATCGTCGGCGGTGTGGTCGTGGTGATCGTCGTAGCCGGTGTGCTGGCGCTGCTGCTGGCCCGTCGCCGACGCTGACCCGCATGCCCGGAGCCGAGACGGTGCGACTGCGCGCCGGATTCGCCATCGCCGCGGCGGCTCTGGCGGTGGTGGGCGTGGCGATCTGCCAGGCGCTGGCCGCACCCGAGCCGGCGGCGTGGGCCGGCGCGGTGACGATCGGTTCGCTCTCGCTGCTGCTCGGCCTCGGTGCACTGCCGCTGATCGGCGCGGAGCCCTCGGTCCGGGTGATCGTCGGCGCCGGGGCGATGTGGGGAGTCGCCAGCGTCATCGGCGGATGGCTGCAGGTGGCCGACCGCATCGGGGTCTCGCCGTTCGAGGTGGGTGTCGGTGATCTGACGACCGGCGTGCAGACCGGCTTGCCGGTGCTGGTCGGCGCCGTGGGATCGCTGGCCGTCCTGGGCTGGGGTTATGCCGCGCTCCGGGCGGAGCCGCCGGTGCTCTTGGTCTCCGTGATCGCGGGCCTCGGCGTGCTGGCGGTCTCGGTCACCGGCCACGGCGGTGAGTCGGTCTGGACCCCGGTGTTCCTCGCCGTGCATTCGATCTGTGCGGCCTGGTGGGCCGGCACGCTCGCCGCGCTGGTCGTCACGGTGCGCGGGAAAGGCGGCTGGGCCCGGACGCTTCCGGAGTTCTCCCGATGGGCGATGCCCGCGGTAGGCGCGTTGATCGTCACCGGGGTGGTCGCCGCGGCGGTGCAGCTCGGTGTGGGTCCGCAGCTGTGGGAGACCGGCTACGGCCGGATCCTCGTGGCGAAGGCGGTTCTGCTGGCGGTGGCGCTGGCGCTGGCGTGGTGGCACCGGCGGTCGTGGCTGCCGCGCGCACGACGGCACGGAGTGAGCGAGCGGGAGTCCATCGTCCGGGCCGGCACCGAAGTGCTGGTGCTGGCACTGATTCTGGGTCTGGCTGCCGGGTTGGCGACCACCGGGACCGGTTAGCGGCCGGCGTCGCCGCTTCCCGCCGCCGGCCGATCCCAGGCGGCGAGCAGGATGTCGAGCATCTCGATGCTGTGGCCGAGGCCGCTGATGTGGCTCTGGCCGGCCAGCGGATGGAGTTCGGCGTGCGGGAGCAGCTTCACCATGTGCTCGCCGTGGGCGAACGGGATGATGTTGTCGGCGTCGCCGTGCCACCAGTGAACATAGGCGTCCACGTCGGAGATCCGGAATCCCCAGTCGCGGACGAACAATTGCAGGTCGGCGAACGGAGCCTCCATGCGGCGGCTGCCGCCGTGCAGCAGGTCGTCGAGGAACATCGCCCGGAACTCCGGGCGTGAGAGCAGTTCCCGGTCGGCCTCGGGGGAGAGGCGGCCGTAGAGGCTGATCGCCGGGTCGGCGATGGGCCGCGCGAAGCCCAGGACCGTGCTCAGCACCGACCCGATCGGTCGGCCGGCCACATTGAGCAACGGAACGGCGAACTGTGCGAGGTCCACGGCGCCGCCGCGGATCCCGTCGGGTCCGTTGACCGGAGCCACACCGCCGACGATTCCGGTCGACACCACGCGGTCGGGCAGGAAGCGCGACACGGCGAGTGAGTACGGGCCGCCGCCGGAGAGTCCGATCACCGAGAAGCGGTCGACGCCGAGGGTGTTCAGGACGGTCTGGAAGTCGAGCGTGAAGTCGGCGATCGACTCGTACCGGTGAGGCGTCGACGACCCGACGCCCGGCCGGTCGAGCCCGATCAGGCGGAAGCCGCGCGTCTCGGCGTATTCGCGCGCCTCGGTCGGGATCTGCCGTCGGGCTCCGGGGGTGCCGTGCAGCCACACGACGGCCGGGCCGCCGGGGGAGCCGAACTCGGAGAAGCCGATGCGTCGGCGTCGCTTGTCGCCGACGGCGATGGAGCCCTCGAGCTTCGGTCGGTCAATCGGAATCACGTCGCGGAGTATGTCAGATGCGCGCTGCCCGCACGAGATGGATTCTCATATTTGTCTAAGAGGAACCTGTGAGCAGGGACGACCCTCTCGGGCGGGTGTATTTTGGAGGGATGCCAGCACTGAGCAGTCGTCTCGCCGCCATGCGCCGCGGCATCGGTCACGCCATGCGTCCCCATCCGGTCACCGGGGTCCCGTCGGGCCGGCGGCTCGAGCTTCCGGGGCGCGGGGAGACCTTCGTCACCGACTCCGGGCGGCGCGACGGTCCGGCCGTCTTTCTGCTTCACTCGGTCAGCACCACCGGACTGCTCTGCTGGTATCCGGTGATCCCGCTCCTGGAACGCGACTTCCGCGTCATCACCATGGACCACCGTCTGCACGGTCGCGGGATCGAGTCCGACACGTTCTCACTCGACGACTGCGCGGACGACGTGGTCGCCGTCGCCGACAGCCTCGGGATCGACTCGTTCATCGCCGCGGGATTCTCCATGGGCGGAGGCATCGCACAGCTCGCCTGGCGCCGCAGCCCCGACCGGGTGGCCGGGCTCGTCCTCTGTTCGACCGGCCCGTACTTCTCCAGCATCGATCCCGCTCGGCTGGCGCTCGAGCAGCGTCTCGGCAAGGCGCTGAGCGTCGTCGAAAAGGTTCTCCCCACTCCGTCGGAACGGATCCTCGACGACCCGACCGCTCATCCGGTCAAATGGGGTCTGGCACAGGTCACCTCCACGAGACTCGGTCTGCAGGGCGTGTTCGCCGAGGCGATGGCCCGATTCGATTCGCGCGATTGGCTCGGTGAGATCGATGTGCCGACCTCGGTGGTGGTCTCGACGTTCGACAAGGTGGTGCAACCCGAACGGCAGCAACTGCTCGTCGACGGCATCCCGGGCGCTCAGCGTTTCGATGTCGCCGGTGGCCATGCGTGCTGTGTGCTGGGCGCGGAGAAGTTCATTCCGGAGTTCACGGCGGCCGTCCGTTCGGTCGAGCGCCAGTCGTTGACTGTCTGACACGAGAGGTCGTGCCGGAGCGTCGGTCGGCGGTTCGGTAGACTGCCACAAGTCGTGCACCGCACGCGACGCCCCTATAGCTCAGTTGGTAGAGCTACGGACTTTTAATCCGCAGGTCGTAGGTTCGAGCCCTACTGGGGGCACTGGTGGAAGCCAGGCCGGAGAACATCTCCGGCCTGGCTTCTTCGCTTCCGGTCTCCGACGGCTGTCGGCGCGGCGCTCGCCGATCACCCTCGATGTGCGTGTGAATAGCCGAAAAACGTCGCTGACCACACGATTTGCGTTCTGTCGACGAAGTGCCATAAAGTTTGTCTCGCTCCCAACGAGGAACACCGGCCCCCTTCGTCTAGCGGCCTAGGACGCCGCCCTTTCAAGGCGGTAGCGCGGGTTCGAATCCCGTAGGGGGTACGCGGTGAGAGTCTGATAAGGTTCTCAAGGCAACAAATTGAATATGGCCCTGTGGCGCAGTTGGTTAGCGCGCCGCCCTGTCACGGCGGAGGTCGCGGGTTCGAGTCCCGTCAGGGTCGCTTTTTGGTTTCGGTTTTTCACCGGCACCGTCCGGCCAGGTAGCTCAGTTGGTACGAGCGTCCGCCTGAAAAGCGGAAGGTCGTCGGTTCGATCCCG
Source organism: Gordonia cholesterolivorans (assembly GCF_039531975.1). Taxonomy (NCBI): domain Bacteria; kingdom Bacillati; phylum Actinomycetota; class Actinomycetes; order Mycobacteriales; family Gordoniaceae; genus Gordonia; species Gordonia cholesterolivorans. The sequence goes on along the minus strand of NZ_BAAARB010000001.1, from coordinate 234,152 downwards.
ACTCTGGCCACATTCGATCAGAGGCCCACCGGCAACGGTGGGCCTCTGATCCTTTTCGTCTGAACATCTCTCGTCGTCTGAACATCTCCGGCAGGCCCGCGGATGGTGCGAACCGGATCGAGTTCACTGTGTGTCCATGTCATTCGGCTGCCGCGTAACCTTAGGGTCCAGCTAGGAAGTTTCTGCCGCCCTGTGGAAGGGTTTCGGTGATAGCAGCGCGCACAAGGAGGGGCGATGGCCAACGGCGGGACGCCGCAGGAGAACGATCCGGCGTTGAACATTGTCGACAACGTCGTCGACCGCGAGTACACCGTCGAGCGGTTGGTGGAGAACCCGGTAGAGAAGGTCATCGATAAGCCGGTCACGCTCGAGCGGATCGTGGAACGGCTGGTGGTCAACACCGTCGACACCATCATCGACAAGCCGGCGACGGTCTCGCGGCTGATCGAGAAACCCGTTGTGACGGTGGTCGACGAGATCGTCGACAAGCCCGTGAGCGTCAGCCGCGCCGTGGAACGCCCGGTGGTGACGATCGAGGACGAGGTCGTCGACAAGCCCGTCAACATCCATCGCCGGGTCGAGAAGCCGGTGGTGACGGTGGTCGACAACATCATCGAGATGCCGGTCGAACTCCAGCGACTCGTGCAGCAGCCGGTGGTGACGGTGGTCGATGAGATCGCTGAGAAGCCGGTGGAGCTGTCGCGGTTGGTGGAGAAGCCGGTGGTGACGGTGGTCGATGAGATCGCTGAGAAGCCGGTGGAGTTGCCGCGGTTGGTGGAGAAGCCGGTGGTGACGGTGGTCGATGAGATCGCTGAGAAGCCGGTGGAGTTGCCGCGGTTGGTGGAGAAGCCGGTGGTGACGGTGGTCGATGAGATCGCTGAGAAGCCGGTGGAGCTGTCGCGGTTGGTGGAGAAGCCCGTCGTCACCTTCGTCGACGAGATCGTCGACACCCCCGTCGACGTGCCGCGCGTCATCGAGAAGCCGATCGTGACGGTGAAGGACGAGATCGTCGACAACGAGATCGACATCCCGCGGTTGGTGGAGAAGCCGATCGTCACGATCCTCGACGAGATCGTCGACAAACCGATCGAGATCCAGCGGCTCGTGGAGAAGCTGCTCGTGACTGTGGTGGACGAGATCGTGGAGCGGCCCACCGAGGTCTCGCGCATGGTGGAGAAGCTGCTGGTCGAGATCACCGACGACGTCGTCGAGAAGCCCATCAGCGTCGAGCGGATGGTGGAGAAGCCGATCGTCACCATCGTCGACAAGGTGGTGGAGGTCCCGGTCGAGTCGGTCGTCGAGAAGGTGATCGAGAAGCCCGTCGAGAAGATCGTCGAGGTGATCCGCGAAGTTCCCGTCGAGAAGATCGTCGAGAAGGAGATCGAGGTCCCGGTCGAGAAGATCGTCTACAAGCCCGTCGAGAAGGTCGTCGAGAAGCACGTCGACGCGACCGAGGAATCGGCGGCGGAGACGACGGTCGAGAAGGAGATCGAGGTCCCGGTCGAGAAGATCGTCTACAAGACGGTCGAGAAGGTCGTCGAGAAGGAGATCGAACTCGTCGTAGAGAAGGCGGAGATCAAGACCGTCGAGGTGCCGCGCGAGGTGATCGTGGAGCAGATCGTCGACAAGCCGATCGAGAAGCCGGTCGACCATGTGGTCGAGCGGATCGTCGAGAAGCCGAACGTGGTCGAGAAGGTGATCGAGAAGCCCGTCGACCGTGAGGTGGAACGGATCGTCGAGATCCCCAACGTCACCGAGAAACTGGTCGAGAAGCCGGTGGACCATGTGGTCGAGCGGGTGGTCGAGAAGCCGAACGTGGTCGAGAAGATCGTCGAGAACCCCGTCGAACACGCCGTGGAGCGCGTGGTCGAGAAGCCCGAACTGGTCGAGAAGATCATCGAGAAGCCCGTCGAGCACGTGGTGGAACGGGTTGTGGAAGTGCCCAACGTCGTCGAGAACGTGGTGGAGAAGCCCGTCGACCGTGTCGTCGACAAGGTGGTCGAGATCCCCAACGTCATCGAGCAGGTGGTGGAGCGGCCCGTCGACCGCGTGGTGGAGCGGGTGGTGGAGCGGCCGAATGTGGTCGAGAAGATCGTCGAGCAGCCGGTGGACCATGTGGTCGAGCGGGTGGTGGAGCGACCGAATGTGGTCGAGAAGATCGTCGAGCAGCCGGTGGACCATGTGGTCGAGCGGGTGGTGGAGCGACCGAACGTGGTCGAGAAGGTCATCGAGCAGCCGGTCGACCGCGTGGTGGAACGCGTCGTCGAAGTGCCCAACGTGATCGACAAGGTCGTCGAGCGCCCCGTTGACCGCGTGGTGGAGCGGGTGGTGGAGCGGCCGAATGTGGTCGAGAAGGTCATCGAGCAGCCGGTGGACCGGACCGTCGAGCGCGTGGTGGAACAGCCCAACGTGGTCGAGAAGATCGTCGACAAGCCGGTGGAGCACGTCGTGGAGAAGATCGTCGAACGGCCGGAGATCATCGAGAAGGTGGTCGAGCAGGAAGTCCGCCGCGAGTTCGACAAGAACGTGCAGACCCCCGTCCTGGTGGAGAACGTGATCGAGAAGCGGTTCGACCACGTCGTGGAGCGGATCGTCGAGAAGCCCGTCGAGCACATCGTGGAGAAGGTGGTCGAGAAGCCGGTCTACGTCGAGGTCGAGAAGGTGGTCGAGAAGCCCATCGAGCAGATCGTCGTGGTCGAGAAGCCGGTCATCGTCCGCAAGGTGGTCGAGAAGCCGGTGGAGACCTACGTCGAGGAGTCCGAGGACACCGTCCGGACCGTGACCCACGACCAGCCGGAGCCGGCGACCGGCGGCGAGACGCAGTACGTCCAGCCCGAGCCCGACACCGGCAGGCATCACTGGGTGGACGCCGGCACCGGGCAGCACCCGGACCACGGCTTCGCCGGCTCCGAATCCGAGGAGACGCGGCCGCGCGTCAAGGTGGACCCGACGTACACCGTTCGCCGGGCGCGTCACCGCAGCCCCGACTGAGATCAGTAGGCACGACGGCATCCGAGGGGAATGTTCCCTCGGATGCCGTTGTGCGTCCTGATGCCGGCACGCACCCGGCCCTACAGTGGACGCATGAAAGCTGTGGTGTGTCACGAAGGTTCGCTCGACGTGCGCGAGATGGAGGTTCCCCGCCCCGGCCCGGGCCACGTATTGATCAAAGTGCTCCGCGCCGGGATCTGCGGGTCCGACCTGCATGCGCGGGTTCACGGAGACGTCGCCGCCGACATCGGGGAGAAGGTGGGCTACGACCACTTCATGCGCCCCGCCCACGAGGTGGTGATGGGCCACGAGTTCGTCGGGGAGGTGGTCTCGTACGGTCCCAAGTGCCGCAAGCGGTGGAAGCCGGGCACCGCGGTGGTCGCGCTGCCGATCATCCGTCACGACGGCGAGGTCGAAATGGTGGGGCTCTCGGCGCAGGCGCCCGGAGCGTACGCCGAATACATGGTGGTCCAGGAAGATCTGGCGATGCCCGTCCCCGACGGTGTGGACGTGGAACTCGCGGCCTTGACCGAGCCGCTCGCGGTGGCGCATCACGCGGTCCGGCGCAGTGAGATCGGCCGGCGCGACGTGGCCGTTGTGGTCGGCTGCGGCCCCATCGGCCTCGCGGTGATCCTGATGCTGAAAGCGGCGGGAGTGCGCACGGTGGTCGCCGCCGACCTCTCCGAACTGCGCCGCGACCTCGCCCGTCAGTGCGGAGCAGACGTCGTGGTCGACCCCGCCGTCGACAGTCCTTGGGACGCGGCGCCGCAACAGAGGAAGCACTTCACCCGCGTCGGAGATCTGTTCTCGGTGGCATTCGACGCCATGCACGCACTTCAGACCATTCCCCGGACGCCGTGGTGGTCGCTGATGAGCGTCGCCGACAAGCTGTCGCTCACGCCGCGCGGGCCAGTGGTCTTCGAATGCGTCGGCGTTCCCGGAATGATCGACGACCTCGTCGCGCACGCGCCCTTCCGCTCGCGGGTCGTGGTGGTCGGAGTGTGCATGGAGCCGGATGTCTTCCAGCCGGCGATGGCAGGCAACAAGGAGATCGACCTGCGCTTCGTCTTCGGCTACGACCCCGCCGAGTTCCGGGCCACGCTGCACATGATCGCGCGCGGGACGGTTCAGCCGAGGCCGCTGCTGACCGGGACGGTCGGGCTCGGCGGTGCCGCGGGGGCATTCGAGGCGCTCGCCTCGGCACGCAGTCACGCGAAGATCCTCATCGATCCGGCGAGCGACGTCGTGGACGTCTGAGCGTCCGGAGGTGATCCGGCGGTACTTTCCGTGATTGGCGCCACAACCGGAATTATGCGGACCACGGTCCGGTTATGCTCTGTGTGTGCGGCACACGCCGCCGCAGAACCACAGACGCCATCGAGATCGCTTCCGCAAGGAGAACCGTCATGACTGCAGCAACCGTCACCCCCGCTGACCTGACCCCCGGCACCTGGACCATCGACCCGGTCCACTCGACCATCGGCTTCTCGGTCCGCCACCTGATGGTCTCGAAGGTCCGCGGCACCTTCGACGCCTTCACCGGCGCCATCACCATCGCCGAGGACGGCACGCCGTCGGTCCAGGCCGAGATCGACGTCACCTCGATCAACACCCGCAACGAGCAGCGCGACGGCCACATCAAGTCGGCCGACTTCTTCGACGCCGAGAAGTTCCCGACCGCCACTTTCACCTCCACCTCCGTGGTGGAGAAGGGCGGGGACTACGAGCTCACCGGCGACTTCACGCTCAAGGGCGTCACCAAGCCGGTGACCCTGAAGATGGAGTACAACGGCGTCAACGCGGGAATGGGCCAGGGCCCGGTCGCGGGCTTCGAGGCCTCGACCGTGATCAACCGCAAGGATTTCGGCATCGACATCGAGATGCCGCTGGAGACCGGTGGAACCGTGGTCGGTGACAAGATCACCATCACGCTCGAGATCGAGGCGACGCACACCGCCTGATCGCTCCACCCCGACATCACCTCCCGGTCTTCGGTAATCTCAGTGAGATTCCATTGGGCCGGGAGGTGATTGCTTGTGCGTGGCGAGACTCGCACTGAGCTGCACCGTTTTGCCGAATGGGTGGACCGCAGGCTGAAACTGGCCTACTTCGGCGGGCGGCTCGTGGAAGGCGGAAGCGAACGCGTCGCCACCGAGTGGCGGGCGATGGACGTGGAGACCCGCCGCGGAATCGTCGCCCGGGCCATGGTGCTCGGAAGCGCGATTCTCGGCGGGGCCAAGATCCTGATCAGCATCGAGACCTTCATCGCGGTGTTCCTCGCGTTCAGCGGCGGCGAACTCACGCTGCACTCGGGTTCCGAGGATCCCGGCATGCTCGCGGTGCTGTTCTCGACGCTGGTCGGACTGATCGTCAGTCTCGCGATCTCGCTGCTGTTCCTGAAACCGCAGTTCGCGTGGTTCGTCAGCGGCGGTCCCGCCGACGACGACCGTCGAAGACAAGTGCAGGTGATCCCGACCCGCGTGGTGTACGCCGACTTGGTCGGCTGGCTCGCCGCGTACCTGATGTACGTGGTGCTCTCCGACGCCGAGCCGGTGTTCCTGCTCGCCATGCTCGTGGCGTTCATGCTCGCCGCCATCACCTCGGCGTGCCTGAACTACATGTTCATCGAGAGCGCGGTCCGGCCGTTGACGGTGCTCGCCTTCGGCGGGCGGTCGATGCGGTTCGCGATGCACGGCGTGCGCGAGCGCATGGCGGTGATCTGGCTGGTCTCCTCGGCGGTGCCGATGGTCGGGATGGTCACGATCATCGTCGGGCGGGTACTCGGCCTGGTCCCGCAGGTGGAGGATCGTTTCGACTGGCCGATCGCGTTTCTGGCCTTCATCGCGCTCGCCTCGGGCGGGCGCGTCGTCGGACTGGTGGGCCGTGCGATCCGCGATCCCCTCAACGAGATGAGTGATGTCATCGAATCGGCTCGCGACGGCGACCTGACCAGGCGCGTCGCCGTCTACGACTCCTCCGAGATCGGTGTGCTCCAGCACGGCATCAACGGGATGCTCGACGGGCTTCAGGAACGTGACCGGATGCGCGAGATCTTCTCCCGCCACGTCGGAGTGGGGGTCGCCGACCTGGCTCTCGAACACGGCGGAGATCTGGTCGGATCGAACACCGAGGTCGCGGTGATCTTCGTCGACATCACCGGGTCGACGTCGTTCGCGGCGCGGCGCGACCCGCGCGAGACCGCGGTGGTTCTCAACGCCTTCTTCTCCATCGTCGCCGAGGTGGTGGAACGGCACGGCGGCTTCATCAACAAGTTCGAGGGCGATGCGGCGCTCGCCGTATTCGGTGTGCCCGCGCCACTGGACAATCCCGCCGAATCGGCGTTGGTGGCCGCGCGCGAACTCGGTGTGGCGCTCGGTGAGAAGCTCCCGCTGGAGTGGGGGATGGCCGTGGCCTACGGTCCGGTGTTCGCCGGCAACATCGGAGCGCGGACCCGGTACGAGTACACCGTGATCGGGGACCCGGTGAACGAGTGCGCGCGGTTGTCCGACCGGGCCAAGGAGGGATACTCGCCCGTCTACGCCAGCGGCGCGGCCATCGACCGTGCCGGCGCCGACGAGGTGGCGAAGTGGCGCCGCGTGGATCGGGTGACCCTGCGCGGTCGGCCGGAGCCGACCGAGATCTTCGCGCCGCGCGAGTTGCTGATCCGCGCCGAGCCGCCGTCGCTCGGTAGTGTGCTGGCTGACCTGGTGAAGTTCGCCATACCGCGTGAGCGTTCGCCGCGTGCGGCCGCGAAGGAGCAGTGACATGAGCGATCGGCCGACAGCCGGATTACCCGACCAGAGCGGCCGCACCTGGGTGATCACCGGCGCGAACAGCGGGCTGGGTGCCGAGATCGCCAGGGCTGCCGCGGCGGCAGGCGCCGACGTGACCCTCGCCTGCCGCAACCTGGACAAAGCCGAACGTGTGGCGGGCCGGATCGGCGCGTCGGCGCGCGTCGCGCATCTCGATCTGGCCGATCTGGGCTCTGTGCGCGATTTCGCGGCCGGCGTCGAGCCGTTCGACGTCCTGGTCAACAACGCCGGAGTGATGGCATTGCCGCACAGGCGTACGGCCGACGGTTTCGAGATGCAGATGGGCACCAACCACCTGGGGCATTTCGCCCTCACCGGACTGCTGCTGCCCAGAGTGCGCGAGCGGATCGTCATCATGTCCTCGCTCGCGCAGAACTGGGGAAGGATCCACGCCGACGACCTCAACTGGGAGCGGCGGCGCTACAACCGATGGGCGGCGTACGGCGACTCCAAGCTGGCGAACACCGTGTTCGGACGAGAGCTGGCGCGCAGGCTCACCCAGTCGGGATCCCCCGTGCGGGCGGTCCTGGCTCATCCCGGCTACACCTCGACCGGTCTGATGGGGCAATCCGAGACGCCCGTGGACTACTTGATGAAGGCGGGCGCGATGCTTCGCGTGGGACAGCCTGCGGCTCAGGGGGCCTTGCCCGCACTGTTCGCGGCGACGGCCGACGTCCCGAACGGCAGCTATTGGGGACCCAACCGGGTGCTGCGCGGTACACCGTCGCGCGCACGTTATCGTGCGGCGGCCGACGATCAGCGGGTTCGCGACCGCCTCTGGTCGGCGTCCGAGGAACTGACGGGCGTCACTTTCGACGTCTGAGAGCGCGCGGGTCAGCGCACCCCGGCGGGACGGAACTGGACGCTGATCCGCGGGCCGACCCCGGGCGTCTTCGGGACCGCGTGATCCCATGTGCGTTGGCATGAGCCACCCATCACCAACAGATCGCCGGAACCGAGGACGAATTTCCGTGACGGTCCGCCGCCCCGCGGGCGCAGCAGAAGGGTGCGCGGAGCGCCCAGGGAGACGATCGCGACCAGGGTGTCGTCGATCCGTCCCCGGCCGATCCGGTCACCGTGCCAGGCGACGCTGTCGGAGCCGTCCCGATACAATGCCAGACCCGCGGTGGCGAAGCCGTCGGGCAGTTCTCGTCGGTAGTGGTGCGTCAGTGCATCGCGGGCCCGTTCGAGGATCTCGTGCGGCAGCGCGCTGCGCTGATCGTAGAAGGCCAGCAGCCGCGGGACGTCGACCACCGACTCGTACATCTGCCGGCGTTCGGCTCGCCACGGGACATCGGCGCGCAGGGCGTCGAACAGGTGCATCGACCCGGTGACCCAGCCGGGGCGCACATCGACCCAGGCGCCGTCGGAGAGCGGGTGTCGTACGGTGATCGCGCTCAGTGCGGCCAGGCCGACGTCCGCGTCAGCCGAGTCGAACAACGAGGCCTGAACTCCAGTGCCCATGGCTGGAGCCTACCAGGGTATCGAACGTACGTTCTAGTACGAACGGCGCGCGGTCATCGCAGACTGCCGAGTCGCTCGGCGGCCTCGGCGATGACCTCGTCGCGCTTGCAGAAGGCGAAGCGGACCAGGTGCCGCCACGGCTGATCGTCGTCGACGAATGCGCTGACCGGCACGGCGGCGACCCCGATCCGCGCCGGCATCTCGCGGCAGAACTCGAATCCGTCCGAATACCCGAGAGGGCGCGGATCGGCGCAGACGAAGTACCCGGCCTCGCTGCGGTGGACGTCGAACCCGGCCGTGCGCAGCGCGTTCGACAGGACGGTCCGTTTGCGCGCCAGGTCGGCGGCGTTGGCCCGCACCCAGTCCATCTCGGTGCGCAGCGCGTGCGCTACCGCGGGCTGGAACGGTCCGCTGCCGACGTAGGTGAGGAACTGCTTGGCCGCACGCGCCGCCGCCACCAGATCGGCGGGGCCGGTGATCCAGCCGACCTTCCACCCCGTGCACGCGAAGGTCTTGGCGGCGCTCGAGATCCGCAGGGTGCGCTCGGCCATGCCGGGCAGCAACGCGAGCGGGTGCTGGCCGCGGCCGTCGAAGAGCAGGTGCTCGTACACCTCGTCGGTGATGGCGACGGCGTCGTACTCGATCGTCAACCGTGCGATCTGGGCGAGGTCGTCGTCGGTGAGTACCGTGCCCGTCGGATTGTGCGGCGAGTTGACCAGCACCGCAGCGGTATTCGGTCCGAACGCGGCGGCCAGCGCCGATCGGTCGAGCACGAATCCGTCGCCGTCGCGCACCAGCGGAACGGTGCGCCGGACACCGCCCGCGAGGGCGACGCAGGCCGCATAGGAGTCGTAGTACGGCTCGATCATCACCACCTCGCGGCCGGGCTCGACGAGCCCGAGCAGGGCACCGGCGATGGCCTCGGTGGCGCCGACGGTCACCAGGACCTGCGAATCGGGGTCGCGGTCGATGCCGTAGTGATCGCGTTCATGTGCGGCGATCGCGTGGCGCAGCGACGGCACGCCGATCCCGGGCGGGTACTGATTGCCGCCTGATTCGATCGCGTCGACGGCCGCCGCCAGCATCGATGCCGGCCCGTCGGAGTCGGGGAACCCCTGACCCAGGTTGATCGCGTCGTGCTTCACCGCGAGGGCCGACATCTCCGCGAAGACGGTGGACGTGAACGGGCGCATGCGGTCGACCAATGGCATGGCTCCAGGTTGGCACACACCCGACCGATGCGGTCAGCGGACGTGCGCCACTCCCGTGCACGTCGGTGCGGCCAGGGTGAGGAAGGGCCCTCGGTTCATCGCTCGCGTGGTGATCCGGACCGGTCCCGGACCCGTGGCGATCTCCGCCGAGAACCCGGCGCCCTCGGCGTCGTGGGTGAAGTGGGCATTGCTCTGGCCGCTCCGGCCGGTGCGCAGGTTCTTCCAGGTCAGGGTGCCGTCGGTGCGGTAGCCCCAGATGCTCGGATTGCCCCAGGTGACGCTGATGCGCCCATTGCCGTCGGGGTAGACGGTGACGCCGCCGTAGTAGGGATTATCGATGATGTTCGGTGACAGGCCGATGCAGTTCTGCGCGACGTACTCGCTGGTCTCGATGTCGGCGCCGGCCGCGCCGGCCCCGGCCGCGGTTCCCGCGACGACGGCTCCCGCTGCGAGAGCGACGACAGTTCCGGTGACGAGACGGTTCACGGTTCCCCCTTGGAATCGACGATGGTGTTCGAACCCCCGACAACCGGTATGTCGCACGAACAGACGACGAGTGTTACGTGCGTCTCACGGCAGCGGCGGTCCGACGATGTCGTCGGCGTCGACGATCCGGTACGCGTAGCCCTGCTCGGCGAGGAATCGCTGGCGGTGCGCGGCGTAGTCGGCGTCGAGGCTGTCGCGCGAGACGACCGAGTAGAAGTGCGCTTGACCGCCGTCGGCCTTGGGCCGCAGCAGACGGCCGAGGCGCTGGGCCTCCTCCTGGCGAGAACCGAACGTACCCGAGACCTGAACCGCCACCGAGGCCTCGGGGAGATCGATGGAGAAGTTCGCGACTTTCGAGACCACCAGGGTCTGCAACTCTCCCCGGCGGAAGGCGTCGAAGAGCTTCTCGCGTTCGGCGTTCCGGGTGGAGCCCTGGATCACCGGGGCGTCGAGTTCCCGGCCCAACTCCTCGAGTTGGTCGATGTAGGCGCCGATGACGAGGGTCTGGGAGTCCCGGTGGCGTTCGAGGATCGACCGGACCACGCGGATCTTGGAGTGGGCGGTGGAGCAGAGCTTGTACTTCTCCTCCGGTTCGGCGACGGCGTACTGCAGCCGCTCCGAATCGGTCATCGTCACCCGGACCTCGATGCACTCGGCCGGAGCGATCCAGCCCTGCGCCTCGATGTCCTTCCACGGGGCGTCGTAGCGTTTGGGGCCGATGAGGCTGAAGACGTCGCCCTCGCGTCCGTCCTCGCGGACCAGCGTGGCGGTGAGGCCGAGGCGCCGTCGCGACTGGAGGTCGGCGGTCATGCGGAACACCGGGGCCGGAAGCAGATGCACCTCGTCGTAGATGATCAGACCCCAGTCGCGCGAGTCGAACAGGTCGAGGTTCTTGTACTCACCCTTCGATTTGCGGGTCATCACCTGGTAGGTGGCGATGGTGACGGGTCGGATCTCCTTGCGCTCGCCCGAGTACTCGCCGATCTCGTCCTCGGTCAGGGAGGTCCGGGCCACCAACTCACGCTTCCACTGGCGGCCGGCGACCGTGTTCGTCACGAGGATCAGCGTGGTGGCGCCGGCCTTGGCCATCGCCGCGGCGCCGACCATAGTCTTTCCCGCACCGCACGGCAGGACTACGACGCCCGAACCGCCCGCCCAGAACGAGTCGGCCGCCAACTCCTGATAGTCGCGCAGATGCCAGTCGGTCTGCTCCAATTCGATCGGGTGCGCCTCGCCGTCGACGTAACCGGCGAGGTCTTCCGCGGGCCAGCCGACCTTCAGCAGGATCTGCTTGAGGCGCCCGCGCTCGGACGGGTGGACCACGACGGTGTCGTCGTCGATCCGCGCGCCGAGCATGGGCGCGACCTTCTTGTTCCGCAGGATCTCCTCCAGCACGGCGCGATCCAGACTCACGAGGGTGAGCCCGTGCGCGGGGTTCTTCATCAGCTGGAGCCGCCCGAAGCGGCCCATCGTGTCGACGATGTCGACCAGCAGCGGCTGCGGAACCGGGAAACGCGAGTGCGTGACGAGGGCGTCGACCACCTGCTCGGCGTCGTGGCCGGCGGCCCGCGCGTTCCACAGTGCCAGCGGAGTGACCCGGTAGGTGTGGACGTGCTCGGGAGCGCGCTCGAGTTCGGCGAAGGGTGCGATCGCGGCCCGCGCGGCGGCCGCCCCCGGATGGTCGACCTCCAGCAGGAGGGTCTTGTCCGATTGCACGATGAGAGGTCCGTCGGTCACCGGTCCATTGTCCAGGTTCGGGCGCGGTGCGGCCACCTGCCGTCGGGAGTCAGAGCACCTCGACGCGGGTGATCCGGTGCAGCGCGAACCGGAGGTCGGGCTCGCCGCCCTCCTCGTCGGCCACCAATTGTCCGGCGGCCAGCGAACGGGCGTGCACCACATGCCGACTCGCCGCGCCCTGCGCGTCCACATAACCGATGCGCAGGCGCCTCCCGGTGCGCAGGGCCAGTTGGATCAGCGTGGACACGGTCTCGCCGGCGGCACCCGACGCCGAGGCCGCGGCGACCGGTCCGGCGGCGCGGTCGGCGGTCCGCATCCGGGAGACGACGGCGTGCGCCTGACCGGGACCGAGAGCGGCGCGTCGATGCGGTGGGGACGACGCCGCACCGCGGGCCGGGACGCGGACGCCTCGGCTGCGCAGGTCGATCAGCGCTCCGGAGGAGTCCTCGCCCGCGGGGCTGAACCCCGATGCGCGCAGCCGGTCGATCACATCGCGCAGCGGTGCCGCCGACACCGCGACTGTCGGGGCCAGGGCGCGCAGGGCCAGCTCGGTCGCGGCCTCGCTGCGCAGCACCTCGGTGAGCGTCGCGGTGTCGTCGCAGCGGATGAACGACGCCGCCACGCCCACGCGCAGCCGGCCGTGTCTGCGGGCGACGTCGTCGATCAGATATGTCAGCGACTGCGGCACGGGCGTCCGTGAGTGCTCGTGGAGGAACGTGGCGATCTCGGCACTGGTGCGGCCGGTGTCGAGCGTGCGCCGCACACTGTCTTCGGTGATCCGATACATCGAGGCGGCACCGCCCGATTCGAGGTCGGCGATCAACCGGAGCCGGTCGGCCACGTCCGGATCGAGCGGCCCGGGCACCACGACTGTCAGGTCGGCCTGGACCAGAAAGTAGTCGATGAGGTCGGGCAGGGACGCGTCCATCGCCGCGAGCACGTCGGCCGCCGACTCGGCGTCGGCGGGAACGTCGAGGAGCAGCCGCCCGGCGGTCGTGAGCGAGCCGTGCGCCACGAGTCCGAGTTCGGTCGCCTCGCGCAGGGTCTCGGACACCACGTGCACGTTGAGTCGGCGGAGACGGCGCGGATGACGCCATCCGAGCACCGCGGTCAGCGCTTCGGGGGACACAGGGTGGGCGGGCTCGGCGTCGGCGAGCGGAGCCAGCACCGCGCGGCGTGAGGCCGCGGCGGTGGCGTCGAACAGTTCGGACGACAGCGCCGCGAGGGTGTTCCCCTCGCGGTCGGTGTCGCCGATCTGCCAGGGCTGCCGCGGCAGATCGAGCCACGCCCGCGCCATGCCGAGCCATCGTCGCCCGGAACTCAGATGCGCCCAGGCGTCGACGGCGCCGGTGGGCGCGAAGACGTCGTCGGCGAGGTGGTCGCCCGCGTCGGAGTCGGGCGCACCCGCGTCGAGCAGCCGCTGCCTGGCCAGCAGTTCGACGAGCAGGCCGACGCGGCTCACGGTCAGGGCGGTGGTCTTGGCGAGGCGCCGGAGTTCGCGGATGCCCAGGCCGCCGGACCGCAGCAGGGCCGCCGGTGCGGTGCCGAGCGCCTCGATCAGATCGCCGGAGTGACGGAGCAGTTCGAGCGCCTCGCCCGCCCCCGCGGCGTCGACGGCCTTCGCGTCGAACCGCCCGGGGCCGTCCGCACCGGTGAGTGGCGGTTCCCGCAGGACCGCGGTCTCGAGCGGCGGCTGACCGCGAAGCAGTTGTCCCACCTGGGGCGGAAGCTCCACAGTCTGCTCATCGATCCGTGCGAGCAGGCCGAGGGAGATGAGGGTGGGCACCGGCGCGCTCGGATCGGCATCCGGTGCGGCGTCGCGACTGCGCCCGAGAGACGACCCCTGGGCGAGTGTGGTGAGCAGTTCCCTGGGCCGCTCGGCGGCCGATTCGATGCGCTCGCGGATCTGCGCGGGAGTCGACTCCGCGATGGGGCCGAGCAGATTGTGAGCCCGCCACGGCAGGGCGGCGGGCAGATGCGCCCCGGCGATCCAGTCGGTGTGCCTGCCGCGCCGGCGGGGGCCGGTGCCCCACAGCAGTGCACGGGTGACCATCTGGTCGAGACGCGCGTCGACGTCGCCGCGCCGCGCCCGCCGACCGAGACGGGCGACGATCGCGTCCCGGCTCACCGGCCCGAGGAGTTCCTTGCGTTCGCCGATCGCACTGGACGCGTCGAGAAAGGCCTCGATCACTGCGACCGCCAGAAGGTCGAGCCCTTCGCCCGCCAGGGAGATCGACGCCGCCGACAGCGCGCGCTGGGCGAGGACACCGGTGCCGCGGGGCGGGGGAGAAGCGAGGTCGGGCCGGGCGATCAGCAACTCGACGAGCGCATCGTCGGACCGCTCGGCGAGATCGTCGGCCAACCCGCGCAGCGGCAGGTCGGGACTCATTCGGACAACTGTACCGCCGGTTCAGCGGGCATGGCACAATGAGGCCGTGGCTAAGAAGAGTGGATACGTGGACAACGGTTGGCCGACGGATATCGGTGAGCAGCACGCGGTGACGGAGTTCACCTCTCACCTGGCGGGTGCGCTCTCGCCGTTCGGCGATTACTACGAGCTGCCGCAGCCCGTCGACAGCCTGCCGTACATCCAGTCGAAGACCGTCGTCAACCGCTGACCTGACCTGAGCTCTGCCGAGACCGGCCGGACCGTGTGGTCCGGCCGGTTTTCGTGCGCCATGCGTCACGTCGGTGCGGGGGCGGTCGCGAAATGCGAGAAGACCCCCGCCGAAGCGGAGGTCTTCTCGGATGAACTTCTCGGGTGATCAGGGGAGGTTGATCAGGCCCTTGTTCTGGTTGTACAGCTTCAGCTGGTCCGGGGTGAGCTGGTAGCCGGAGTCCTTGGCGGCCTTCCAGGCGCTGCGCACCTCGGGGCTCACCTTGGAGTCGTTGACGACCTTGTCGATCTGCTGCTTGGCCTCTTCGGTGTTCTTCGCGTCGGCAGACTTGGCCAGGCCGGTCTTCGGGGCGTCCTGCTGCTTCGGTGCGAGCGGGTTGGCCGGCTTGGGGGTGGCCGGGGCGCTGCGCTGGGTGGGGCCCGAGAGGGGACCGCCGCAGGTGGGCCATGCGCCCTTGCCCTGGGTGGCGAGAACGCGCTCGCCGACGGCGATCTGCTGCTCGCGGGTGGCCTGGTCGGCGCTCGGTGCGTACTGGGTGCCGCCGTGGGCCGCCCAGGTGCTCGGGCTGAACTGCAGGCCGCCCTGGTAGCCGTTGCCGGTGTTGATGGCCCAGTTGCCGCCGGACTCGCACTGTGCGACCTGATCCCACTCGGAATCGGTCGCTGCCGAGGCGTGACCGCCGCCCATCAGGGCCGCGCCGCCGCCGATGATGGCCGACGTGAGGGCGATCTTCGCGAAAGTCTTGGTATTGGTCGTCTGCTTCGAGTGACGTCCGGACATATGTCTTCGTTTCCTCTCTCCACGCGCCTACGAGGTGAGCTGTCGGGTTCGGGCTGAGAGGTGCCCGGTCCGGCTCGCGTCACTGGGTGCGACGTCTGCCGGGCTTAACCCCAAGGCCGACCACCGAGGTGATCGACCGGTTCCCGGAGGATTGTGGGTCCCCCGTCCTCGCTCCTGAAACTGCATCAGCGGGTGTCCTGCCGGCGGAGCGAGGTTGGGCGCGACCGGCGGAACGGGCGTTCGGGTGGTCGCCTGGGTGGCGGCCGTCATGAACACTACGTCGTCGAGCCCGCGAGAACATCTGATGCGAAGAGGTGCTCTGAGGTGGTGTGAAGCGGCCGATCGGGCGTCGTGGCACGTCCGTGCTGCTCACGGCACTGATACCCGTCTCGTATCCCGTTCGTTATCGGGTTGTTATGTGACAAAGGTCACATCCTGATTGAGAGTTCCGACACGCCGGTATGTCAGGATTGTGCGCGTCGAGCTTCGAGCGCGCGGAAGCTGCTGGCGTGGAAGACAAGTGGTTCGACGTTCGGGTCGCAGCGCAGGGCGTCGATGGTCAGAAGCACCACGAGGTGGTCGCCCGCGGGGATCTCTGAGAACACCGTGCATGCCAGGTGGGCGGCGGCGCCGGGGATGAAGACCGCGCCCGAGTCGTCGGCGATGGGGCGTACCCCGGTGAACCGGTCCTCCGGCGGCCCCGCGAGCCTGCGGCAGACTTCGCCCTGGTGCGCGGCGAAGACACTCACGCCGACGGTGCCGCCCCTCAGTGCGGGCCAGGTGGTGGAGCCGTTGCGGACGCACACCGACACCAGCGGCGGATCGAGCGAGACGGTGGTGAAGGCGCTGGCGGACATCCCGATCGGGTCGCCCCCGGGATCGTCGCCTGTGCGACACACGGCCACCACGCCGGACGGGAAGCAACTGAAAGCTCGTTTGAGTTCGGTCTCGTCGCTGACGGGCCGCAGCGGCCGGTCCGGGTCGATGCGGTTCACCGGCTGCGCCGGCCGGACAGCAGGGCGAACACGATCCCGAGCAGCAATCCCAGCGGTGCGCCCATGGCCAGAACGTAGACGGTCGTGACGACGGCCGTCCCGGTGTCCCGGACCGCCGGGAACAGCAGGGCGATGCTCGCGATCATCCCGATGCCGAACATGACGACGGCGACCCCGAGCAGGCGTGAGGACTTCTGGGTCTGCATGGCGTCAACGGTAGCCCGAACGCTAGAATCTGTTGCAGCGCGCCTCCGCTCGGACTGCCATCGGGCCAAGGCGCTTTTGTCTGTGGCAGACCAGATCAGTTGTGAAGGTGAGCACTGTGCCGACCGGCCGGGTGAAGTGGTACGACTCCGCGAAGGGCTTCGGGTTCCTGTCGCAGACCGACGGCGAGGATGTGTACGTCCGGGCCAACGCGCTGCCCTCGGACGTCTCGGAGCTGAAGGTCGGACAGAAGGTGGAGTTCGACATGGCGGCGGGACGCCGCGGCCCGCAGGCGCTGCGTGTCACGGTCCTCGAACCGGCGCCCAGTGTCGCGCGCAACACGCGCGAGGCGGCACGCCGCGAGCGGGACGCGAAGCGTCTCTCGCCCGACGAACTGCACGGGCTCATCGCCGATCTCATCACCTTGCTCGAAGGCAAGGTGCAGCCGGATCTGCGCAACGGCCGCTATCCCGACCGGAAGACCGCCCAGCGGATCTCGGAGGTCGTCCGCGGCGTCACACGCGAACTCGACCGCTGAGGCGGGCGTCCGTCCGGCCGAGCTAGCCGCGCTGGTCGGGCAGCGTCGCGGTGTTCGGAATGCGGAAGTCGACCGGCAGAGTCCGGATCGAGAAGGTGCCGCGGATCGACAGGTCGACGTCGAGCGAGTCGTTGTCCTGGCCGGGGGTCTTCTCCCGGTACGCCGAGATCGACGACACCTCCACGCCCATCAGCACCCGATCGGGTTCGCTATGCAGGATCTGCGTGAAAGTGGTGCCCGGCAGGTGCAGCCACATCACGCGTGCGATGCCCCGTGGTGTCGCGTATTCGGCGATGAGCGTCCACGGCCCGTCTGAGATCTCCTTCGGAACGCTCAGGGTCACCCGCTCGCCGATGGCGACCGGGTGGTCGTAGGTGCGGAGCTTGAACTTGCCGTTCCGGTCGACGAGTCGGCAGTCGTCCATCTTCACCGAGCACCAGTACGACGGTTCGGCCCGGGTCAGGTGGTCGCCGGCCTGGAACGAGATGGTCGGCAGCGGCTTCTCGTGTCCCCGGACGAGCAGCGTGGTGGCGCCGGCGATGATCACCAGGGCCGCGACCACCACGGCTCCGATGATCGCGAGGGCCTTCTTGTCTCCCGGTTGCAACACGTCGAATACGTCCTTCGGTTAGGGGGCGGGGGGCTGGGGGATGTGCGGGCCCGATCAGGGGCGTGTCGGCCGCGGCTCAGCGCGGTGCGCGCAGATGGTCGGGCACTTCGATCGGCATCGTCGGGGCCGCGTGATCGGGGCGGCGGCCGCCGAAGCCCGGCACCATCGTGGAACCGCGGCTGGTCAGGAAGGTCTGGACGAGACCGATGCCGACGAACACGGTGACCACGGTGAAGCCGATCCACAGCTCGGTGGGCAGGAGCACACCCAGGGTGGCGCCGAAGACCCAGCAGAGTTGGAGCACCGTCTCCGACCGGCCGAATGCGGACGCCCGGGACTCCTCCGGTAGATCGTCCTGGATGCTCGAGTCCATGCAGACCTTCGCGATGGCGCTGGTCGCCGAGCCGATGAAGCCTGCGACGACGACGAAGATCAGCGAGTTGAAGACCGCGGCCAGCAGACATCCGACGAATGTGGCCGCGGTGGACCACACGACGATCGCGGTGGGATTGCGCAGCTCGATCCGCGTGCCGAGGCCGTTTCCGACGGCGTTGCCGACGCCGGCGGCGGCACCCACCGCACCCAGCATCATCAGCTGCGCCCAGCCGGAACCCAGGTGGTCCTGCGCCTTGGCGTAGAAGGCGATGTACAGGGTGAGAAACCCGGTCAGGATGCGGATGGTTCCGTTGCCCCACAGTCCGGTCACCACCGAACGGCCCAGCGGCTGGCGCATCTTGGCCGCCAACCGCTTCGAGAGGCTCGGCTTGTGGGCCCGCTCGGTGGGGGCCTCGGCGTCCGGACTGCCGCGGTAGGTGATCGTCGTCGGGACCTCGCCCTCGGTCACCTCCACCCACGACGGGATCTTCATGCAGTAGTAGCCGCCCATCGCTGCGACCAGCACCAGCCAGATCATCGCGCCCGGAACGTGGAAGGGGAGGAACTTGCCGAGCACCATCTCGAGCGCGCCCGCGATGCCGCCGCCGACGATGGTGCCGCCGATCAGGCCGAACGTGGTGAGCCGGGAGTTGACGCGGGGCAGATCGATCGAGGGCGGCAGCACGCGCGGTGCCACGGCCGATTTGAGCACCCCGAACGATTTCGACAGGACCATGAGCCCGAGTGCGCACGGATAGAGCACCCACGGCTTGTACGTGAGCTGCCCGGATGAGGAGTCCCACGAGGAGTTCACGATGATGAGCAACCCGAGGACCGCGCGGAGGCCGAAGGTCGCGGCCATCGCGATTCGCCGCCCGTTCTGCAGCCGGTCCAGAAGCGGCCCGATCAGCGGTGCGATGAGCGCGAACGGTGCGATCGTCAAAGCCAGGTACAGGCCGACGTTGACCTTCGATTCGCCGGTGGCCGCGGCGAAGAACAGCGTGTTCGCCAGCGCGACCGCCATCGCGGCGTCGACGGCGCTGTTGGCGATCACCGGCAGCGTGAGCGCGGTGAGTCCGGACCGGTCGGCGCCGTCGGCCGTCGCCGCGCGATGCACCATGTTCACGCCGCGGGCGGTGAAGTACTTCGACCGCCGCGCGAAGACCCGGACCACCGTGACCTTCTCGGGTGGAACGTATTCGGTGCCGCGGCGACGGTCCTGCGCGCCGGCCTCCGGCTTGATCCGGGTGGTCGGCTGGTCGACGGGTTCGGTCTGCGGGTCGAGCGGGGGCAGATGCGGGTTCCGGGTGCGCGGAGGCAGATAGCCCTCGCTGGCCGGACGTTCGCGGGACTCGAACGGTCGGGTGGGCACGCGCGGTCGCGGGTCGGCCGGGTAGTTCGCCTGGCCGGGATGCGGCGCCGGCCGCCGCGGAGACCGCGGAGACTGCTGCCGGTCACCGCCGTGGGGGCGGTTGTCACCGGGTTGACGAGGATTCACGTCATCAATTGTTCCCTATGACGCGGACAAGGCTGGGAACAGGCGGCGCCCGACGCTTCGTGTGTGCCTCGCCGATCCCGCGAATCGTCTGCGAAAGGTGCCTGACGTGCATTACCCGGGCCGCTATTGCACACTGGAAGGGTGAGTGTTGCATTCGAGAACGGCGCCCTGGTGGATGCTGTCGCCTTCGCGCGCGAAGCATTGATCGCCGACGGCGAAACGCCTGGTGAGCATCTGGGGGCGCGCTCGGAGGGCGAGTACGCCGCCACCCACTACTTCGCCGCCGAAGTCCCCGGCTACCGGGGTTGGCAGTGGTGCGTCGTCGTCGCGGGT
This sequence comes from Gordonia cholesterolivorans, assembly GCF_039531975.1. Classification (NCBI taxonomy): domain Bacteria; kingdom Bacillati; phylum Actinomycetota; class Actinomycetes; order Mycobacteriales; family Gordoniaceae; genus Gordonia; species Gordonia cholesterolivorans. Next base: position 214,500 of record NZ_BAAARB010000001.1, on the reverse strand, counting down.
GCGCCCGAGTCGAGGGAACTGACGGTCAGCGAGACCGTCCTGCTCCCCGGCGACGGCGCTCTGCTCGCCCCCGAATGGGTTCCCTGGGTGGATCGCGTCGCGCCGGGCGATCTCGGTCCCGGCGATCTGCTTGCCGCGCCCGCCGACGATCCGCGGCTGGTCCCCGGGCAGATCGACACCCTCGACGTCGATCCCATCGACCGGGATCAGGTGGGGCAGGTCTCGGCGGAGATCGGCCTCGGACGCAAGCGCCTGCTCTCCTTCGAGGGCCGCGCCGACGCCGCCCAGCGCTGGTACGACGGCGAATTCGGTCCCGATTCGGCGATGGCCCGCAACGCCCGGCACTCGTGCGGGACCTGTGGTTTCTACCTGCCCCTCGCCGGAGCGCTCCACGGCGCCTTCGGCGTCTGCGCCAACGAGCTGTCCGCCGACGGCCGCGCGGTCTCCGCGGAGTACGGTTGCGGCGCGCATTCGGACGTACGGCCCGCACCGGGCAATGGCAGCCCGGCCTACGACGCCTTCGACGACGGTGCCGTCGAGGTCGTGACGCTGCCGGCCGTTCCGGCGAGCGATGCCCCGGCCGGAGACTGATCCCGCGGATCCGTTCGGGACCGCGGACCTGCGCCGGAGCACCCTGCAGGGCTGGCTGTCGTCGCCCACCCGTCTGGCCGAGGACGCTGCGGCCGAGGCGGAACTTCTCGAGATCGGTTACCGCGACCGCCTCTTCACCGAGCTCGCGGCCAATGCGGCCGACGCGGCGAGCCTGGCCGGCATCGACGGCCGGGTGGCGGTGTGGGCCGACGGCGCCACCGTCCACGTCGCGAACACCGGTGCGCCGCTGACGGCCGCCGGAGTCCGGTCGCTCACGGCGCTGCGCGTGTCGCCGAAGAGCCCGCTGATCCACGGCGGGACCACCGTCGGCCGCTTCGGCATGGGTTTCCGTGCCACCTCGCTCGCCGCGCGCGTCACCCTCGCCTCACGCAGCGGATCGATCGAGTTCGACGCCGATCGGACTCGCGGACAGATCCGCGCGCTGATCGACGATCCCGATTCGGAGCTGGATCTCGATCGGGTCCCCGCGCAGCGACTGGCCTGGCCCTCGGCGGCCCAGCCCGCTGCGGGATTCGACACCGAGGTGGTGCTGGAGACGGCCGACGAGGAGGCCGCGGCCGCGATCGTGTCGGCGGCGCAGCACCAGGCGCCCGACCTCCTGCTCGAACTGGAGGCGCTCGCGCGGATCGACGTCGCCGGGCGGAGTTACGAGCGTCGGGCCGACGGCGACACCGTCGTCATCACCCGCGACGGCACCGAGCACCGGCGCTGGCTGATCGCGCGAGCCGACACCGCCCGATGGCTGGTGCCGATCCGGGACGGACGGATACGGCCGCTGTCGGGCGACGCGCTGCGCAGCCCCACAGCCACGGATATCGAACTGACCCTTCCCGCGCGCGTGATCGCCGACCTGCCGTTGACACCCGATCGCCGGGAACTGCATCCCGACGCCGACGTCGAGGCGGCGGCCGCGGGTTATCCCGAACTCGCGGCACTGGTTCCCGACGACCAGAAGCAAGCGGTGATTCCCCCGCCGGCGCTCGCATCGGGCCGGGTGGACGCGGTGCTCCGGGAGGCGGTCCGGGACCGGCTGCGCACTGCCCGGTGGCTGCAGTCTGCCACCGGGGAGGCGCTCTCGCCCGAACGGGCATGGGTGCTCCCGGGCCTGACGGCCGACCTCGCGGCGCTGCTCGGCGACGTTCTCGAACCGTTGGCGCATCCGGATGTCAGTGACCGGGTGACGGCGTCGCTGCTGGTGGGGTTGGGCGCTCGGCGCCTCGGCCTGGCCGATCTGGCCGAGCTGCTGTCCGGTGCCGGCGGCGAGGACACCGCATGGTGGTCGCGGCTCTACGCGGCGCTGGCGCCGATGGTCCCGGACGCACGGACCGCCGAGGAACTGGGAACGCTGCCGGTTCCGCGCGCCGACGGCCGCATGAACGTCGGGTGCCGCGGGCTCTTTCTCATCGAGGGGCTGGACGGGCTCGACGATCCGCCCGTCCCGAGCTGGGTGCCGACCGTCGATCCCGCCGCCTACGACCCGCTCCTGGACCGCCTCGGACTCACGCGCATCTCGCCCGCGGCGGCGCTGGCGCTGCCCGAGCTGATTGCGGAGCTCGACGCCGGCCCCGATTCCGACGACCCCGCTGCCGACCCGGACGCCGTGACCGACGTGGTGCTCAGGATCCTCGGACTGCCCGACGCCGGTCGCGCGCCGGCCGAACTCGGCGGTCTGGAACTGCTCGGAGCCGACGGCGAGCGGTGGCCGGCGGACGAACTCCTGCTGCCCGACAGCCCGCTGGCGCGGGTGCTGGTCGACGACTCTCCGTTCGGAACCGTCGCCGATTCGGTGGTCGAGACGTACGGGCCGACGGCTCTGCGCCGACTCGGCGTCGGATGGGGATTCACGCTCGTGCGCGACGACGCGCCCGTCGCGCCGGATCACGACCTGCCCGACGAGGAGCGATGGTGGGAGGAGCACGAGGTGCCGCCCGAAGAACTGATCGCCGTTCGCGACCTGGACCTCGTCGACTCTCGGCAGTGGCCGGCCGCTCTCGCGCTGCTGGCCGACGACCCCGACACCGCGTCCGCGCTGACCGGCGGGTACACGCGGTGGTGGCTGCGCCGATACGCCGAGATCGACGGCACGGCGCTACGGGGTCTCCGATCGGTCGACGAGACGTCGCTGCGCGGGCTGTTCGACCCCGTCGAGGTGCCCGCGGCGGCCGCCGGACTTCTCGCCGCCGGTGAGCCGGACGACGCCGACGACGCGGCCGACTGGCTGGCAAGGCTCGCCGATCCGGCACGGACGGTCGCACCCGGCGTCGCAGTCCGTGCCCATGCCGCGCTGGTCAGTGCCGTGCGGTCCGGGACGTTCGCGGTCGACGACGTCGAACCGCCCCGAGGCGCCCGGACGGTCTCCGGCGAAGTCTCCGACGATCCCGTGGTGGTCGGGGCGCCGTGGTGGACGATCGTGGTGCCCGCCGGTCGCGCCGTCCTGCCTGCGATCCCGCCCGACGCCGATTCAGCCGCTCTGCTGGCCGATCTCCTCGATGCACCTACCGCGGCCGAGGCCTACCGGGTGATCCCGGACCAGGGCGGCGAGTCCGTCGGACCCGACTCCGCCGACGCCGTCCGGCTGTCCGCGGCTGCCGGACTGCCCGCGCCCCACCGCGTGCGGCTCCACGACGATCTCCACGTCACGGTGACCGGTGAGACCGACGAACGGCGTCGCGTGCCCCTGTGGGTGGACGACGACGGGACGGTGCATCTGAGCCGATGTCGGGAGCGGGCGGACGATGAGCCAGTACCGTGAGCGGCGAGCCGCGAACGATGAGTTCCCTCCAGAGACACCAGCGAGGCAGTAGTGCAGCAGTTCCCGATCGACGAACGCATCACCGACTGGGTGGTGCACTCCCGGCACGAACCGCTGACCTCGGTGATGCAGTTCCTGACCGTCCTCGGTGACACCCTGACGGTGGTCCTGGTGGTCATCGGGGTGCTGGTGCTCGCGTGGGTGGGCAACCGCATCGACCTCTCGGCACTCATCGTGGTCGGCAGCCTGAGCGGCTACGTGCTGATGGTGCTGCTCAAGCTCTTGTTCGCCAGACCCAGACCACCGGTCACCGACCGGCTCATCGACGTCGGGGGAGCGTCGTTCCCCTCTGGGCACGCGATGCTCAGCACCGTCGTGTACGGGCTCTCCGCCGTCATCCTGTACCGGCTGTATCCGCGCGTGCGGGCGCGACCGCTGATCCTGCTGTGGATTCCCGCGCTGATCGCGGTGATCGGTCTCAGCCGGGTGTACCTCGGCGTCCACTGGACCTCCGACGTCGTCTTCGGCTGGTTGTTCGGACTGATATGGCTGCTCGTCTGTCTCGTGGCCCATGCGCAACTGGTCCGGCGACCCGCCCTGCTGCGGGTGGGAACCAAGCGGGTGACGAATTCGGTGGCCCAACAGGCCCAGCACGATCAGCAGGTGAAGAACGCCAGGGATCAGCGCACGTCGAGCCCTTCCTGAGCGCCGCGGGAACCGCGCCGCACGGCGGCCTTCTGGAGGAGTACCACGCCGGTGCCGAGCACACCGACGCCGAGCCCGACCAGGCACACCGGCAGCGCGCTGTCGGGACCAACACCGCCGAGCCACACCACCAACGTGGCCACCGTCCAGATCAGCATCCCGGCCACGATGACCGGTTCGGGTGCCCTGAGCCTGGCCGGGAGTTGCGGGATCTCGGACTCGTCTGACATGGGTTCAGACTAGCTTTCCCGCCCGTGGTGGTTCGCGCGCGGCGCATGCGCAACAATTATCCGGTCCATTGAATGCCCGACACTGAGAGGCCCGCCGATGACCGATCCGGCCGACAACGAACCGCAGGAGGCGAACGGCACCGACACGGCGAAGACGTCGCAGTCCGTGCTGGATCGGTACTTCAAGATCCGCGAGCGCGGTTCGACGGTGGCCCGGGAAGTGCGCGGCGGACTGGTCACGTTCTTCACGATGGCGTACATCGTCGTCCTGACGCCGATCATCATCGGCGGTGTCCCCGGGAAACCGATCAACGCCGACTCCCTCGGCAACGTGCTCCCGATGCTTCAGGTGGCCGCCGTGGTGGCACTGGCCGCGGGTGTGATGTCCATCGTATTCGGCCTGGTCGCCAACTATCCGTTCGGCCTGGCGGCCGGCATCGGGATCAGCAGCCTGCTGGCGGTGACCATCGCGCCGCAGATGAGTTGGCCGGCGGCGATGGGCCTGGTGGTGATCGACGGTGTCATCATCGTGCTGCTCGGCCTCACCGGTGTCCGGACCGCCGTCTTCAACGCCGTGCCGGCCGAACTCAAATCGGCGATCGCTGCGGGCATCGGCGCATTCATCGCCTTCATCGGTTTCATCAACGCCGGCTTCGTGACCCGGCCGGAGGCTGCCGGCGCCCCGCCGGTCCAGCTGGGGCACGACGGGTCGATCGGCACCGTGCCGACGGTCGTCTTCGTCGTCGGCGTCCTGCTGATGGCGGTCCTGGTGGTGCGGAAGGTGCCCGGCGGACTGCTGCTCGGGATCATCGTGATGACCGTGGTCTCGATCATCGTCGAGGCCGTGATGCATCTCGGCCCGGCGTCCGAAGGCCACGGGGGCTGGGCGATGAACGTTCCCAAACTCCCGAGCGGCATCGGCGGACTGCCGGACCTGTCCCTCGTGGGCGATGTGGACCTGTTCGGCGCGTTCACCGGACAGTTCGACGATGTCAGCGTTCTGATCGCCTGCGTCTTCCTGTTCACCCTGCTGCTGTCGAACTTCTTCGACGCGATGGGCACGATGACCGGTCTCGGCAAGGAGGGCGGTCTCGCGGACAAGGACGGCAATCTCCCGGGCATCGGACGGGCGCTGATGATCGAGGGTACGGGCGCCATCGTCGGCGGCGCGTCGTCCGCGTCGTCGAACACCGTGCTGGTCGAGTCGTCGGCGGGCATCGCCGAGGGCGCGCGCACGGGATTCGCGAACATCGTGACCGGTGTGCTCTTCCTGGCGGCGATGTTCTTCACCCCGCTGTACAGCGTGGTGCCGATGGAAGCTGTCGCACCCGTGCTGGTGGTCGTCGGCGCGATGATGATGGGCCAGATCAGGGACATCGATTTCACCCGGTTCGAGCTCGCGCTCCCGGCCTTTCTGACCATCGTCACCATGCCGTTCACCTACTCGATCGCCAACGGCATCGGCGTCGGCTTCATCAGCTGGGTGGTGCTCGGAGCGGCGCGGGGACAGTGGCGCCGGATGCATCCGCTGCTGTACGTGGTGGCGGTCCTGTTCCTGCTCTACTTCGCGAGAGGGCCGATCTCCGATCTGATCTCGGGCTGACGCGTCAGAAGAACGTGCCCGCGAAGGGCGCCTCGTCGACGGCGAACATCGCCGCCAGCTGCGCTACGACCTCCGGATCCGCGTCGATCCGTCCGGCGGCGGCCATCTCGCGGACGCCGACACCCCCGAGGTAGACGCTCGAGAGCGTGGCGATGTCGATGCCGGCCTGCGGGGCGTCGTCGGTGCGCGTCACCGTCGCACGGGCATCGGCGACCGTCAGCCGGTAGCGTCCCGCACGGTCGCCGAAACCATCGGTCACGTCCAGGACCAGGTCGCCGTCTGCGCCGTAGGTGCGCAGTTCCAGGGCGGCGACGACGTCGAGGATCGACACCCACAGCTCATCGGCCCGTCCCTGCACCTCGAGGGCTCGCGCGTTCACCAGCTTGTGCGGCAGCGGGTCGTCGACCGGGATCGACGCCGTAACGGCCGAGACCAGGTCCAGGCTCGACAGGACGCGCCACAGGTCGGTGTGTGCCTCCGGCGTGGCGGCGACGAAGTCCTCGACGATCGCGGTCTTGTCGCGGGCATCGATCCGGTACGCCGCATAGCCGTCGGCGTGCAGTAGGTAGTGCAGGCCGCTGGTCTGCGAGTTCCGGCGGAAGGCGCGGTCGGCGATGATCGACGGCCACCAGGTCTCCGGGCGGGTGATCGCGCCGTTGCGCCCCGCGGCCCAGCGGCGATGGACCTCGGGGACGTGCCGGACCACCTGCTCGCTGTTGCCGTAGCGGACCCGGGAATCGGCCGGCGGGGGAGTGCGGAACTGCGCGGACGCGGGAGTCACGCGGACGCGATGAGAGAAGATCGCGGGCCCGAAACCGAAGCGTTCGTAGATGCCGCCCTCCGACGCGGTGAGCGTGGCGAGGGGGAACTCGCGTTCACGCCAGGTCCGGTACTGCTCGGTGATCATCCGCCGCAGCAGACCGCGGCGCCGATGGGTGGCCGACACCGAGACCCACGACAGTCCGGCCGTGGTGGCCGACTCGCCGCCGGGGACGGTGAGCGGCACGGGGAAGTACAACGAGACGGCGACGATCGGACGTCCGTCCGAGCCGGTGTCGCGGATGATGACGGTGTCGCCCTCACCCGCCCGGTTGCGGAACTCGATCATCTCGTCGGCGGGCAGCGGCTTCGGCAGGGCGAACGCACGGGCGTCGATCTCGAGGATCTCCGGCCAGTCGGTGCCCCTGGGGCGTTCGAGCGAGAGCGGATCGGCAGCGTCAGACGACGAATTGTTCACCCGTCCAGTGTGCCAAAGCTCACCGACGCCGGTGCAGAGCGCCGCTGACCGGCCACGATGTGGCACCGTTGACTGGTGACCTCGACAGACGCAGTCCGGCCGACCGACCACCTCGCCGTGGACGTCATCGACATCGTCGACCCGTCCGATCCGCGGATCGACGACTTCCGGGACCTCAACTCGGTGGACCGCCGCCCGGATGTACCCGCGCTGCCCGGCGGCCGGGTGGGGAAGGGGCTTGTGATCGCGGAGGGAGTGCTGGTGGCGCAGCGGATGATCGCCTCGAGGTTCTCTCCGCACGCCTTCTTCGGCGTCGACCGCCGGCTCGACGAACTGGCATCGGACCTCGAAAACCCGGCACTGGCCGGGGTGCCCTTCTACCGTGCGAGCGCCGAGGTGATGGCCGAGGTGATCGGCTTCCACCTCAATCGCGGCGTCCTCGCCGCGGCCCGGCGGCCCGTCGAACTCTCGGTTCCCGAGGTGATCGAGAACGCGCGCACCGTCGCCGTCCTGGAGGGCGTCAACGATCACGAGAACATCGGCAGCATCTTCCGCAACGCCGCGGGCCTCGGCGTGGACGCAGTGATCTTCGGGACCGGGTGCGCCGACCCCCTGTACCGACGGTGCGTGCGCGTGTCGATGGGGCATGCGCTTCTCGTGCCCTTCGCTCGCTCGCAGGCGTGGCCGGCCGACCTGGACCTGCTGCGGTCGGCCGGATTCACCACGGTGGCACTGACTCCCGGCGAGGGCAGCGTCCCCCTCGCCGAGGCGGTCACCGACGGCAAGGTGGCCTTCCTGGTCGGGGCCGAGGGCCCCGGCCTGGCCGAACACACGATGCGCCGCTGCGACGTCCGCGCGCGGATCCCGATGAGCCGGGGCACCGATTCGCTGAACGTCGCGACCGCGGCGGCGGTGGCCTTCTACGAGCGCGCCCGCTGATCTGTGCCGATGGTGTTCCCCCCGCCGGTTGAGCGAGCGCAGCGAGTCGAAACCCTCCCAGGCTGGTTGAGCGAGCGCAGCGAGTCGAAACCAACGTGTGTCGGTTCCCTCCCAGGCTGGTTGAGCGAGCGCAGCGAGTCGAAACCAAACCCCACGCGGTTTCGACTCGCTTCGCTCGCTCAACCAGCGGCGGGGGCTGCGCTCGCTCAACCAGCGGCGGGGGCTGCGCTCGCTCAACCAGCCTGGGAGGGCCGGTATTCGCTCAACCGGCGTCGAAGACCGTCACAGACGACCGCGGAAGCCGAAATAGCGGGAGATCGGTCCGGGAGTGCGCGCGGGCGGGGAGTCCGGCTGCTGCTCCGACTGCGGCTTCGGGGTCGCGACCGGCGCGGGAATCCGCTGGATCGGCTCGGTCTCCTCGGTCGACCCCTCCGGAGCGGCGTGCGCGTGATGCGGCTCGGTCGGGGCGTCCGCGCGGAGGGGCACCGATGATTCGATCACGTTGTCGAATCCGTCGTCGGGCCCGACGCGGTAGACGGTGACGGGGATGCGCGCGGGGTCGACGGCCGACGATGTGTCGCCGTGGAAACTGAAGCCGAACCAGGCGCCGTGCGCGGCGTCCGCGAGTTCGCCGGGATGGAAGGGCAGCGCGAGCGGGTCGTGTTCGGCGGCGGCCTGCGGGTGATCGCCCGCCCAGAACGGCCCTTCGAACGGATACGGCAGTCCCACGTCGGTGCGGATCACCGTCGGCGTGCCGACGAAGGCGCGCTGCAGTTCACCGTCCTGCCAGCGGGCCACACATCCGGTGTCAGTGTCGGGGTCGAGCGAGACGAGAGCCCAGGTCTGGCCGACACCGAGATCCTCGAGATAGGAGGTCAGCTCGTCGGGGTCGGTGGTGCGAAGGCTGGCGCCCGCGAGCACCGCCAGGCGGCCGAAGTGCGCGGCGAACACCCGGTTGTCGGCGCCGTCGACGGCAGCCGCGAGATCGGAGGTTCCGATGGGCGTGATCTCGGTGTCGGCGAAGGCCTTCTCGATGAAGTCCGCCGTCTTCTCCGGATCGATGTACACGCCGCCGGCCAACTCCGCCGCCGGATCGGGGCAGGCGATGAACCAGAGGGCAGATATGTTCGGCAGCACCGAGTCTCCAAGTCGCATCAGTCGTTCGGGTGGCTTCGGACGCCGAGCAGTACGTCCTCCCACGCCGGCACGGTGGGTGTCGCACGCTTGCCGCGGTGCCGCGGTGCCGTCGACTCCCTCTCCTCCTGCGGCGTCGATGCCTCCACTCGACGCTCGTCGTCGTACCGCAGATCGAGGACCTCTCCGAACGGGTCCCGTCGGTGACTCTGCCGTCCGGTGAGGTCGTTGGCATCCACCGTGACGTATTCGTGCCCGTCGGGCGCCACCTCGTGGGCCGGAGGCTTCGGTACCGCCTGCACTGTGGGCCTGCGGCTGCTGCGCGCCAGCTCCGGTTCGGTCAGCTCGACGGCCAGATCGTCCATCGGGTCGGTGGTCCCGCCGTGCGATCCGGGCACGAAGCGCCAGTGTGCGAAGAGGTCCGAGCCCGGTTCCGGCGACACCTGGACCACCCACTGACCCGACTCCGTGCGCCACGCGTCCCATTCGGCGTTCTGTGGTGAATGTCCGCGCAGCACAAGGCATTCGGCCACCATCTCGCCGAGTGTGCCTGCGACGGGACCGTCCACCCCCATCGGATGCGAGGCGCGCGCGAGTTCCGCGGCCCGGCTCCGTTCCAGGATCACCGGATGCGCGAACCGATTGATCTTCTCGACTCCGACCCCGGTGGCGGCGGCGAGTTCTTCGACGCTGGCACCGGAGCGGACGCGAGCCTGGATCTCCCGGGGCGTCAGCGACAACGTCGCCTGCGCATCGGTCGGCTGGTCGGCCACCGGCTGAGCGGGCCCGGAGGGGGTCGACTCGGGCCGGGCGGCGTCGGTCGACGCGCACTCGCACTGGGCGGGGACATCCGCCTCAACCGATTCCGGCGGGTGGACGAGCGCGCGCAACGTGCTGTCGATCGGGATCTGAAACTCTTCGCCGGAGTCGAGGTCCATCACGACGATGAACGCACCGTCTGAGTCGGCGCGATCGGCGTGCAGTTCACGCATCGACTCCTCCTCCGGTCACCAGGTACGCGGATACCGCACTCAACACTAGTGAATTTCTGTGCCGGAGCGCGAGAGGACACGCGGCCCTTCTGTGAAGATCAGATCTGCGATCCGGGTCAGAGGCGCTCGACGATGTAGTCGATGCACTGGGTCAACTTGGTGACGTCCTCGGGGTCGATCGCCGGGAACATGCCGATGCGCAGCTGGTTGCGGCCGAGCTTGCGGTAGGGCTCGGTGTCGACGACCCCGTTGGCACGCAGCGTCTTGGCGACGGCCGCGGCGTCCACCGAGTCCGCGAAGTCGATGGTGCCGACCACCTGGCTGCGGTGCGCCTCGTCGGCGAACGGAGTCGCGAACTCGCTGGCCTCGGCCCAGCTGTAGAGCCGCGAGCTGGAGTCGGCGGTGCGGCCGGTGCAGAAGTCCAGACCGCCGTTGTCGTTCATCCACTCGATCTGGTTCTTCAGCAGCAGCAGCGAACCGAGCGCGGGCGTGTTGTAGGTCTGGTTCTTGGAGCTGTTGTCGACCGCCGTCGGCAGAGACAGGAACTCGGGGCACCAGCGGCCCGACTCCTTGATCTCCTCGATGCGAGCCAGTGCGGCCGGGCTCATGATCGCGATCCAGAGCCCGCCGTCGGAGGCGAAGCTCTTCTGCGGCGCGAAGTAGTAGACGTCGGTCTGCGCGATGTCGACCGGCAGCCCGCCCGCACCCGAGGTGGCGTCGATGGCGATCAGGGCATCGCCTGCGGCGGCCGGGCGGACCACGGGAACCGCGACGCCGGTGGAGGTCTCGTTCTGCGCCCAGCCGATGAGGTCGACGCCTTCGACGTCGTCGGCGGTCAGCGCAGCCGGGTCGGGTGCGGTTCCGGGATCGGTCGAGACGACCTTCGGATCCTGAAGGAACGGGGCCTTCTTGGACACGGTGGCGAACTTGGAGGAGAACTCGCCGTAGGTGAGATTGAGGGCGCGCTCGCGGATCAGGCCGAATGCCGCGGCGTCCCAGAACGCGGTGGTGCCGCCGTTGGAGAGGACGACTTCGTAGCCCTCCGGCAGCGAGAACAGCTGTGCCAGACCCTCGCGGACCGCGCCGACGACGTTCTTGACCGGTGCCTGACGGTGGCTGGTGCCGAAGACCGAAGCGCCGGTGTCGACCAGCGATTGCAGCTGCTCGGGGCGGACCTTGGACGGGCCGCAGCCGAAACGGCCGTCTGCGGGAAGGAGTTCGGCGGGCAGCGTGATCGCGGTATCGGTCATGACGACGATTCTAAGACAGCCCAGCACGGCATTGCGCAGCAGCGGGCGCCGTGCAAGAGCAGGATGACTCTGGACACCGTTTCGCTGTTTCGTCGAAAGTGAGGAAATGGACACGTCGAAGGTGATCGATGTACGAGCTCTGCGGAAGAACTTCGGCAGATTCACCGCGCTCGACGGGCTCGACCTGAGTGTCGAGACCGGCGAGATCGCCGGATTCCTGGGGCCGAACGGCGCGGGTAAATCTACTACCATCCGCATCCTGCTCGGCATGCTCCGCCACGACGGCGGACAGGTCCGGCTTTTCGGTGCCGACCCGCATCGCGATGCGGTGTCCGTGCACCGCCGGCTGGCCTATGTGCCCGGCGACGTCACGCTGTGGCCGCAGCTCAGCGGTGGTGAGTCGATCGACCTCCTGCTGCGGCTGCGGGGTCTGGACCCGGCAGCCACGCCCGCGCGCGACGAACTGATCGAGCGGTTCGAACTCGATCCGACGAAGAAGGCGCGGTCGTACTCGAAAGGGAACCGGCAGAAAGTGGCGCTCGTCGCGGCCTTCGCGGCCGACACCGATCTGCTGGTGTTCGACGAGCCGACGTCCGGGCTCGACCCGCTGATGGCGCGCGAGTTCATGCGCTGCGCTGCCGAGCGCGCCGCACGCGGGGCGGCCGTCCTGATGTCGTCGCACCTGCTCTCCGAGGTGGAGGAGCTCTGCAACACCGTCACGATCATCCGGGCGGGAAAGACCGTGCAGGCGGGCCGGCTCGAGGATCTGCGACATCTGCGCCGGTTGCGGGTCACGGCCACCCTCCCCGGTCCGAGCGACCTGTCCGCGGTGCCGGGGGTGCACGATCTCGACACGACGGCTTCCGGGGACGTGACCTTCACCGTCGACGACGATGCCCTCCCCGCCGTCACCGCGGCGCTGTCGGCCGCGGGGGTCGCCCGGCTGGCGATCGAACCGCCGAGCCTGGAGGAGTTGTTCCTGCAGAACTACCGCGATCAGGACGATCAGGACGCGGTCCGCGGCAGCCGGGAGCGGGCATGACTTCGCCGACTACGCGCTGGCCGCTGCTGGCGCGCATGGACGTGCGCCGTGAGCGGCTGATCATCCCGGTGACAGTGGTGCTGTTCGCGGCCATCAATCTGTCGACCGCCGCGATGATCCAGAATCTCGCCGGCGATCCCGCTCAGCAGCAGAGCCTGCGGACGGTCGCGGGGACCAATGCGGCGTTCCGGTTCCTCTTGGGAAGTGTTCCCGGAGACGACTCTCTGGCGGCGCTGGCGTCGTGGCGGGCGGGACTGTTCATGATCGCCGCGCTCGGCGTCTGTGCCGCGATGGCGGTGGTTCGGCTGACCCGCAAGGAGGAGGAAGAGGGACGCACCGAGTTGGTCCTGGCCGGGTCGGTCGGACCGGTGGCTCCCGCCGTCGCCGCGGTGAGCGTCGTCGTCGGTTTCGTGCTCGTCGTGTCCGCGGCGATGGCGGCGAGCCTGCTCACCGTCGACGGCGCGGACCCGGTGTCGCTGCTCGCGGTGTTCGCGCAATACGCCTCGACCGGTCTGGCCGCCGCCGGCCTGGCGCTGGTCGCCGCCGAGGTGTTCCCCTCGGCCCATTCGGCGAATCTCGCCGCGTCCGGCGTGGTGCTCGCCGGATACGTCCTGCGCGGCGTCGCCGACACGGTGCCCGCCGCGGCCTGGTTGAGATGGACGAACCCGGTCGGCTGGGCCGAGGCGATCGAGCCCTTCGACGGCAACAGTTTCTGGCCGGCGCTGGCCTCCGTCGCGGCGTTCGTCGCAGGTCTCGCGCTGGCTCCGGTGGTCCGCAGGCGCCGCGACCTGGGGGCGGGGCTGCTCGCCGCCAGACCCGGCCCGGCGACCGGACCGCACTTGCGGTCGCCGCTGGCTCTCGCGTGGCGGCAGAGCCGTTCGACGGCGGCGGCCTGGATCGGCGGCGTCGCGGTGTACGGCGTCACGGTCGGCGTCATCACCGATCAGGTGGATCAGTTCGCGGGTACCAACAAGGCGATCACCGACTTCCTCGAGTCGTCCGGAGCGGCGGGCACACTGAAACAGGTCTTCCTGTCGACGATGACCGGGTTCCTCGCGGTAGCGGCGGTGGGTGCGGGCGTCTCGCTGCTCACCAAATGGCGGTCGGAGGAAGTGAGCGGTCGCCTCGAGGTGCTGCTCGCCACCCCGGTGTCCCGGCGACGCTACTTCTGGACCCAGGCGGGTGTCATCGGTGTCACCGTGGTGATCGTGATGGCGGCGGCGCCGGCATCGGTCCTCCTCGGCGCCGGACTCTCCGGCGCGGGATGGGGGAGCACGGCGGAGGTCGCATTCCCGATGGCGGCGGCTTCGGTCCCGGCGGCCGCGGCGACCATGTCGCTGGCCGTGCTGCTGTACGGCGCCCGGGGACGGCTCGCCGTGGTCGGCTGGCCGATCCTCATCGCCTCGTGGCTGCTGGGCCCCTTCGGCGGGATGCTCGGCCTGCCGCAGTGGGTGCGCGACGTGTCGCCGTTCACGCACGTTCCCCAGATTCCGCTGCAATCGGTCCAGGCGCTGCCGCTCGTGATCCCGGCGCTCGCCGCAGCGGCCTTCGTGGTCGCCGCCGCGGCGCTCTGGGAGCGGCGGGATCTGGGGCAATAGCGGGTTCTGAAGAATTGGGCAGACCTGCGGCAGAGGTGTGGGCCGCGTCCGTGACGCGGGTCTCGCCGGCCACCGCGCGATCGACGCGCATCAGCCGGGCGAACAGTTGGATGAGCGGACCGACTGCCACCGCGTAGAGCACGGTGCCGACCCCGAGGGTGCCGCCGAGAGCGAACCCGACCGCCACCACTGCGACTTCCAGGACGGTTCGGACCACGCGCACCGACCATCCCGTCCGCGCAACGATCCCGGTCATCAGGCCGTCGCGCGGCCCGGGGCCGAGCCGTGCGCCGATGTACAGCGCGGTGGCGAAGCCGTTGAGGACGATGCCGCCCAGCATCATGGGGACCGCGACCGCGAGCCCGGGGCGGTCGGGCAGGTAGGGGGAGACCGCGTCGAAGGTCAGGCCGAGGACCACCACGTTCGCCACGGTGCCCACGCCGGGCCGTTGTCGGAGCGGAAGCCATGCGAGCAGGACCACCGCACCGACGATGATCGACACCGTGCCGATCGAGAGGCCCACCTGGTCGGCGATTCCCTGATGCAGGACATCCCAGGGGATGTTGCCGAGTCCGGCGTGCAGGATCATCGCCATCGAAGCGCCGTAGAGCACGAGGCCGACGGCGAGTGCGAGGAGTCTCTTGAACATGAGACCACCGTGGCCGAAACTGGCCATTGAATCCATAGCCAGTTGTGGAACACTGGACTTGTGATCACTCCTACCGGCGCAATCGGTGCGGCTGCACTGGCACGACATCTCGGGGCCTGGCGCCCGGACGGTCCGCGGCCCGGCTATCAGGCGCTTGCGGACGCGCTGCGGATGCTGGTGCTCGACGGACGTGTTCCGGTCGGCACCGCGCTGCCGAGTGAACGCACCCTCGCGCAGGCGCTGAACGTCTCGCGCACGACGGTGGCGGCGGCCTACGCGGCGCTGCGCGACGGCGGCCATCTGCAGTCGCGGCAGGGGGCGCGCAGTGTGCTCACCCTGCCGGTGCAGGTGCCGCCGGAGCCGATCGATCTCGGGGCCGAAGCCGACATGATCAAGCTCAACATCGCCGCGCCGACCGCTCCCGAACAGATCGTTCACGACGGATTCCGCCATGCACTCGAATGCGCGCCGGGCTACCTCGCCGGAACCGGGCTGTATCCCAATGGCCTGCGTGCACTCGCGGAGACGATCGCCGAGAGGTACACCGCGCGCGGTCTGCCGACCACGCCTGATCAGATCCTCGTCACCTCCGGCGCTCAGCACGCGTTGCGCCTGGTGCTCGACGTCCACGTCGCGCCGGGTGATCGCGTCCTGCTCGAGCAGCCGACTCATCACGGGACCATCCTGGCCCTCGCCCGGCATCGTGCCCGGCCGGTCACGGTGGGACTGCATCCCACCTATGGCTGGGACCTCGACCAGCTCGAATCGGTGGTCCGGTTGCAGCAACCGCGCCTGATCTTCGTCATTCCCGATTTCCACAATCCCACCGGACTGCTGCTCGACGAGGCCGGGCGCCTGCGCCTCGCCGAGATCTCCGCGCGTCACCGGGTGCCGGTGATCGTCGACGAGACGATGGTGGAGTTGGGGCTCGACGTGAGTGCGCCGCCGCCGGTGGCGGCCTTCGCTCCCTCCGCACGGGGACCGAGGCACAGGTCGCAGATCATCACACTCGGTTCGGCCAGCAAGACCGTCTGGCCGGGTCTGCGCGTCGGCTGGATCCGCGTCGACGGCAGGCCGGACGCCTACGCGCTGGCTCGCTACGAATCCGATCTCGGGGGAGCGGTGGTGGAGCAGTTCGCGGCTCAGTACGCACTCGCGAATCTCGACGCCTTCCTTCCCGCACGCCGGGCGGTGCTCCGCGCCCAACGCGCGGCCGCGTTGCGGGCGATCGGCCGACACCTTCCCGGCGCGGTGCCGGTGCGCGGTGTGGGCGGTCTCTGCCTGTGGGTGGCGCTGCCCCGCCCGGTGGCGACCGCGACGGCCGCGGCGGCGGCCGAACTCGGCGTCCGACTGATCCCCGGCGGCTCGTTCGGCCCGCTCGGCGGCTTCGACGGCCACATCAGGGTCCCGTACACGCTCGATGCCCAGACGCTCGTGCGTGGGATCGAACTGGTCGGTCGGGCTTACCGGGCGGTGTCCGGAGTCGACGCCCCGGCGCCGGTGCCGGGCGTCGACGGACTGCCGGATCGGCTGGTGGTGTGATCGGAAGTAGCATGCAGGGCGTGAAGAAGCTGGTAGACCTGCCGAGTATGCGAGTCGGATACGGGTCGGGTGCGGACGGTTCGGGTGACGGGGCGGCGGGTGCCGACGGAGTGCGAGCGAATCTCGATCCGTCATGGCTGACCGGGGACCCGCCCTGGCGATCGCTCTTCGAGACATGGCTGGCCGAAGCCATCGCCGCGCGCATCCCCGAACCCAACGCCATGGTGCTGGGAACCGTCGATGCGCAGGGCCGTCCGGCGACGCGCACCGTTCTGTGCAAGGGAGTCAGCGAAGCGGGCATCGTCTTCTTCACCGGCTACGACTCGCAGAAGGGACGGGCCATCGCTGCCAATCCCCATGCGTCGGCGACGTTTCCGTGGATCGCGCTGGAGCGCCAGGTCCACTTCCGCGGCCGCGTGGTGAAGGTGGACTCGGAGGAGACCCGCCGCTACTGGGAATCGCGGCCGCGCGGATCGCAGCTGTCGGCGTTCGCATCGGCGCAGTCGCAGCCGATCGGCTCCCGTGCGGAACTGGAGGAGGCCGCGGCGGCGGTCGCGGAACGATTCGGCGGTGCGGACGAGGGGGAGCCGGTACCGGTTCCGCCGGGCTGGGGCGGATACCGCCTGGAGCCGGAGATCGTCGAGTTCTGGCAGGGGCGCGCCAACCGGTTGCACAACCGGGCCTGCGCCGTCCGGACCGCCGACGGCTGGCGGTTGGAGCGGCTCCAGCCCTGATGGCGCGTGGAATCCTGGCCGATACCCGGCCGCTGCAGAACGTCTACTTCCGCCGGCTCTGGACCGCCAACATCATCACGGTGGTCGGTGCGCAACTGACCATCGTCGCCGTGCCCGCACAGTTGTACGCGATCACCGGAAGCTCGGCGTACGTCGGACTCAGCGGTGTCTTCGGCCTCGTCCCCCTGGTGGTCTTCGGGTTGTGGGGCGGGGCGCTCGCCGACACCTTCGACAGGCGTCGCATCCTGATGGTCACCACTGTCGGCCTGATCGTCACCTCCGCGGCCTTCTGGGCACAGGCGGCGGCCGGAGTCGGCAATGTCTGGCTCCTGCTGGTGATCTTCGCGCTTCAGCAGGCCTTCTTCGCGGTCAATCAGCCCACGCGCACAGCTGTTCTGCCCCGTATCCTGCCGCTCGAACGACTGCCCGCCGCGAACTCGCTGAACATGACCGTGATGCAGGCCGGTGCCATCGCCGGACCCCTGGTCGGCGGTGCGCTGATCCCGGTTCTGGGCTTCTCGACCCTGTACTTCGTCGACGCCGTCTGTCTGTTCGCGACCCTGTGGGCGGTGGTGAGCCTGCCCCCGCTGCCGCCGGAGCACGGCGTCCCCGACGCGGGCGACGGCGGTACGCCGCCCGCGCGGCCCACCGCCGGCTTCCAGTCGGTGGTCGACGGCCTGGTGTACCTGAAGGGCCACCCGGTGCTCCTGATGTCGTTCGTCATCGACCTGATCGCCATGATCTTCGGGATGCCGCGCGCGCTGTTCCCGCAGATCGCACATGAGAGCTTCGGTGGACCGTCCGACGGCGGCGTGGCCTTCGCGCTGCTGTTCATCGCCATCCCGCTCGGCGCGGTGGTCGGTGGCGTCCTGTCTGGCTGGGTGTCGCGGGTGCAGCGGCAGGGACGCGCGGTGGTGGTGTGCGTGCTGATCTGGGGTGTCTCGATCGCGGTGGCGGGCGGGGTGTTGGTGTTCGCCCACGGCTCCATGCTTCCCGTCCTCCCGATCGTGGTGCTGGCCCTGATGATCGGCGGTGCCGCGGACATGGCGTCGGCGGCCTTCCGCCAGACGATGCTGCAGTCGGCGGCCAGCGACGACGTCCGCGGCCGACTGCAGGGCGTCTTCATCGTGGTGGTCGCGGGCGGCCCGCGCATCGCAGACGTGACCCACGGCGCCGCGGCAGCCGCGGCCGGGACCGCTGCGACCTTCGCCGGAGGCGGTGTGCTGGTGGTGATCTTCACGGTCGTCGCGACGCTGGCCGCGCCGGTGTTCTATCGGTACCGGGTATCGACGGGTTAGCTGTGATGTCCGGGGACGTTCAGTCGAGCGATCGCAGGAACTCGATCATCGCCGCGCTGACCCGGTGAGCGGGATGCGACGACTACCGACGCGGGGCCGCGTCGTTGCTCTGCCACGGCAAGTTGGCCCTGCGCGAGGCGTGCACCGGACAGTAGTGGATGGGATTGCCGCGTTCTGATTCCGGCGGAAGGTTGCGAAGCGGGCTCTCCAGCAGCGGCGCGTCGGCCGCGACACGGCCCGACAGTCGGTCGACGGCGTCCCGGCGGCGGGGATGACTCTCATAGCGCGGCGGCAGCAGCCCCATCACCACGTTCACCGCCTTCCCGAAGAGCCGGAACCGGCGCTCGTCGGCGGGGGTCCACGTCAACTCCATCATCTCGCGGACCGGTTCGTCGTACAGACCGGTGGTGATCCACATGAAGAACCGCCCAATGACTCGGATCTGCTTGCGCCACAACCACATAGGCATCCACGCGCGCATCCAGGGCGGAGGCGGCAACTGCGAGATGTCCAACACGGTGCGCACTGCGGCATGGTCGCGGAGCACATGCCGGCACATGTGGTCCCAGTACTCGAGGAACTCCTCGTAGGTGTCGGGGCACGGACGCATGCTGACGCCGTACTGGGCGTACCAGCCACGAGACTCCTCGAACAACGCTCGCTTGTCCGCCTCGGAGATCGGTGGGCCGAAGGCCTCGGCGCACCGGATGTTCCCGTACCAGAACGTCGCGTGCGCCCAGTAGAAGACGTCGGGATCGAGTGCGTGATAGCGCTCGCCGTTGTCCATGGTGCCTTTGATGGTGAGGTGGTAGTCGCGCACGCTGCGGCCCGTCTCCGGGGTCTGGTCGAAGACGACGCCGCTGATCGGGTAGAGCGAGCGCATGAGGCGTTCCCAGCGCTCGCCGAAGAAGTCGGAGTGATCCCAGACTCCGGCGGCGAGCTTGGGGTGCATGTTCTGCATCGAGCCCGACCACAGGCCCATCAGCATCCCCCGCCAGCTTCCGAAGTAGCGCCAGGTGACCGAGCCGGGTCCCGGAGCCGGAATGTCGGATGAGGATCGAGCGCCCGGGACGCGGCCGTTGTCGCCGAATCGCTCACTGCCGGACGGGGCTGCCACCTGGGTCATGAGACAAACGTTAATATCCGTCTCACCGCTAGTCAACGATACTGCTAGTCAACGATCTCGACAGTCAACGATCTCGACAGTCAGTGGCCCCGGGGCGCGGGACTCATCGCAGGACGAACCGCACCTCGTCGCCCGCCGTCAGCTGCGCTGCCCGCCAGACCGACTCCGGGTTCAGGACGGCCACCACCGGGTATCCGCCGGTCACCGGGTGGTCGGCGAGGAAGATCACCGGCTGGCCGCTCGGCGGGATCTGCACACCGCCGAGCGGGACGCCCTCGCTGCGCATTTCCGGCAGGTCGGAGCGGTGCTCTAGCGGCGGGGCGGAGTGGTCGGAGGGGTCTCGGTCCAGGCGGACTCCGACGCGGTTGCTCGCCGGCGCCACCCGCCAACGTCCGGTCCCGAGAACTCCGACGTCGACGAGCCGGTCGTCGCGCGGTCCGGGGGCGGCGACCAGTTCGACGATGTCCGCGATGCTGCCGACGGGTGCGAGCGAGGTTGCGGGCCAGTCGTCCTCGCAAGTTCCGACGGTCAGCACGTCGCCGGCGCGCAGGGGGGCCGGGCCCAGTCCGGAGAGGGTGTCGGTGGATCGGGAACCGAGTTCCGCCGGTACATCGAACCCGCCGCGCACCGCGAGATAGTTCCGGCAGCCGCGAGACGGGGTGTGGATGCGGATCATGCCGCCGTCGTGGACCGCGACGACGCTGTGGCTGCCGACTTCGATGCCGTCGACGGTGAGGCTGACCGCCGGGCCGGTGACCGCGATCAGCATCCGGCCCGTGGCCCGCGCCGCCCATCCGCCGAGCGTCACCTCGATTGCCGCGGCGTCCTCGGGGTTCCCGACGAGTCTGTTCGCCTGCGCGAGGGACGGGAGGTCGGCGGCGCCGGATCGTGGTACGCCGAGATGCGCGAGGCCGGGGCGACCGAAGTCCTGAACGGTGGCGAGCGGGCCCGGAGCCTCGATGCTCAGGCGCGCCTGAGGTTGCTGTGCCGGAGTGGCCGGAGTGGGATGTGTCACGATGGCGCCTCGGTCGGCTCGAAGCGGACCGTCATTCCCGCGGTCAGCAGTGACGGCGGACGGGCCTCGCTGTCCCACATCGGCAGATCGGTGCGGCCGAGCAGGAACCAGCCGCCCGGACTGCTGCGCGGGTAGACGGCGCTGTAGCCGGCGGCGACGGCGACCGATCCCGTCGGCACGGCGGTCCGCGATTGGCCGCGGCGAGTGATTCGAGCGAGGGCGTCGGCGTCCCGAGCGCTGGTCTCGGGGCCGGGTACGAGATAGCCGAACCCGGGCGCGAACCCCATGAACTGCACGGTCCACAGCCCTCTCGAATGCGTTGCGATCAGCTGTTTC
Organism: Gordonia cholesterolivorans; assembly: GCF_039531975.1. Lineage (NCBI taxonomy): Bacteria > Bacillati > Actinomycetota > Actinomycetes > Mycobacteriales > Gordoniaceae > Gordonia > Gordonia cholesterolivorans. Next base: position 193,706 of record NZ_BAAARB010000001.1, on the reverse strand, counting down.
TCGGTCATTCCGGCGAGTGCTGCGGCGTCGGCGAGATCGTCGCCGTCGTACACAACCGGGATCACCAGATCCGGCGGTGAAGGAGTCGGGGAGTGCTCGTCCGGGGGAGTGAAGGACCGCCGTGCGTCGTGGACCACCCGCAGTACCGACAACTCGTCCAAGCCGGAACCGGGTCGGGTCTCCACGAGGATCGTGTGTGCGCCGGGCACGATGTCGCACGGCATCAGGCGACCCTCGTCGAGGGCCTCGCGAAGGGCACGCGCGGTGTGTGCGGCTTCGGCTTCGGGGGCCCGGCCGGTGCTGAAGTCCAGGAGGACGGCGTCGCTTCCCGCTCGGAGCTCTCGCATTCCAACACGGTACCGACATGTGAGTAAGCTGAGCACGCGACAAGCGTCGCGGGCGCCGAGGTGACCCTCATGCGGCGTCTCAGTCGAACCACGACTAGGTTGTTACCCAGCAACTGCTCACCCGCGAGTCAAAGGGGTTTGTGTGTCCGTTGACAATGACGTGACCGAACAGGCGACAGGAAAGTTCACCTACCCGGGTGGCGAGATCGACCTGCCGATCCTCAAGGCCACCGAGGGCAGCGATTCCGTCGCTCTGGGCCCGTTCCTCGCCCAGACCGGGTTGACGACCTTCGACGGGGGCTTCGTCAACACCGCGTCGACGAAGTCCGCGATCACCTATATCGACGGTGATGCGGGCATCCTGCGGTACCGCGGTATCCCGATTGAGCAGCTGGCGGAGAAGTCCACCTTCATCGAGGTGAGCTACCTGCTGATCTACGGTGAGCTGCCGACTGACGCGCAGTTGGAGGAGTTCGCCACCAAGATCCAGCGGCACACCCTCCTGCACGAGGACCTCAAGCGGTTCTTCGACGGCTTCCCGCGCAACGCGCACCCGATGCCGGTGGTCTCGAGTGCGGTCAACGCGCTGAGCGCCTACTACCAGGACTCGCTCGATCCGAAGGATCCCGAGCAGGTGGAGCTGGCCACGATCCGGCTCCTCGCCAAGCTGCCGACCATCGCGGCTTACGCGTACAAGAAGTCGCAGGGTCAGCCGTTCCTGTACCCGGACAACTCGCTGAGCCTGGTCGAGAACTTCCTCCGGATGACCTTCGGCTTCCCGGCCGAGCCCTACGAGGTCGATCCCGAGGTCGCCAAGGCCCTCGACATGCTGTTCATCCTGCACGCCGATCACGAGCAGAACTGCTCGACGTCGACGGTGCGTCTGGTGGGCTCGTCGCAGGCCAACCTCTTCACCTCCATCTCGGGCGGCATCAACGCGCTCTGGGGCCCGCTGCACGGCGGCGCCAACCAGGCGGTGCTGGAGATGCTCGACGAGATCCGCGCTTCCGGCGGCGACACCAAGGCCTTCATGACCAAGGTGAAGAACAAGGAAGACGGCGTGAAGCTCATGGGCTTCGGTCACCGCGTGTACAAGAACTACGACCCGCGTGCAGCGATCGTGAAGAAGACCGCCGATCAGATCCTCACCTCGCTGGGTGTGGAGGACGAGCTGCTCGACATCGCGAAGGGCCTGGAAGAGGTCGCGCTGCACGACGACTACTTCGTCGAGCGCAAGCTCTACCCGAACGTGGACTTCTACACCGGCGTCATCTACCGGGCGATGGGCTTCCCGACTCGCATGTTCACCGTGCTGTTCGCTCTCGGCCGGCTGCCCGGCTGGATCGCTCACTGGCGTGAGATGCACAACGATCCGACCACCAAGATCGGCCGTCCGCGTCAGCTGTACACCGGTTACACCGAACGTGATTACGTCCAGATGGGGGACCGCTGACCATGAGCAAGCCCGAAGTCGACTTTCCGGAGGGCCCGGCCCCGACGTCGCTGGAGATCACCGACCTGGTGATCGGTGACGGTCCCGAAGCGCAGCACGGCGGCACCGTCGACGTGCACTACGTCGGCGTGGAGTTCGACTCCGGCGAGGAGTTCGACTCGTCGTGGGACCGCGGGCAGTCCGCCCGATTCCCCCTCGACGCGTTGATCCCCGGTTGGCAGGAGGGCATTCCCGGAATGAAGGTCGGCGGTCGACGCCGACTGGTGGTTCCGCCGGAGCTGGCCTACGGTCCGGCGGGCGCCGGACACCGGCTCTCGGGCAAGACCCTGATCTTCGTGATCGATCTGCTCGGCGTCTGACCTCGGACATGACAGACAAGGCCGCGTCGCTTCCCTGCGACGCGGCCTTCGTCGTCCCCGGGCGGACCGGTCGGCGAGGCAGGCCGGAGCGGTCCGCTGGTTTGAGCGAGTCTCGTAGTCCCGCAGAGTCGAGCGAGTCTCGTAGTTCCGCAGAGTCGAGCGAGTCTCGTAGTCCCGCTGGTTGAGCGAGTCTCGTAGTTCCGCTGGTTGAGCGAGCGAAGCGAGTCGAAACCCCCACACCCCACACCCAAGGAGCGAAGATGACATTCACCGCGATGGTGGCACGCGAGAGCGCTGACGGCATCAGCCTGGCCGCGGAGACGGTCGACGACACCTTCCTCCCTCTGGGCGAGGTGACCATCAAGGTCGAGTACTCGAGCATCAACTACAAGGACGCTTTGGCCGTCACGCCACGCGGAGGCGTGGTCCGCGAGTATCCGATCGTTCCGGGCATCGACATCGCCGGAGCGGTGAGTGAATCGACCTCACCGGAGTTCGCGCCGGGCGACCCCGTGGTCGCTCACGGCTACGACATCGGTACCGCCCGTCACGGGGGCTACGCCGAGTACGCGCGGGTCCCTGCCGACCAGGTGGTTCGTCTCGAATCTCTCTCGACTCGGGAGGCCGCCGCGATCGGCACTGCGGGATTCACCGCGGCGATGAGTGTGAAAGCGATCTTGGACGGCGGCTATCGTCCCTCCGACGGGCCGATCCTGGTCACTGGCGCCAGCGGCGGTGTCGGTTCGGTGAGTGTGGATCTGCTCTCGAAGTTCGGTTTCGAGGTCGTCGCATCGTCGGGCAAACCCGATGCTGTGGACCTGCTCACCCGGTTGGGGGCGTCGTCGGTGATCGGCCGGCTCCCGGAGGACCCCGAGGCGAGGATCCGTCCGCTCGACAAACAGCGGTGGTCGTCGGCCGTGGACTGTGTGGGCGGAAGGACGCTCGCCTACGTTCTCAGTACTGTCCGTTACGGCGGTACTGTCGCCGCGAGCGGTCTGACCGGCGGGGCGGACCTGCCGACCACGGTGATGCCCTTCATTCTGCGCGGGGTGACCCTGGCCGGCATCGACTCGGTCCAGCTCGGCATCACCGCCCGGCGTGCCCTGTGGCAGCGACTCGAGACCGACCTGCGCCCGCAGCATCTGGATCTGCTGACCTACGAGGTGGGGCTCGACGAGTTGCCGCAGGCACTCGACCGCATTCTCGCCGGCGGAGCGACCGGTCGAGGAGTCGTCACGATCTGACAGCCGGCTCAGTTGGCCGTGAGGTCGGCCCCGAACTCGAGGAACTGAACTGATCGCGCGGGATCGGTGTTCTGCTGGTTGGCGCGCAGTGCTTCGAGTTCGGTGGCGAAGACCCGCTCCACGCGCGGGCCGCCGTCGTCGCGCACGATGGCCCATACGCCCGGCTCCGCGTCGATGATCCCGGCATCCTGTTCAGGCTCCGGCGACGTGCGCGGGCGAGTGGCAGAGGCCGCGATGTCGGCCCATGTGAGCGTGGTCCGAGGATTGTCGAGGGCTTGACGGAGCAGCTTCCGCAAGCCTTCTCCGGCTTCGCGGGCGAAGCGGTCGAAGTCGTCGGGACCGAAGTCGTTCGATGGAGCCATGCTGTCCATCGTCCCCACGATCAGGCGCCGGCGCCAGCGGTGTGTCCGGTCAGGCGGCCAGGAGTGTGTGGAGGTAGTTCTCGATCCGGGATTCGCTGGGTTCGGGCGGCGGCTGGGGTTCGTGGTCCGGGAGTAGTTCGGCGTGGTGGATCTGGTTGATCCGCCATCCGGGCGGTCTTGTCCTGCCGCGGCTGGTGTTGCCGCTGGGTCGCCAGGCGACGCGGCCAGCGTGGGGACCGTCGATCAGGATCATCGTCTGCCATTGCCCGGGGCGGGGGCCGACGGAGCGATTGTGGCGCCCGCATGCGGCGCCGAGGTGGTCGATGTCGGTGGGGCCGCCGTCGGCCCAGTCCGGGAAATGATGGGCCTGCGTCCGCGAGAACGGGGCCGCGCAGCCGGGGGCGGTACAGCCGCGGTCGCGGGCGAAAAGCATCAACCGCTGCGCCCGCGACGCCAGCCGACGACCCCGACCGAGATACAACGCCTGCCCGGTATGACCGGAGAAGACCGCCAGATGCGGAGTCGCGGCGGCGGCGACCTCGATCAACTCCGCCACCGGCACCCGAGTCCCGGTCGCGGTCAACGCCACCCCAGCCCGCTCGGCCAACTCCCGGTCGGTGACAGTGATGACCAGATCACCCGACCGCCGACCACCCCCAGCACCGCGGGAGGTGCGCAGCAGCGCCTGCAGACCGTCATGGGTGCGCTGCCCCGGCGTGCGAGTATCACGCTCCACCGCCGCCGCCAGAGCGGCCGGGTCCGCCGACTCCACGGTCCCGGATGGGGAGTCGGGGTCGTCGGGGTTGTTCATTCCCGGCGCCGCCCACGACGGCAGTGCCGCCTCCATTTCCGCCCGCAACGCCGGAGTCAGATACCCGCGGACTTTGCTCATCAACCGCAGATCCTGCGGCAGCACAGCGAAGCCGCGCAGGCGTTTGCGGTCGCGTTCGTCGGTGACGGTTCCGTCCGGATCCAGGTGCGCGAGCAGTCGGATGCCGGCGGTGCGGACACCGGCCGGACTCAGCTCGCGGGCGACCCAGGCCAGCTGTGCCTCGGCGCGTGCTCGGGTGTCGGCGTCGATGGCGGTGGGGATCTTGTCCATGACGGCGTCGATTTCGCGGACGTGGTCGGCACCGATCGCACCCTCGCCCACCGCGACCGCGGTCGCCGGTAGTACCGGCGGGCGGGTTTGTCCTTGCAGGTCGGTGAACCGTCCGATCCCGGCGGCGCTGACGCGCCGGCGTCGGGCGGCACCGTCACCGAGCCGCAACCCCTGCGCCAAATACTGATGCACCGACAGGTACCCGACCTTGCGGTAGGCGCCGCGGTCGGAGACCTCCACCAACACCGCGGCGTCCACACCGTCGAGACGACGATGAGTACGCTCCAATGTCTCGACGGTTTCCAGCAGGGTGTCTTCGGGGACCGCGGACAGTGGCAGGGACGCGAACTTGGTCGCCGCAGCTTCCAGCAGGCGCGCGAGGGCGGCCGGGTCGTCCGGGAGCAGCACTTCTGACGCGACCATCGAACCCACCCCCTTTCGACCTGCACAGTGTTCGAGAACACTTCTGCTGTGTTTCTATGTTCGAATCATACCGATCCCCTCCGACAAAACCTCCGACAGGACCTCTGGCAACCTCTGCTGCTCAAGCCGGGCGCGCAGCCTCGGCTCACTTCCGGCCCGACACCATCGCGGCCACCTCACCCCACTTGATACGACTGCCGGTGCGCAGGATCGACCGCGTGTAGATCCGCGATGCGACCCAGACGGCGAGCAGGCAGGCGGCGACCATGATGGCGAAGGTGCCGATCACCTGCCCCGGATCGGTGTCTCCGGTCGCGATGCGGATGGGCATCAGCACTGCGCTGAACGGCGGGATCCAACTGAGCGTCTGAATCAGCGTGGAATCGAGCGCCTGGATGCCGAAGGTGCCGGAGTACAGTGCGGCGAGCACGAGGATCGTCAGCGGTGCCGAACTGGAGTTCAATTCCTCCTGCCGGCTCACCATCGCGCCGGTGGCCGCATAGAGCGCGGCGAAGAAGAGGAATCCGAGCAGGAACCACGCGATCACGGCGGCGAAGACGGTGGTCGCGGTGCCGGTCAGGGTGAGGAGCCCGGTGGCGCGGCCCGCGATGAGCGCGGTCGCTCCGATCAGCACCACCTGTGCCAGAGAGATGGCGCCGATACCGAGGATCTTGCCCCAGAGCAGCTGGAGCGGACGCACGGCCGACAGCAGCAGTTCGACGATGCGCGACGACTTCTCCTCCACCACGCCCACTGCCACCATCAGCCCGCCCATCATGATCGTCATGATCAGCAGGATCGATCCGATCAGGGCGACGGTCACACGCTGCGCCTCGTCGGGCTTCTCGGCCTGCGTCCGGTCCAGCGTGAAACGAGGCTGCGGCAGCCAGGCGGCGTCGACGCCGCGGGCGGACAGCGCCTCCGACAGATCTCGCTGGGCGACGGCACCGCGCAGGACGCCCTCGATCGTCGGATCCATGCCGTTCTTGCTGACGGCGGTGTAGGCACCGGGTCCGGTGACGATGAGAGCCGCGGCCAGATCCCCGTCGCCGACGGCCGACCGCGCCGCGTCTGCGTTCGGCAGCACTTCGGTCTCGATCCGCTGTCCGGCGGCGTCTCCGCCGGACTCGATGGTCGCCGACAGTCCGGCGTCTGCGCCGACGATCCCGACCTTGTCGACGCTGTCGCCGCCGGACAGTGCGGACCAGACGATGGCGCCGATGATGATCACCGCCATCATCACGCCGGTCGAGATGATGAACGACTTCTCCCGCGCGCGGGTGTTGATCTCGCGCCCGGCGACGAGCTTGATGTTGTTCAACGTGGAATTCATTTCGTCACACCAACTCTCGGAACAGCTCGGTCAGGGAAGGGGCGGTGGTGGCGAACCGGTGCACTGGGCCGGCGGCCATCGCGGCGGTGAGAATCTGCTGGTCGTCGGTTCCGTGGTCGATGTGCAGCACGGCCGAAGCGTCGCGGTACTCCACATCGGTGACGCCCGGCAGGCCGTCGGCCCAGCGGGTCTCCGACCGTGGGCCGCGCACCTCCAAGCGAAGGCCGTCGCGGGCACGGAGGTCGTCGACGGTGCCGAGTGCCTTCATCACCCCGCCGGAGATGACGCCGACTCGGTCGCAGAGACGCTCCACCAGGTCGAGCTGGTGCGAGGAGAAGATGACCGGGATGCCCTGCGCGGCCTTGTCGGTGAGGACTTCGCTCATCACGTCGACGGCCACCGGATCGAGCCCGGAGAAGGGCTCGTCGAGCACCAGCAAGTCGGGGTCGTGCACCAGTGCGGCGGCCAGCTGCACGCGTTGTTGGTTGCCGAGTGAGAGGTCGTTGACCTGGTCGCCGAGCCGACCGTGGATGCCCAGCCTGCGAGTCCACTTCTCGGTCGCGTCGGCGGCCTCGGACTTCGACAATCCGTGCAGCCGTGCGAGGTAGGCGAGCTGATCGCCGACCTTCATCTTCGGGTAGAGACCGCGCTCCTCGGGCATGTACCCGATCCGCTTGCGGCCGTCGAAGTCGATGGGCGCGTCGCCGAGCCGCACGTCGCCGGAATCGGCGGCCAGCACGCCGAGCACGATGCGCATCGTCGTCGACTTGCCTGCCCCGTTGCTGCCGACGAATCCGAAGATCTCGCCCGGCGCCACGGAGAAGGTGACATCGTCGAGCGCCCGCACGGAGCCGTACGACTTGGCGAGGTGATTGATGTTCAGTGCTTGTGGCACGGGGATCTCCTAGATCTCGTCGCTGGAGTGTTCGGGTTCGGGGTCCTGCATCCACCAGGACATGAGGACGTCGGGAACGCAGGAGAGCGCGTACACGGACGCGATCAGCAGCCACGCGATCGACATGACGGTCTCACCGGAGACGTAGTCGCGGTAGCCGAGGACGATGAGGATGGCGTAGACGACCATCATCGGCGGCAGGAGCAGGTTGTAGCTGAGCGCGCGGGCGGCGTTGCGCTGAGTCAGCTGCAACTCGTCGAGGGTGTCGGCGGGTGCGCCCGCGATGGATTCGGTGACCACTCGCAGCATCATCAGCACCACGAGGGAGGTCACCAGGCCGATCGCGAAGGGCACGGCCGACCACAGCGGCGCCCAGAACGATGCGATCGAGGAGATCACCACCACGCAGAGCAGGATCAGCAGGACCGACGACAGCAATCGTCGGCCGCGGCGGTTGCGAAGGCCGGGCAGCCACGTACCGGTGGTTCGGACGAAGGTGTCGTGGCGTCGCGCCGCCGACCGGCTGTACCGCCGCACCCATTCGGGGATGGCGGAGTCTGGAAACACGTAGTTCGGGTCATGCATGGTCGGGTCCCCCGTACAGTTCCGTCGACATGGCGGTGAACTCGGTCCGGCTGAAGACCGCTTCGACCGGCAGGCCGAAGACGTCGCAGATCCGGAACGCCAGGTCGAGGCTCGGATAGTTGTCGCCACGCTCCAGCGCGCCGACCGACTGAACATTGATGTCGACCAGTTCGGCCAACTGCGCCCGTGACATCTTCCGCTCCGCGCGCAGAACGGCGATGCGGTTGTAGATGGGGAGCTTGGGTCCCCGCCTGATCGGACTCACAGAACACAGTGTTGGGAAAACACAACAAATTGTCAATGGTTCAGTATCAAGTCGGGCCCGGAGGGCACCGCTGAAGCGCGGTGGATAGCATGCCCGCATGATTGTGAGCAGCACCGTGGGATCCGTGACGACCATCGAACTCGCCCGCGAGGAGAAGCGGAACGCCCTCGATCAGGACATGGTCCAGGGCCTCTCGGAGGCGTTCACGGCCGCGGTCGACGGCGGCGCCCGCGCCATCGTGCTCACCGGTCGGGGCAATGTCTTCAGTGCTGGCGCCGACCTCTCCGGTCCCGTCTACGACCAGTCGTTCCTGGACCGGCTCGTCGCACTAATCGAGCAGATCGAATCGACTCCCGTCCCCGTCATCGCCGCACTGAACGGCGCCGCGCTCGGAGCCGGATTGCAGCTGGCGATGGCGGCCGATCTCCGGGTGATGGCCGATGTGGCGTTCGCGGGGATTCCGGCGGCCAAGATCGGCGTCGCCGTCGACGAGTGGACCATCAGGAGGCTTGTGTCGCTGGTGGGTGCGGGCCAGGCGCGCGGGATGCTGCTCGGCTGCGAGCCGCTCTCGTCGGACCGTGCCCTCACGCTCGGCTTCGCCAACAGGTTCGGTGATCTGGCCGTCGCCCAGAAGTGGGCCGCCGAGATCGCCGAGTACGCGCCGCTCACCCTGCGGCACTACAAGCTCGTGCTCACCGGAGACGGGGCGCGAGACGACGCGCCCGAGGAACGAGCGGCCGCCATGCGCGCGGCGTGGCTCAGCGAGGACGTTCAGGAGGCCCGTGCCGCGCTGGCGGAGAAGCGTGCCCCGGTGTTTCAGGGACGCTGAGTTTCAGGGGCGCTGATCAGTCGCCGAGGGTCTGCCGCAGATAGGGGTTCGCGAAGGTGCGGTTCGGATCGAAGTGATTCCGGACGGCGAGGAAGTCGTCGAACTCGGGATACACACTGCGGAGGTACTCCGCGTCGCGGGTGTGCATCTTGCCCCAGTGCGGCCGGCCGCCGTGCGCGACCATGATGTCCTCGACGTCGCGGAAGTAGGCCTCGGAGTCGCGCACGTCGTCGCGGTGATAGCGGTGTACCGCGATGTAACCCGATGCCCGGCCGCTCGCCGTCGAGAGCATCAGGTCGTCGGCCGCGGCCGCGCGCACCTCGACCGGGAAGCTCACCTTGTGCCTGCGCCGGTTGATGGTGGCACGCAGTTCGCGCAGCGCCTCCGGTACCGCTTCGAGGGGGATCGCGTACTCCATCTCGCGGAACCGAACGTTGCGTGCGGAGATGAAGATCTTGTCGGAGCGGTCGGTGTATGTGCGCGCCGACAGCGCCCGCCCCGACACCTGATTGATCGCGGGGACCACGCGCGGTTGGGTGGCGCTGAGCGTGCACAGCACCCGGAACATCCCGTTCGAGAGCAGTTCGTCGTCGATGTAGCGGCGGATCTTGGACGGTCCGTTCGCGGGGGTGCCCGCGGGCAGCCGGGTGTTGGTCTTGGTGAGGGTGCGGGTGGTGTGCGGGAACCAGTAGAACTCGTAGTGATCCACGGAGGCGACTCGATCGAGGAAGCCGTCGATGGTCTCGTCCGCGTCGGCGGGTGCCTCCACCGCTTCGATCGCGAAGGCGTCCACCAGCTGGAGCGTGACATCGGTCAGCACGCCGAGTGCGCCGAGGCCGAGAGCTGCGGCCTTCAGGTCGGGGTCGTCCTCGCCGACGGTGCGGACCTGCCCGGTTCCGTCGACCAGCGTGACGCCGCGGATCTGCGTGGAGATACCGCCGAACGCCCCGCCCGTGCCGTGCGTGCCGGTGGACGTGGCACCGGAGACCGTCTGCCGGTCGATGTCGCCGAGATTGGTCATCGCCAGACCCAGCGGCTCGAGCATCGCCGGAATCTGGTGCAGGTGGGTGCCCGCTCCGAGGATGATGCGCTTGCGGTCGGCGTCGACGGCGCGAACGCCCTGGAATCCCGACATGCCGACCTGGATGCCCGGTGCGACGGCGATCTCCGAGAAACTGTGGCCTGCGCCGACCGGCTTCACCGTCTCACCGCGTTCGGCCGCGGCCCGGACGGCGGCGGCCAGTTCGTCGACGCTCTGCGGGACGATGAGCCTGCTGGGGGCGCAGTGCGCGGTCCCGCCCCAGTTCGTCCACCTACCCGATGCCGCTCGGCTCACAAGAAACACTTCCCTTCTCCACGGTAGGTCGGAACCACCTCGACGACGTCCGCACGCCCGGCGGAGTCTCGTTCGATGAGGGCCACCGACTCCGACCTCTCGCACACTTCACCCGACTTGGTGTGCCGGAACCACACCCTATCGCCGACCGTCAGCGACCGTGCGGCCGAACCGCGCAGCGGAGTCTGCACCTCGCCCGCGGCCTCGGTGCCGATGAACTGCAGGCCGGCGGGCCAGACCGGCTTGGGGAGACGGTCGGGTCCCGGGGGGCCGGAGGCGATCCATCCACCCCCGGCACATGTCACGATTTCGTCGTCGGGACGGCGCAGAACGTCGAGTCCGAAGGACAGCGCGGGCGCCGGACGGAAGTGCCTGTACGTGTCGAAGAGATGTCCGCCGAAGAAGCCGCTGCCCGCGGCGATGTCGGTGATCGCCCGGTCCTTGGCCGTCTCCTCCAGCGATCCGGTGCCGCCGGCGTTGACGAACTCCAGGTCGGCCACCTCGCGCAGCGCCGCGATCGCCTTTCCGCGGCGGCGCCGCAGTTCCAGCATCGACACCGCCTGCATGGTCTGCACCGCGGTGTTGGTCAGGAGCTTGCCCGCGACCTCGTTTCCGACCCCCGCGACCTGCGCTTCGTACGACATCGCGCCCACCAGACGGAACCCGTCGCGCGCGACGACCGTGCGCGCTAGGGAGCGTGCCTGCTCCACGGTGTGAACGGGGGAGCGGCGGACCCCGACGTGGACGTGGCCGGCGGCGGCGCGCAGGGAGGCGTCGAGGTCGATCGCGATCCGGACCTCCGGTCGCCGCCCTGCGGCGGCGACGTCGTCGACGATGTCGAGTTGAGCCGGGTCGTCGATGAGCAGGGTCACCCGCTCGCACGCCGTCTCGTCGGCCAGCAGCCGTTCCAGGGCGCCCCGTCTGACCGTCGGGTACCCGAGGAGTACGTCGGTGATCCCGGATTCGGTGGCCAGCCAGTGCGCTTCGGCGACGTCGTAGGCCAGGACGCCGGCGAATCCGTCGCGCCCGAGGACGTCGTCGATGACCGAGCGCACACGCAGCGACTTGCTGGCCACCCGGATCGGGACGCCCCCGGCGCGGGCGCGCAGATCGGCGATGTTGTGTTCGAGTGCCCCGAGATCGAGTGCGAGCACAGGGGAGTCGAGTCCGGCGCGGCGCACCGCGTCGTCGATCCCGCCCCAGTAGTCCGCGGGATCGGTGACGTACGGGCTTCGCGTGGGCGGCATGGCGCAGCACTCCTTGTGTAGAACTCCGGCGGTTTCGACAACGATTACGCTAGACAAGCGTGAGGACACTGGGAAACACCGTCGCCGAAAGCGCTTCGGCAGTACAGGCGAGACTCGCGCGGACGGCACGGATCTTGCCGCCCGTGCACGCGGTGGGCGCGAGCCGCGAACAGATCGCACCGATGACCGCGGCTTCGCGGTTCGCGACGGACGGAGTCTTCGCCAACCGCGAGGCCGCCGCTCAGGTCCAGGGCCCGGACATGTCGGTGATGATCGACATGATGCGGCGTCGGGGGAGGCCCGGCCACCGCGTCCCGGTTCTGCGTCCCGAGTTCTCCGGCGAACCCGGTGCGCTGTCGGCCACCTGGCTGGGCCATGCGAGCATGGCTGTCGAACTCGACGGCGTGCGGATCGTCACCGATCCGGTGCTGTCCGACCGTTGCTCGCCCTCGCAGAGCATCGGTCCCCGGCGCATGCACCGGGCGCCCCTGACGGCCGGCGAGCTGCCCCCGCTCGACGTCGTGCTGATCAGCCACGATCACTACGACCATCTGGACACCCCGACGGTGCTGACCATCGCGCTGACACAGCCGAACGCGATCTTCGTCGTGCCGATCGGTGTCGCGGCGCATCTGATCTCATGGGGCGTCGATGCCGCGCGCATTCGGCAGGCCGACTGGTTCGAACAGGTGGATCTGACGGTCCGCGGCACCACGATCAGCTTCCACGCGGTGCCCGCCCGGCACTTCTCGGGCCGTGGACTCTCCCGCAACCTGACCCAGTGGGTCAGCTGGGCGGCCGTGGGACCGCAGCACCGCTTCTTCTTCTCGGGCGACACCGGATTCACGGAGAGCTACGCCGACACCGGCGCGGCGCTCGGCCCGTTCGATCTCAGCCTCGTGGCCGTCGGCGCCTACGATCCCGTGTGGCCGGACGTCCACGTCGACCCGGAAGAGGCACTCGTGGTCCATCGACTGCTGAACGGCGACGAGCGCGACGCGCTCTTCGTCCCGATCCACTGGGGTACGTTCAATCTCGCGCGGCACTCGTGGGCCGACCCCGTCGGCAGACTCACGACCGAGGCGGACCGGGTGGGCGTCGACATCTGCGTGCCGCGGCCCGGCGCCACGCTGGTCGCGCACAGCCGCAGCGGCACAGCCTTTTCCGATCCGACCTGGTGGGAGCGATCCGCATGACCACATCGACGACCACCGAGCGCGATCCGGGGCTCACCGACGAGCAGGTGGCCGCACGCGTCGCGGCGGGGCAGGTCAACGTCACCTCCGACAAGTCGGGCCGCTCGGTCGCCGACATCGTCCGGGCCAACGTGTTCACCAGGATCAACGCAATCCTCGGGGTGCTGTTCCTGATCGTCGCCGCCACCGGCTCGTTCATCAACGGACTGTTCGGGCTGCTGATCGTCGCCAACAGCGGCATCGGCATCATTCAGGAGGTCCGCGCCAAGCGCACCCTCGACCGGCTGGCGATCGTCGGACAGACCAGACCGGTGGTCCGGCGCAACGGAATCGCCGCCGAGATCCCCTCGGATCAGGTGGTGCTGGGCGACGTCATCGAACTCGGTCCCGGCGATCAGGTGATCGTCGACGGCGAGACCATCGAGTCGGAGTCGCTCGACATGGACGAGTCGCTGCTCACCGGCGAGGCGGACGCCGTCGATAAGTCTCTCGGCGACGAGATCATGTCCGGCAGCTTCGTGGTGGCCGGCTCGGGTGCGTATCGCGCCACCAAGGTCGGCGCTGATTCGTACGCCAACAAGCTCGCTGCGGAGGCCTCGAAGTTCTCGCTCGTGTCGTCGGAGCTGCGTTCGGGAATCGATCAGATCCTCCGGGTGATCACCTGGCTGCTGATCCCGGCGGGCATCCTGACGATCATCAACCAGCTGTTCATCAGCCAGAACGGGCTGCGCACCGCACTGCTGGGCATGGTCGCCGCGCTGGTTCCGATGGTGCCCGAAGGCCTCGTGCTGATGACGTCGATCGCCTTCGCGGTCGGTGTGGTCCGCCTGGGGCAGCGGCAGTGCCTGGTGAACGAACTCCCGGCCATCGAAGGTCTGGCGCGCGTCGATGTGGTGTGCACCGACAAGACCGGCACGCTGACCGAGAACGGCATGCGGCTGTCGGAGGTGCGGATCGTGGCACCCGGCTCGGGTCCGGGCGCGGTGAAGCAGGGGGATGTGGAAGCGGCCCTCGCGGCGATCGCCGCGCACGATCCGCGGCCCAACGCCAGCATCGCGGCGATCCAGGAGGCGTTCCCGGACGCTCCCGAGTGGTCGACCTCCGCGGTGCTGCCGTTCAGTTCGGCCAACAAGTTCTCGGGCATGTCGTTCATCGACGCGTCCGGCGTCTCGGTGGGGAACTGGCTGATCGGCGCACCCGACGTATTGCTCGACCCCGACAGCGACACGGCCCGGCTGGCGTCCGACCTCGGATCGACCGGATTGCGGGTGCTGCTGGTCGCGACCACCGATGTTCCGGTCGATACCGAGCCGACGGCCGACACGGCGGTGCCCGGAACGCTCGTGCCCACCGCCCTGGTGGTGTTGGAGCAGCGTGTGCGACCCGACGCCCGCGACACCATCGAGTACTTCGAGTCGCAGAATGTCGCGGTCAAGATCATCTCCGGCGACAACGCCCGATCGGTGGGCGCCGTCGGGGAGTCGCTGGGACTCGGCTCGCCCGAGACCGCCGTCGACGCTCGCGAGTTGCCGACCGACGACGCCGAACTGGCCGGTGTGATCGCCGACCACGATGCCTTCGGCCGGGTGCGCCCGGACCAGAAACGCGCGATGGTCAAGGCCCTGCAGTCCAAGGACCACACCGTCGCGATGACCGGCGACGGCGTCAACGACGTGCTCGCGCTCAAGGACTCCGACATCGGCGTCGCGATGGGTTCGGGTTCGTCGGCCGCGCGTTCGGTGGCGCAGATCGTCCTGCTGGACAACAAGTTCGCGACGCTGCCCTACGTGGTCGGCGAGGGCCGCCGGGTGATCGGCAACATCGAGCGTGTGTCGAACCTGTTCCTCACCAAGACGGTGTACGCGGTGCTGCTGGCGCTGCTCATCGGCGGCGCGGGGCTGCTCGCCAAGGTGATGGGCTGGGCGTCGATCAGCTACCCGTTCCAGCCGATCCATGTCACCATCTCGGCCTGGTTCACCATCGGGGTGCCTGCCTTCATCCTCTCGCTGGCGCCGAACAACGAGCGCGCTCAGCCGGGCTTCGTCCGCCGGGTGCTGACGCAGGCGGTGCCGAACGGCATCATCGTGGGCCTGTCCACGTTCGTCTGCTTCTTGCTGGTGAACCGCGACTACTCCGCGGCCCTGGGCGGGTACGTCGCGAATGCGGCGACCCGGCCCTCCGACGGGATCGCCGCCGTCGCCAACGCCACGCAGACCGTCGGCGCGGTCCAGACACAGGCGGCCACGGCCGCGCTCGCGACCATGATCGCGGTCGCGGTGTACGTGCTCGTGGTGGTCGCGCGTCCCTACAACTGGTGGAAGATCCTGCTGCTCGCGGTCTCGGTCGGGATGTACGTGCTGATCTTCATGCTTCCGCTGAGCCAGCGGTGGTTCCACCTCGACTCGTCGAACGGTCCGATGATGGCGGTCGCGGGAGTGTGTGCGGTCGTGGGCATCGTCGCGGTGGAGGTCTCCACACGCGTGCTCGACGGCGTGCTGAATCGGCGGTCGCGCACCGCTGAACCGCTGGTGTGACTGGACCGCCGGTGTGACGCGCGCCCGCCTGAGTCGACGTACCATCGGCACATGGATCTCAAAGGACTCGTGGACAAGGCCAAGGACGCGCTGAAGTCGAACCCCGATCTCATCGAGAAGGGCGGCGACCTAATCGACAAGGCCACCGGCAACAAGTACGCCTCGCAGGTCGACAAGGCTCAGGACGCCGCGCGCAAGGCGGTCGGTGCCGAGCAGTCGAAGCCCGAGGACCGCAGAGCCGAGCACGCCCCGGCCGAGCAGCCCCAGGCCGAACAGGCCGAACCGCCGAAGGGCGAAGGCCCGGCCCAGTAGGCAACTCCCGGGGGTCGGTCAGGCCCGTGGATGCCGCCGGTACGCCGACACCGACGGCTCGCCGTCGATCCAGAACCGCCACGGTCGGTCGGCGGCGAGCCGGACGCCCACGCGCGGCCCGGCGATCACGTGCCCGCCGGCGGTCGGATCCGACGCCGGGTCGGCGGGCAGCAGGTGCACGCCGACCGGATCGAGCAGATCGGTGTCGAGGTCGGCTTTGGTGATTCCGAGCGCGCGGGTGAGATTGCCCGGGCCGCGTGCGAGGAGATGCTCGGCGACGCCTCCGCGGCGGTCGCGGGCCGCCTGCACTCCGTCGATCACCGCGCCGGCTCGGATCAGCACCGCCGAGCCCTGCCCCTCCGGACTGGTGACCACGTTCGCGCAGTGGTGGGTGTGGATCTGATACACGTACAGGCGGTTCGGCGGACCGTACATGATCTCCGACCGCGGCGTCCGGGTGAACGCGTGCGAAGCGGGGTCGTCGGGCCCGTTGTACGCCTCCACTTCGGTGATTCGCACCGACACGCCGTGCCCCACCAGGACACGGTTCAGGAGCGACCGCGCCGCCGCGAGGATCGTCGGCTCGGGTGCCGTCCCGGCGTGGGCCGGATCTACCTGTGACGCGCGGTGGCGGTTAGTCTCTGTACTCATGGCAAAGACCAGTGACTCCATTCATGTCGCGCTCTCCCCGGAAGACGCCTTCAAGTGTGCCGCCGATCTCGCCCGGTACGACGACTGGCTGGTCCTCCACGACGGCTGGCGCAGCCCGCTGCCCGCCCCCGACGACCTCAAGAAGGGCACCGCGGTCTCGTCGGTGGTCTCCGTCAAGGGGGCGCGCGTGCGGTTCGCGTGGGAGATCGAGAAGCTCGACCGGCCCGGCGAGGTCGTGCTCAAGGGTAACGGCAAGGGCGGAGTGAAGGCCAAGATCAACCTGCTCGTGAAGCCGGAGGGCGACGGCTCCCGGGTCACGTTCCTCATCGACCTCGGCGGTCTGCCGCTGATCGGACCGGCGGGCAAGGCCGCGGCGATGGCGGTCAAGGGCGACATCGAGAAGTCGCTCGTCAAGTTCAACGAATTGTTCGGCTGAGCCCGGCAGAGCGGAGCCGACCGATCAGTACGCCGACACGGTGATCGTTCCCGTGTAGGTGCACATCGAGGCGCCGTTCGGGTAGGCGACGGTGAGCGCCGGAGTCCAGGTGCCGGTGTTGAGAACACCGTTCAGCCCAGATCCGCCGCTGGTGAACACGGTCTTCGGCGACGCGAGCGTCTGCGGGCCGGTCGCGGTGCCCGCGACGCCGGCGGGCGCCGTCGCACTGTAGGTGACCTGCGATTTAGGAATCACTGCGCCGTTCGGGCAAGTGAAGTCCGTCGAAGACGCGCTCGCGGACCAGCCCTGTCCCTGCCACGTACTCACCGTGACGGTGGGCAGGATGCCGGTGGCGCTGGTGGCGTACGGCACGATGGTCCCGTAGGAGCCCGCCGAGACCGACAGATCCGATGCCGCCGACGGCGCGACGGCGGCGCGTCCGTGTTTCACGTCCTCGGTGGACGGGTTCGAGGAAGTCGTCGAGGTCGCCGGGGACACCGACGACGGGGGACGGCTGGTGGCGGCCTGGGGGGTGGTCTCGGTGATGGGCTCAGTGGTCTCCGCGGTAGGCGTGACAGTCGGCTCCGCGGTCGGAACCACGGCCGTCGTGTCCGGAGCCGGCGACTCGGAGAACTGCGCATCCGCGGAATCGGCCGGCGACGTCGTCGACGTGGTCGATTCAGAGGGTGTGGCCGAGGCGGGGCAGACGCCGACAGCCAACACTCCGGCAGTCGCGAGGGCGACGGTGCCGAGCGCGGCCCTCAGTGCGCTGTTCACACGGACTCTCCCGGCCCGGACGACGATCCCCGGCGTCGTCGGAGCAGCCACGCGGCGATGCCCGCCAGTGCTGCGGCGGCGATGACGACGATCGTGACGATCAGCGCGGTGTTCGACGATCCTTCGGTCTGATCCGACTGGTCGAAGGTGATCGATGCGGTCGAGTCGTGCGTGTGCACCCCGCTCTCCAACTGCACCTCGGCCTTCCACGGGCCGTCCGGGAGCTGTGCGCTGTTCGGGACTGCGAACACGACGTCGGCCGACTCACCCGGAGCGATGGTCATGCCCTTCGACGAGACCGCCTTGGCGGAGAGCCCTCCGGGTCCCTCACTCAGCTTCAGGGTGCCGGTGACGTCGACGGCGCGCCCTCCGGTATTCGTGACGTGGGCGGTCACTTCGGCGCCGTTGTCCGCACCGCGACGTCCCTCGAGCTTCTCGATCGCGAAGTCCGACGGCGGGCCGTTGCCGGGTCCGGTGGAGAGGTACATGCGGACGCCGACACGGGATGCGAGGCCGATGCCGGTCTCCTTGTTCTGGTTCGGCACCGTGGACGCCCAAATGACGCCGTACTGCTCCATCTCCGGCGCGTCCTTGGGTACGGCAATCGTCACCGCGACTCTGGCCTTCTGTCCCGGCGCGAGGTTCAGATTCGGCTTGTCGACGCTCGTCCACGACGTCAGGAGGTTCTTCGTTCCCGGCTCGCCCGGGACGAAGCTGCCGTCGACGATGCCGGCCGGTCCCGGGTAGACGGCGATCTTCATCGCGGTGTCGGTGCCGTTCGTCACCTGGACATGGCGTGTGATCGTGGTGCCGGGGTTCAGGTTGTCGATGATGTAGAGCTGCGCCCGAGGATCGTCCTTCGACTTCGCGGGGACGTCGAGCAGTCGGATACCGATGGAACCGTCCGGCGTTCCGCGGTCGGCCGGTGCCGTCGACGATCCGGGCGCGGCACCGGCGACGGCGGGACCGGTGAGGAGGACGACACCGGTCAGGAGGGCCGCTGTCAGCGTCGCGAGAAGTGCACGGAGGGAGGAGGTGGGGCGCATGCTGGGCTTTCGAGTGCGGTGGCCGGGACACGCGCGGTGCGTGTCCCGGCCACGAGGTTCTAGCCTGTCGGGGTCAGGCGACGGAGACGGTCACGGTGCCGGAATAGCTCCCAATCGGCAGACCGCCGGTGGGGAAGTCGACCGTCAGAGCCGGACTCCAGGTGATGATCTCGAGCGGCCAGGTGAGGCCGGTCCGGGTGACGACGGTAGCGGGGGATCCGAGGCTCTTCTCTCCCTGCCCGGTGACGTCGCCGCCGCCGACCTTGCCGATGATCGCGTTCGCCTCGTACTTCACGTCGGAGGCGGGAATCGTGACGCCCTGACCGGTGAAGTCGGTGGAGGATGCCGTGGTCTCCCAGGAGCGGGGAGAGCCATTGCGATTGTCGGTCACCGAGGCCGTCGGGAGGCCCCCGGTCGCCAGGGTGCCGTTCGCGTTCGGGACGATGGCGCCGAGCGGCCCCGCGGTGATCGACAGATCGCCGCCCTGGCCGGCCACGACGAAGGTCACCTGGGTGTCGGCCGATGGTGCGGCCTCGGCAGCGCCGGAGGGGACGAGGATTCCGGCGGCGGCAGCGGCGGCCACCGCCGCGACGAGTGGGAGTTTGCGCATGTTTCGGGGCTCTCTGGTGATGTGGCCGATCGGGTGGGAGGAACCTCGGCGACCTGATCGGGTAGACGGCGAGGTGTGCCCGACAGGCGGGCGCGCCGACGGGTGTCAGCGCGCGAAACATAACGCGATGTGCCGACTATGAAGCGGGGTCGGGCCGCACTTCGTGTGATCGTCGGACAGTTCCTGTGCCGCAGTGCCGGCCGGTGGCACAAATCAGCGGTTCCGCCGTCGTGTGGAGAGCCGTCGTGTGGAGCCGTCGTGTGGTGGTGCGTCCTCAGGGGGGCGCGGCCCGGATCGACGGTGTCAGTCCCCAGCCGGCGCGAAGCCGCCTTTATCTGCGGTCGGAGCCGTGGCGAACCAGAGGTCGGGTGTCACTGACGCATACTCGGCGTCGGCCGGTCGGTAGTACAGGCCCGATTCGACGATCGCCTTGATCGGGTACCCGTCGGGTGCTTGCATCGGATCGTTCGGCAGCGGGCGCGACGCCCCGATCGGCAGCGGCACCTCTCCGCCCTGGGAAGGGACTCGCGCGCCCGGCCGCACGGGCACCTCGGCGGCCTTCGCCGCTGCGGCGGCCGCCTCGGCCCTTGCGATCGCGTCCGCGGCGCTCGTCTCCCGGCCGTCCGCCAAGGCCCGCAGCCGGTCCGCGCGCTCGTCGGTGACCGGAGGGAATCCCGGGCCGGTCGCCGGGGAATATGTCTTGTAGTTGTAGGAGTTCAGTCCGCGCAGCCACGCCAGCATCAGGCCGACGAGCGGGATCAGCAGCAGGAGCATCCACCACCAGGCGGAGATGCCGTCGTCTGAGGCTTCGGCCTCACTCGCGGCAGCATTCGTGGAGAAAAGAACGATGTGGGACCCGTTGGACGGCGTCCGAACTCTGTTCGTCTGCTCGTTCTTCGCGCCTGCATCTTCGAACACGACTTCCTGCGCGCCCGACTCCGCGGTCCACACGATGACGCCGTTCTCATACAGCTGCCGGTAACCGTCGCCTGATTGGGTCAGATCGCCCTGCTGCTCACCGAGGGAATCCTCCATGGTGACCGAGAGTTGGTTGATCGCCTGCCGTGCGTCGTCGCGCGTGTCGGCGTGAGCGGGGGTCGGAACCGACAGCGCGGCGGTGACCGCGACGGCCAGTCCGAGGGTGAGTGCGCGGATTCGCGACGTCATCACTGAGAGATCCTCCTGAGCTGAGCAGCACTGCGGGTGCTTCGCTCACGACTCTAGACACAGCACTCTGGACACTGCGTGCTCCCGGTAGGATTCGAACCTACGACACCCGCTTTAGGAGAGCGGTGCTCTATCCCCTGAGCTACGAGAGCGGGGACCGCGGTGAGCGTCATCGGTTCGCCGCCGGCCCGGTCGGCGGCCGAGATGGGGACGCGGTCGCCGACGAGGAGAAGTCTACGTCACCGGCTCGGCTGCGACGCCGAGCGCCTCTGCTCCTCCGCACCCGCGACGCTCACTCCACATCGCCGGTGTCCGGACCGGTCGTTCGCCCCGCGGCCCGCTGTCCCGGCTACCGTAGGTGCCATGACCAAATCGATCACCGGGCAGCGGACTGTGCTGGTCACCGGAGCGAGCAGCGGAATCGGGGAGGCCGTGGCGCGACAGTTCGTGGCGCTCGGACACAAGGTGTACGGCACCAGCCGCAACCCGGACTCGGTGCGCAACCCGATCCCGGGCGTCACGTACCTGCGCCTCGACAACGAGGACTACGCGTCGGCCACCGAGTGCGCCGAGGCTGTCGGCGATCTCGACATCCTCATCAACAACGCGGGAGAGAGTGCCGCGGGTGCCTTCGAGGACACGCCGATGGACGCCGTCGAGCACCTGTTCAAGGTCAACGTCTTCGGGCCGGTCGCGCTGACGAAGGCTGTGCTGCCGCGTATGCGCCATCGTCGTACCGGGACCATCGTGATGGTGGGGTCGATGCTCTCGAGCTTCCCGGTCGCGTTCCGCACCAACTACGCGGCCACCAAGTCGGCGCTCAAGGGCTACGCGATGGCGCTGCGCCGCGAGGTGGCGCCGTACGGAATCCGCGTCACCACCGTCGAACCCGGCACCATCGCGACGGGGATCGGCGAGCGGCGCACCATCCACATCAAACCCGACTCGGTGTACCGGGAGGAGTACGAGACCCTCGCGGCGGCGACGCGCCGCAATGAGGCGAAGGGGATCTTGGCGGCGTCGATGGCGCAGGAGATCGTCGAAGCCGCGCTCGCGGAGCACCCGCGACCGCTGTACGCCCGCGGCAATCGGGCGCCGATCGTCTTCGCACTGCGGCGTCTGGTTCCGCGTCAAACGGTGCTCGACCTCACCGCGCGCATCCACGGCTTGAAGAAGGTGCGGCTCTGAACGCCGTGCTGCTGCGCGTCATCGGGATCGGACCGGGGTCGCCGCGCCAGATCACACTGGAGGCGGTGGATGCGATCGGCGCCACGGACGTCTTCTTCCTGCTCGACAAGGGCTCTCGCACAAGCGAACTGACCGCTCTCCGGGAGAAGTTCCTGACCGAGTACGGTGCGCCCGGACATCGCGTGGTGGCGATCGCCGACCCGCCGCGCGATCGTCGTCCCGACGATTACGAGGCCGAGGTCCGGCGCTGGCACGCCGCGCGCGTCGACGCGGTGCGGGCCGCGGTCTCCGAGCATCTGCGTCCCGGCGAGACCGGCGGTTTCCTGGTGTGGGGCGATCCCGCGCTGTACGACTCCACACTCCGCATCCTGGACCAGCTCGCCGCGCGCGACGACGTCTCCGTCGAGGTCGAGGTGATCGCCGGTGTGACGAGCGCGTCCGCGCTGACCGCCGCGCACGGGATCGTCGCGCACGGCATCGGCGAACCGATCCTGACCACCACGGGCCGCCGGCTCTCGGCCACGCCCGCGG
Source organism: Gordonia cholesterolivorans (assembly GCF_039531975.1). Taxonomy (NCBI): domain Bacteria; kingdom Bacillati; phylum Actinomycetota; class Actinomycetes; order Mycobacteriales; family Gordoniaceae; genus Gordonia; species Gordonia cholesterolivorans. The sequence goes on along the minus strand of NZ_BAAARB010000001.1, from coordinate 171,478 downwards.
GTGCCGACGCCAATCAGATCGTCATGCTCGATTCCGACCTCGCCTTCCGCGAGACGGCCGCACCCGACGACCTGGTGTACTGGGGCGCCTACCTGGGCACCGAACACGAGATCCTGGTGAGCGGCCGGGTGGCGGACGTCACCGCGGAGATCGAGGAGAAGCGGGCGCGAGCGCGTGAACGGCTCGGCTGGATCATGGACATCTACCTGTTGCAGAAGGCTCGCTGAGCGGCCCTCTCACCAGGGTGTCGCGACCGCCTCGAGAACGGCGTCGGCGATCTCCGTGCGGCAGATGACGAAGTCGGGCATGTACGGCTGCGGGTTGTTGTAGACGATCTGCCGTCCGTCGAGCCGGCTGCAATGCAGTCCCGCCGCCAGCGCGACGCCGACCGGCGCGCAGTTGTCCCACTCGTACTGGCCGCCGGAGTGCACGTAGGCGTCGACATCGCCGCGGACCACGGCCATCGCCTTGGCGCCCGCCGAACCGATGCGGATCGCGTCCATGCCGAGCCGATCGGCGACCGCCGCGGAATGATACGAGTGTCCGTACCGCGACACCGCGAGTCGGCCCGTGAGCGGCCCGTGAGTGGCGGGTACGTCGTCGCTGCGGAACACCTCGTTCTTCGCCGGGAGCGACACCGCGGCCGCGGCCGGCGTGCCGTCCACCGCGAGCGCAACGTGCACCGCCCAGTCCGATGTACCCATCGCGAACTCGCTCGTGCCGTCGAGCGGATCGATGATCCACACCCGCCCGGCGCGCGAGCGGTCGCCGACGTCCTCGGCCTCCTCCGAGAGCACGGCGTCCCGTCCTCGGTGCCTGCGCAGGACGGTGGAGATCCATGCTTGCGCCAGTGCGTCTCCCACATCGCCGACCAGGGGGCCGGTGAGCAGATCCCGGTGGCGGATGCCCAGGAGGATCTCGCCCGCGCCTTCGGCGATAGCGGCGGCGAGTTCGGCGTCGGACATCGCGGGAGGGGACGGGCGCATTCTCTAACTAGAACACACGGGCGCAGGCTGGAGCACCCGGCGGATTTCCGGTCGGGTCGGTCCGGCTCACGTGAGAAAGTCCGACCCGTGGCGCACACTGGGGGCATGCCGGAGCTTCCCGAAGTGACCGCCATCGCGACGTACCTCGACTCGCGGGCCGCCGGCCTGCCGATCCGGCGGGTCGACGTCGCCTCGCTCGCCGTGCTCAAGACCGCCGATCCGCCGTACACGGCGCTGACGGGCCGCATCGTGTCGAGCGTCGACCGTATCGGGAAGTACCTGGTGATCCGGACCGCGCCCGGGCCCGCGGACGGCGGTGCCGCGGTCGACGACGAGATCGACCTGGTGATCCACCTGTCCCGTGCCGGGTGGGTGCGTTGGAGCGACTCGCTCTCGCAGACTCCGCCGAAACCGGGAGGCAAGGGCCCCATCGCGCTGCGCGTTCACTGCGGGCTGCCCGGTGAGGGATTCGACGTCACCGAGGCCGGGACGCAGAAGCGGCTGGCGGCCTGGATCGTCCGCGACACCGCAGAAGTGGAACGGATCGCCGGCCTCGGGCCCGACGTTCTGGCGCTGGACCGCGACCAGTTCGCCGCAATCCTCGCCGGCAGCAGCGCGCGGATCAAGAACCTGCTGACCGATCAGCGGGTCGTCGCCGGCGTGGGCAACGCCTACTCGGACGAGATCCTGCACACCGCTCGGCTGTCGCCCTTCGCCACGTCGAAGAGCCTCTCGGACAAGCAGATCGACGACCTGTACCGGGCCGTCCGCTCGGTGCTGCACGATGCGATCGAACGGCTCGAAGGACAGGAGGTGGCCCGCCTCAAGTCGGAGAAGCGCACCGGGCTTCGGGTCCACGCGCGCACCGGCCTGCCCTGTCCGGTGTGCGGCGACACCGTCCGTGAGGTGTCCTTCGCCGACCGCTCGTTCCAGTACTGCCCGACGTGTCAGACGGGCGGCAAGGTGCTGGCCGACCGCCGGATGTCGCGGCTGCTGAAGTAGGCGATCGACGCGGGTGGCCGCTGCGCTCCGGGCCGTCGACCGCCGCTCCTACACCCGCGTACGCACTAGGAGCACGTTGTAGTCGTCCCAGCGGCTCGCGTTGAAGTAGAGATCGGGACCGGTGCCGCGCAGGGCGGGTGAGTTCGGGAGCATCATCGGCGCGTACAGATCCAGGCTCGCCGGAGCGATCCGGCGCGGGCCGCTCCACGGGCCCTGCGGAGACGGTGCCGTGCGCATCAGCACGCCGCGCGGGCTGTCGAGCATCACGTACTTGTTCAGGAAGGGACTCCAGGCCACCGACAGTTCGGTGACCGGTCCGCGCACCACCGGTCGCGCGGCGTCGGGCGACGGCGCCCAGACGCGCCCGGTCCAGTACTGATACCTGCCGAGGTCGAGGATGTCGGCGGGCCGGAAGCGAGCGACGTACGCGGAACCGAAGCGGCCGTTCGGGGTGCCGTACTGGTAGATCCAGCCGGCGTCGGCGCCGCGCCCCTTCACGTAGGCGCTCTGCTGGAAGTGCGCGTCACCGGCCCGGATCGACGGCGAGCCCGCTCCGGTGGGCACCGTGACTCCGGCATTGACGCGGATGGTGTTCTGCGGGGTGGACCAGGTGCGGCCGTTGTCGTTCGAGACCGCCGTCGCCGAGTAGTTCGTGTACCAGACACTGGCCGGGCCCCAGGCTCGGACCGACATGTAGTTGACGTACTGTCGGCCGCCGATCGAGATGCCGGCGGTCGGAATCGTGGTCTTCTCGATGCCGTCGAACCCGAGCGCGCCGAACATCTGGCCGGCGTAGCCGCTGCCGTCGAGGCGCAGCCCGTCGGACAGGTTCCGGTCGGACGACCGCAACAGCGCGTTGTGGCGCCACTGCTGATCGCCGGTGAGGCAGTTGCCGAAGGTGTCGCCGAAAGCGAGGAGCGTCTGCCCGCGGCCGTTGTCCCAGGCGACTCCGACATCGGTGCCGGAGACGCCGAACCGTCCGAAGGTCCTATTGGGGCTGCGGGGACCGGTGACCCACGCGACAGTCGCGGTGGTCCCGTCGTCGTAGGCGGGCATGGCCTTCTGCGGACCGGCCGGGGCGCCGCCGCGGGGCAGGAACTTGCCGATCACCGGAATCGGGACCACCGGGCCGCTGTTGCTGCAGGCGCGAGCGTCGGCGGGTGCGGTCACCGACAGTGCCGCCGCCGCGGACGCGGCCGTGATGACACAGGCGGTGAGCATCTGGAGCGTTCGGAGTCTCAGACGGCGCATGGTTCCTCATCTGTGGCTGGAGTGCTTACCGTGCCTCTCTTTGGTAACAGGCGGGTTCGGTGCTCGTACAGCGATACGGCACGGGTGTCGCCGACTCGAGGGAATCGGGTGATATCACCGTGACAGGCGAGTTCGCACCAACGCGACGTTGTAGTCGTCCCATCGGCTGCCGTGGAAGTAGAGGTCGGGTCCGGTGCCGGTGAGCGCGGGCGACTGGGGGAGCATCATCGGAGCGTAGAGGCCCAGCGTCCCGGGGACGAGCAGCCTGGGTGCGCTCCACGGTCCTTCGGGATGGTCGGCGGTCCGCATCTGGACCCCGGTGGTGGGACTGTGCAGCATCACGTACTTGTTCAGGAACGGACTCCACGCCACCGACAGTTCGGTGACCGGTGCGGGAAGGACCCTCCCGGCGGAGCCGCCGGGGATGTCGTCGATGGAGTCGGACCAGCCACTGCCGGTCCAGTAGTGATAGCGGCTCAGGTCGAGGACGTCCGACGGCCGGAATCGGGCGAGGTAGGCGCCACCGAACCGGCCGTTCGGGGTGCCGAACTGGTACACCCAGCCGTCATCGTCGCCGTGCCCCTTCACGTAGGCGGCCTGCTGGAACTTGCTGTCGTTGGCGTGAACAGACGGCCATCCCTCCGGGATGGGCAGCGAGACGCCGGCGTTCACGCGGATGGTCGCAGGCGGCGTGGTCCAGGTCTGTCCATTGTCGGAGGAGACGGCGGTCGCGGAGAAATTGGTGTCCCACTGGCCGGGGAGTCCCCACTTCCGGACCGACATGTAGTTCAGGTACTGCTTGCCGTCGATGGCGATCGCAGATGTGGGGATGGTGGTGACCTCGACGCCGCTCCAGCCGATCGCCCCGATCATCTGACGGGCGAAGGCCGGCGCGTCCGCGGCCACCGAAGCGCCGGAGTGGACGTCGCCCGGAACGCCGTCCGGCACGGTGAGTCCGTTCGTCAGGTCGTCGTCGGTGGTGCGGAGCAGAACGTTGTGCCGCCACTGCCTGCCCGGTGCCGTGCAGTCACCGAATGTGTCGCCGAAGGCCAGGAGGGTCTGGCCCGCGCCGTTGTCCCAGGCGATGCCCAGATCGGTGCCCGAGATGCCGAAGCGGGTGAAGGTCCGATTCGCGCTGCGGGGTCCGGTGGTCCACGCGACGGTGCGGGTGACTCCGTTGTCGAACTGCGGGAGTGGGCCCTGTGGTCCTTGCGCGGCACCCGAACCGGATCCCGACGAACCCAGCGAGCCAGATGAGCCCGGCGATCCTGATGAGCCCAGCGATCCGGTGTCGAAGAAGGGCAGGCTCGACCCGTTGCCCTGGGTGCCGCAGGGTGCCGCGGCGGCGTCTCCGACTCCCGGAACCGTCACGAGGACGGCCGCGGTGATCGTCGCAGCCGACACAGTGAGGCTGCGGAAGGGAAGGAGGCGGCGGAAGGGAGGCATGGGCTCACTCCTGTTACGCAAGGTGAAATTGTGATGGAAGTTACTAGAGTGACGTTGATCGTCTCATCCCGTCGGTTCGCCGCGCAACGGCGCGTCCGGCCGATCACGCCGCGGTGCCGACCCTCGTCACGGCCGGTAGATTCGGCTGCATGGTTCGCGAGAAGATCATCATCACCGGTGCGAGTTCAGGTCTCGGAGAGGGGATGGCCCGCGAGTTCGCGGCCCGCGGCCGCAGTCTGGGACTCGCGGCGCGACGGATCGATCGGCTGGAATCGCTTGCCGGGCAACTCGAATCATCCGCGCGCCGGGTGGCAGTCAGGCAACTCGACGTGACCGACGCGGATGCGGTCCCAGTGGCCTTCGAGGCGCTGTCGGAGGACCTCGGCGGTGTCGACCGGGTGATCGTGAACGCCGGGCTCGGCAAGGGTGCTCCGATCGGAACCGGACACGCCGCGGCCAACATGGAGACCGTTCAGACCAATCTCGTCGGTGCGCTCGCGCAAGCCGAAGCGGCGATGGAGATCTTCCGCAGGCAGAACGCAGGACACCTCGTCCTGGTGAGTTCGATGAGTGCGGTCCGGGGCCTGCCGAAGGCTCAGACCGCGTACTCGGCCTCGAAGGCAGGAGTCTCGGCCCTCGGACAGGGGCTCAGAGCCGAACTCGCGGGAAGCCCGATCACGGTGACGGTGCTGCTTCCGGGTTACATCGAGACGGACATCAACCGCGGAGTGAAGACCTCGATGATGACCGACACCGAGCGCGGGGTGAAGGCGATGGTCGCGGCGATCGAATCCGAACGCGCCCGCGCGGCGGTTCCGGCGTGGCCGTGGACGCCGATCTCGTGGGCGCTGCGCTACCTGCCGGAGTCGCTCTCGGCGAGGCTGATCTGAGCCACACCTCGCGAGGAACTCGTTCGACCGAATAATGTGGGGACAATGATGACGAATCTGCGTGGACGGCTCGACGGGACGGACGATTTCGACATCACATCGACTGTCTCGTGGCACGCTCTGGCTGCTCACCAGCAGCATGTGTACTCGCTGCACCTGCGTGAACTCTTCGTGATGGATCCTGATCGCGGACGTGATCTGACGGTCGACGCCGCCGATCTGCACATCGACTTCTCCAAGAACCTGATCACCCGGGAGACCGTGGAACTGCTCGCGGCACTCGCCCGTGAGGCCGGTGTGGAAGAGCAGCGCGATGCCATGTTCGCCGGGGCGCATCTGAACACCTCGGAAGACCGTGCCGCGCTGCACATCGCGTTGCGGCTCCCGCGCGACGCCGAACTCGTGGTCGACGGCCAGGACGTGGTGGCCGACGTGCACGCGGTCCTCGATGCGATGGGCGAGTTCACCGACCGGGTGCGCAACGGCGAGTGGACCGGCTACACGGGCAAGCCGATCACCGACGTGGTCAACATCGGTATCGGGGGCAGCGACCTCGGTCCGGTCATGGCGTACGAGGCGCTCCGCCACTACCGTCATCCGGGGATCGCCGGGCACTTCGTCTCCAACAGCGACCCGTCCGATCTGGTGTCGGTGCTCGAGGGACTCGACCCCCAGACCACGCTGTTCGTCGTCTCGTCGAAGACCTTCACCACCCTCGAGACCATCACCAACGCGACCGCGGCGAAACGGTGGCTGCTGCGTGAGCTCGGGGTCGACGGGGCCGACTCGGACGCGGTCGCCAAGCATTTCGTCGCCGTCAGCACCAACACCGACGAGGTCGCGAAGTTCGGTATCGACACCGCCAACATGTTCGGATTCTGGAACTGGGTGGGCGGCCGCTACTCGATCGACTCGGCGATCGGGCTGTCGTTGATGATCGCCATCGGCCGTGAGCTGTTCGGCGAATTCCTCGCCGGTTTCCACGCGATGGACGAGCACTTCCGGACCGCGCCGCTGGAGCGGAACGCGCCGGCGATCCTCGCGCTGGTGGGTCTGTGGTACTCCAACTTCTGGGATGCGCAGTCGCAGGCCGTGCTGCCGTACTCCGACGACATGGCTCGGTTTCCGGCATACCTGCAGCAGCTGACGATGGAGTCGAACGGGAAGTCGGTCACCGCCGCCGGACATCACGTCACCTCGCCGACCGGCTCGATCTACTGGGGTGAGCCGGGGACCAACGGGCAGCACGCCTTCTACCAGCTCCTGCATCAGGGGACCTGGCTGATCCCGGCCGATTTCATCGGGTTCGCGCAACCGCTCGACGATCTGCCCGCGGCCGACGGACGCTCGATGCACGACATCCTGATGAGCAACTTCTTCGCACAGACGCAGGTGCTCGCCTTCGGCAAGACCGCCGACGACATCGCCGCCGAGGGGGTGCCGCCGAAGCTGGTGCCGCACAAGGTGATGCCCGGAAACCGCCCGTCGACGTCGATTCTGGCGCCCAAGCTCACGCCCTCGGTCCTCGGACAACTGATCGCACTCTACGAGCACGAGACCTTCGTGAAGGCGATGATCTGGGGGATCAACCCCTTCGACCAGTGGGGTGTGGAACTCGGGAAGAAGCAGGCCGTCGATCTGCTCGGCGTGATCAGCGACGACGCCGCGCCTGCGCCGCTGCCGGACTCGTCGACCGACGCACTGGTGCGCTGGTACCGCACCGAACGCGGCCGGCCGTCCTGAGGCCGCCGGAAGGCAGGGAGGTCGCTAACGCCCCAGCGGTCCGCGGCCCAGTCTCAGGAGCAGCATCGCGAGGGTGTGTCCCTCGGACCCCAGCGCGGAGAAGCGGTCGAGGACCTTCATCTCGCGGCTGTGCACCAGGCGCGGTCCACCCGTAGCCATGCGGTGCGCGCCGATCTTCTTCGACACGGCGCTGCGCCGCTGAATGGCGGCGAGGATGACAGCGTCCATGCGGTCGATCTCGACTCGGAGTTCCTCGATGTCGTCGGGCAGGGCGGTGACATCGTCGCTCAACCCCAGCGCTTCCAGATCCAGCGCGAACCGTCCGCCGCCGTCGTTTCCGTGGGCCGCGCCGTCATTGGTCTGCTGATCATCCTGGTCACTCACGTCTTCCGATTTTGCCACGCAGGGTTCGCAGGCGTGGCGGCGCGTAGTGAACAATGCAGTGATGACCACCGCCGCGATGACCACCGCGAGAACGACCGCCGCGAGAAGAGTCGGAGCACTGGCACTGGCGCTGATCATGGTGCAGCTCGTCGTGCGCGCGGTGCTGGTGATCTGGGGAAACTTCTACTGGGACGACCTCATCCTCATGGGGCGGGCGTCCACGTACCCGATTCCGTCCTGGGATTTCCTGGGTTACAGCCACGACGGCCACTTCATGCCCGCCGCGTTCCTGGTCGCCGGGCTCACCACGGCACTGGCCCCCGTGCAGTGGTGGCTGCCCGCGCTGACGCTGCTGGTCCTGCAGGTGGTCGCCTCACTGGCGGTGTGGCGGATGATCCGCATCCTCGCGCCGCGGGCGGGGGGCTGGGCGCTGGCCGCCCTGGGCTTCTATCTGTTCGTTCCGATGACCGTCAGTGCCTACGTCTGGTGGGCGGCCGGTCTGAACACCCTGCCGATGCAGGCCGCGATGGCAGTCGTGGTCGGCAACGCGGTAGCGCTGGTCCGCGACCGCCCGGACCCGGTGCGCAGCCGGCGTCTGCTGATCGGCGCGGTGGCCGCCTTCGTGGTCGGTCTGCTGTTCTTCGAGAAGTCGCTGTTCATCCTGCCCATCGCCTTCGTCGCGGCGGTTCTCGCGCTCCGCAATCGCTCATCGGCCCGCTGGGACGATGAGGCCGACTACCGATCGTCACCGCTGAGCCAGGCCTTTCTGCGGGCTCGTCCGCTGTGGCTGATCCTCGGCGGCGTGTTCGTGGTGTGGGCCGCGGTCTTTCTCGCGACGTCGACGGCCACGGCCGGCGTCCACTCCATCGGGCAGACGGCCCATCTGGTGTGGCGCAGCATCAACAACGCGATCGTGCCCTCGTTCACCGGCGGTCCGTGGGTGTGGGAGCGGTGGACGCCGTCGCCGCCGATGGGTTTCCCGAGCGTGTGGATGATCGTCCTCGGCTGGGTGGTGCTGGCGGCGGCGATCGCGATCACCGTGCGCCGCAGACGCGGCGTGGCGCTGATCTGGTTCTTCGCATTGCTGTACGCGGTGGCGGCCCAGATTCCGGTGATGTGGAACCGGTCGAGCGGCAACACCGCGCTCGAGCTGGCGCAGACCATGCGGTACCTGCCCGACACCGCGCTGGTGCTGGCGATCGCGTTGGCCCTGATCGCCGCGGCGCCGCCGAATGTCGGTGCACACACCGCGGGACCCTCACAGCCCGACCGGCGGATGGCGGTCGCGGCCGCGGTGGCGGGTGCGGCCTTCCTGGTCTCGGCGGTCACGGCCACGATGTCCTTCGGGCAGTCCTGGCGTGACGATCCGACCGGCGGCTATCTGCGCACCGCGCGTGCGTCGCTGGCGTCGATGGACGGCAAGACGATGTTCGATCAGCCGGTGCCGCTCGAGGTGCTGCTGCCGGTCGCTTATCCGAACAACATGATCAGCCATGTCTTCGGCCGCCTGCGCGAGCGTCCCGACTTCGGGAAGGTCACCGATGAGTTGAAGGTCCTCAATGCGGAGGGTCGCCTGGTCGCGGGAGCGGTGTCGCCGGCGCGGACCTTCGAGCCGAGCCGGGGCAGCTGCGCCAAGCCCGGCATCGACGACCTCACCAGGCTGCCGCTGAGCGGCCCGTTGATCGACTGGCAGTGGACCGTCGGTTTCAGCTACTGCGCCGACCGAGCCGGCACCGTGGAACTCCGTCTCGAAGGGGGCGACCCCGTCGAGGTCCCGGTGCGATCGGGACTGCACGCGGCCTACGTCCAGCTCGACGGGCACGGCACCGAACTCCGGATCCGGCCGGTGACGCCGGGGCTGCGCCTGCACACCGGGGACGGCAGGGTGGGGGCGCCGGTGATGGCCGAGGCGGCGCCGTGACCGATGGTCGGGGGACAGGCGTGACGGCGAGGACTGTCGGGGGCCGAAGGTAGCCTGAAGAGGCCATGAACTCTTCACCTGCCGCCATCGACGAGACCCAGCTGAGCGACCGGGGACGCGAACTCCTCGACGGACTGAACCCCCAGCAGCGAGATGCGGTGCTGCACACCGGGTCGCCGCTGCTGATCGTCGCGGGAGCGGGATCGGGTAAGACGGCCGTGCTGACCCGGCGCATCGCCTTCCTGCTCGCCGAACGGAACGTGACGCCGGGACAGATCCTCGCGATCACGTTCACGAACAAGGCCGCAGCCGAGATGCGCGAGCGGGTAATCGACCTGGTCGGACCGCGCGCTGCCTACATGTGGGTCTCGACCTTCCACTCCACCTGCGTTCGGATTCTGCGGGCGCAGTCGAGCCTGCTCGGTGATCGCAATTCGAACTTCTCCATCTACGACGCCGACGACTCGCGCAGACTGCTCGGCATGGTGGTCCGCGACCTCGACCTGGATCCCAAGAAGTTCAGCCCGCGCGGTGTGGGCACGTTGATCTCCAACTTCAAGAACGAACTGAAGGATCCCGACGACGCCGCGGCGGAGGCGGCGGCCGACGGCCAGAGTGATCTGGCGGCGGGCACCGTCGCCCAGATCTACGCCGAGTACCAGCGTCGGCTGGCGGCGGCGAACGCCTTCGACTTCGACGATCTGATCGGCGAGACGGTGTCGTTGCTGCAGCGGCACCCCAATGTCGCCGAGTACTACCGGCGCCGCTTCCGGCACGTGCTGATCGACGAGTACCAGGACACCAACCACGCGCAGTACGTGCTGGTGCGGGAGCTCGTCGGCGAGCAGACGACCCCGAGCGGCCTGGAGCCGTCGGAGCTGTGCGTGGTCGGCGACGCCGACCAGTCGATCTACGCCTTCCGCGGCGCGACGATCCGCAACATCGAGGAGTTCGAGCGCGACTACCCGGACGCCGAGACGATTCTGCTCGAACAGAACTATCGCTCCACCCAGACCATCCTGTCGGCGGCCAACGCCGTCATCTCACGCAACGCGGGACGCCGTGAGAAGAAGCTGTGGACCGATTCGGGCGACGGCGACCTGATCGTCGGTTACGTCGCCGACTCCGACCGCGACGAGGCCGCGTTCATCGCGAAGGAGATAGAGGAACTCGTCGATTACTCGATCGGGGGTTCGGCGAGCCACACGTACGCCGACGTCGCGGTGTTCTATCGCACCAACACCGGGTCGCGGTCGCTGGAGGAGGTCTTCGTCCGCCACGGAATCCCCTACAAGGTGGTCGGCGGCACCAAGTTCTACGAGCGCAAGGAAGTGCGCGACGTGATCGCTTACCTGCGCGTGGTGGCGAACCCCGACGACTCGGTCAGCCTGCGCCGGATCCTCAACACACCGCGGCGCGGGATCGGCGATCGTGCCGAGGCGTGCGTCGCCGTCCATGCGGAGAATCTCGGCATCAGCTTCTACCAGGCGCTGGTGGAGGCGACCGAGAACCGCGTCCCATTGCTCAATACACGCGCGGTCAAGCAGATCACCCTGTTCGTCGACCTCATCGAAGGACTGCGCAGCGACTTCCTGATGGCCTTCGGCGCCGTCGGCGGCGAATCGGTCGACGACGCCGTCGCCGACGCGACCACGGAGGGCGGCGACATCGGCGAACTGGTCGACGCGATCGTCGATCGCAGTGGCTACCGTGCCGAGTTGGAGGCGTCCAACGACCCGCAGGACGCCGCACGGATGGACAACCTCAACGAACTGATCGCCGTCGCCCGAGATTTCAGCATGGAAGCCGCGCAGCGGGCCGATGAGCCGACCGACCCCGACACGGACGCGGCCGGCGAGATCGTTGGCGACGGTGAACCCGAGCCCGGCTCGCTCGCGGCGTTCCTGGAGAAGGTGGCCCTAGTGGCCGATGCCGACCAGGTGCCCGACGAGGGAGAGGGCGTCGTCACCCTGATGACGCTGCACACCGCCAAGGGGCTGGAATTCCCTGTCGTCTTCGTCACCGGCTGGGAGGACGGGCACTTCCCGCATATGAGGGCTCTCGGCGATCCGGCCGAACTCAGCGAGGAGCGACGGCTGGCGTATGTCGGGATCACTCGAGCCCGCCAGCGTCTCTATCTGACCCGTGCGATGTCGCGCGCATCGTGGGGACAGCCGGTGTCGAATCCGGAATCGCGGTTCCTGCAAGAGGTTCCGCAGCACTTGATCGACTGGCGGCGTACCGAGCCGAAGCGTGGCATGCGAGAGTTCGGCTCTCGCGGCGGCAGCTTCGGATTCGGTTCAGCCGGCGGAGGATCGTCCAACGGTTCCGAGTCGGGTTTCGGCTCGGGGCTGCGCGGACGGTCGTCGTACTCGTCCGACCCGACCCGTGGGCGGAACAAGAACGTCCACTACGAGATCGGCGACCGGATGAACCATCCGCAGTACGGGATGGGGAAGGCCGTGGCGAAGGAGGGGAGCGGTGTCACCGAGCGCATCACGTTCGACTTCGGCGGGAAAGTGGGCCGCGTGACGTTGATGACCGTCGGCGGACTGCCGGGGGAGAAGCTGTAGGGCGGGGGTGGTGGGCAGAGCAGACGTCTCGATACGCTCGCTCACTACGTTCGCGTGCTACTCGACCAGCCTGGGGGGCTGGTGCTGCTCGGCAAGCCTGGGGGGCTGGTGCTACTCGACCGGCCTGGGGAGCTGGTGCTGCTCGGCAAGGTCGGTGGGCCGGTGCGGCTCGGCGAACCGAACCCGTCGGTGTCTGACTAGCCGGTGAGTGCGGAGAGGCGGACGCCCTTCTTGGCGAGCCAGATGGCGGGATCGATCTTCACGTAGGCGCCGCTCGGGCCCTTGATCCACACCTCGAAGTGGCAGTGCGGTCCGGTGGAGAACCCCTCGGAGCCCACCAGCGCGATGGTGTCGCCGGCGGTGACCTGCTGGCCCTTGTGGACCAGCACACCGGAGGAGGCCATATGGCCGTAGACGGTGATGGTGCCGTCCGGCGCCTTGAGCCGCACCCAGTTGCCGAACCCGGAGGCCGGTCCGGCGTCGATCACCACGCCGTCGGTGGCGGCATGGATGGGCGTACCGAGCGGTGCGGCCATGTCGATGCCGCCGTGGAAGGTGCCCCAGCGGGGCGCGAAGGCCGACGTGAGGTTGTAGACGCCCATCGGGATCGGGGAGACCACGAGGGGCTTCTGCTTCGCGGCGATGGCGGCCGCCTGCTCCTTGGCGATCTTCACGCCCTGCGAGAGCTGATCGCCGAAATCGCTCATATCGGCCTGCGAGGCGGCCGGAACGGCTCCGGGGCCGGTGTCGCTCGCGGAGGTGTTCGCTACCGGGACGACGTTCGATCCGTCGACCGGCGCGGGGTCGGCGGGGGCCTGGGCGAGTGGGCTCGCCTGGCCGTCGGATCCGGAGCCGGTGACGGCGATCGCGGTGGCGCCCGCGGCGATGGCGAATAGGGCGGTACGAGCACGCAGGGCCGACGAGGGGGCGCGGAGGCGGTGCTTCGGCTTGCCGGTCTCGGGCTGCGCGGCCACCGCAGTGGCGGTGGTGTCGGCAGCGGTGTCGTCGACCGCTGCGTCGTCGGTGAGAAGGATCTCGGTGGTGCTGACGGTGTCCTGGTTCAGTGCGGACCCGCCGAGGCCGATGCGCAGCGAGCGCGAAGGGAGCGGGAAGTCGTGAGTGCTGGGGGTGTCGAGAGGAGTGGGGTCGGCTTGGCCGGCGGTTGCGCCGTCACGGTCGAGAAGGCTCCGTGCTGCCAAGTCGTTCACCTCAAATCCTCAGCGCTGCCGCTCGAGGCAGCGGCTCGCATGTCGTGACCTAGTTGTTACCAACCCTGACGACGGTAACGAACGGTCGGCGCTAAGTCCACCGCCTCTTTCTGTGACGTCCTCATTCTGGCTGCTCAGCGGCCACAATTGCGGTGCATAAGGGGTTACTGGTCAGTAGCGCGTGAGATGCGGCACAAGGTTGGGGTCGCGTTCGAATGCGACGGCGCCGGGGGTTTAGAGTCGCCTATGGCCCGCGTTACACCGGAGCGGGCGAAACATTACTTCAGATGGTGAGCTGAATGGATCTCTTCGAATACCAGGCGAAGGAACTGTTCGCCAAGCATGGGGTACCCACCACACCAGGTCGGGTGACTGACACTGCCGCCGATGCGCGGGCGATCGCCGAGGAAATCGGCAAGCCCGTGATGATCAAGGCGCAGGTCAAGGTCGGCGGCCGCGGTAAGGCCGGTGGCGTCAAGTACGCCGCAACCCCTGATGACGCACAGACGCACGCTGAAAACATCCTCGGGCTCGATATCAAGGGCCACGTTGTCAAGAAGCTCCTCGTTGCCGAGGCCAGTGACATCGCCGAGGAGTACTACATCTCCTTCCTGCTCGATCGCGCCAACCGCACCTACCTGGCCATGTGCTCGGTCGAGGGCGGCATGGAGATCGAAGAGGTCGCCGCAACCAAGCCGGACCGGCTGGCTCGCATCGCCGTCGACGCGGTCAAGGGCGTCGACCTGGCGTTCGCGCGCGAGATCGCCGAGAAGGGCCATCTGCCCGCCGAGGTCCTCGACGCGGCCGCCGTGACCATTCAGAAGCTGTGGGAGGTCTTCGTCGCCGAAGACGCCCTGCTCGTCGAGGTCAACCCGCTCGTGCGCACGCCGGACGATCAGATCCTGGCGCTCGACGGCAAGGTGACGCTGGACGGCAACGCCGAGTTCCGGCAGCCGGGCCACGCCGAGTTCGCGGACAAGGACGCCACCGATCCGCTCGAGCTCAAGGCCAAGGAGAACGACCTCAACTACGTCAAGCTCGACGGTCAGGTCGGTGTCATCGGCAACGGTGCGGGTCTGGTCATGTCGACCCTCGACGTGGTCGCCTACGCCGGTGAGAACCACGGCGGCGTGAAGCCGGCCAACTTCCTCGACATCGGCGGCGGTGCGTCCGCCGAGGTGATGGCGGCCGGTCTGGACGTCATTCTCGGCGACGAGCAGGTCAAGAGCGTCTTCGTGAACGTCTTCGGCGGCATCACCGCCTGTGACGCGGTCGCCAACGGCATCGTCGGCGCGCTCGCCAAGCTGGGCGACGCCGCCAGCAAGCCGCTGGTGGTCCGTCTCGACGGCAACAAGGTCGAGGAGGGTCGCAAGATCCTGGCCGAGGCCAACCACCCGCTGGTGACCCTGGCGGACACCATGGACTCGGGTGCCGACAAGGCCGCTGAGCTGGCGAACCAGTAGGAGACGAAGAAGACTCATGTCGATCTACCTGAACAAGAACAACAAGGTCATCGTCCAGGGCATCACCGGCGGCGAGGGCACCAAGCACACCGCGCTGATGCTGAAGGCCGGCACCAACGTCGTCGGCGGTGTCAATGCCCGCAAGGCAGGCACCACCGTCTCGCACGTGGACGCCGACGGTAACACCGTCGAACTGCCGGTGTTCGCATCGGTCGCCGAGGCCATGGAGAAGACCGGGGCCGACACCTCGATCGCCTTCGTGCCGCCCGCCTTCTCGAAGGACGCCATCATCGAGGCCATCGATGCCGAGATCCCGCTGCTCGTGGTCATCACCGAGGGCATCCCGGTCCAGGATTCGGCCTACGCCTGGGCGTACAACGTCGACAAGGGCGCCAAGACCCGCATCATCGGCCCGAACTGCCCCGGCATCATCACGCCGGGCGAGGCGCTGGTCGGCATCACCCCGAACAACATCACCGGCAAGGGCCCGATCGGCCTCGTGTCGAAGTCGGGCACCCTGACCTACCAGATGATGTACGAGCTGCGCGACCTCGGCTTCTCGACCGCCATCGGCATCGGCGGAGACCCGGTCATCGGCACCACCCACATCGACGCGATCGAGGCCTTCGAGAAGGATCCGGAGACCAAGCTCATCGTCATGATCGGCGAGATCGGCGGCGACGCCGAGGAGCGTGCGGCCGACTACATCAAGGCCAACGTCACCAAGCCGGTCGTCGGCTACGTCGCGGGCTTCACCGCGCCGGAGGGCAAGACCATGGGCCACGCAGGCGCCATCGTCTCTGGCAGTTCCGGCACCGCGCAGGCCAAGAAGGAGGCCCTCGAGGCCGCCGGCGTCAAGGTCGGCAAGACCCCGAGCGAGACCGCCGCACTGGCGCGCGAGCTCTTCGACGCACTCTGATCGGACTCCGGTCCGGACGGACCTGAGAGTCGGACGACGAAACGTCCCGGTACGGCTGCATTGCCGCACCGGGACGTTTCGCATTCAGCCATAATCGTCGAGTGATAACCGATCTGGTCTCGGGTGCCGTGAACCGCGTGCTCGATGTTCCGCGTGCAGTGATCCGCGGCGTGCTGTCCGAGGCGATCGCATTCCTCACCGAAGAGATCGACCTGACCGAGGTGCTGCTCGCGGCCGTCGACCTCGACCGGGTGCTCGGCGAAGTGAATCTGCAGGCCGTCGTGGAACGACTGGACCTCAACGCGGTGATCGACACCATCGATCTGCAGAAGGTGCTCGACGGCATCGACCTGACGCCGATCCTCGACCGGCTCGATCTCAACCCGGTTCTGGCCAGACTCGACATCGACGCGGTGGTCGACGGAGTCGACCTCGACAAGGCGGTCCGGCGCATCGATCTCGACGCCGTCCTCGCGGGCGTCGATCTGGTCGTGGTCGGCAACCGGGTGATCAACGGCGTGGATCTCTCGTCGATCGTGCGCGACGCCAGTTCCACCGTGACGACCGAGATGATCTCCGACGTCCGGACCAGCAGCGAACGCGCCGACGACGCCGTGGAGGGCTTCGTGAACCGGGTCTTCCGCCGGAAGTCCGACGATGACTGAGCCGCGCGACGCGCGGCCGCGGACCGCGGGGATCGTGACCAGGCTGATCGCCGCCGTCATCGACGTGGTGCTGGTGGTCGCGCTTCTCGGTCTCGGTTATCTGGGGACGGCCTTCGTCCTGTTCACGATGGATATCACCAACTTCGCCTTCCCGCAGGTCGGGTGGTGGTTCACCACCAGCGGATTCCTCGGCATCGCGTTCGTCTATCTGGTCGCCGGGTGGTCGGTGACCGGCCGGACGGTGGGGAACGTGTTGATGGGACTGCGTGTGGTGCGCGTCAGCGGACGGCCGATGCACTTTGCGCAGATCCTGCTCCGGGCGTTGACCTGCGTGGTGTTCCCGGTCGGACTGTTCTGGGTTGTGCTGTCTCCGCGGCGGATGTCGTTGCAGGACGCGGTGCTGCGGACCAAGGTGATCTACACCGACGGATGAGAGAGGGGCGGACCGCCGCCGTCGACCGGGCCCGCAGTGTCGGATCCGGGTGGTTAGATACGGACATGACCAACCCGCCGCATCCGGATCAGCCGGACCCGAAGCCGGACTCGCAGCAGGCCCTCGGCCAAGAGACGAATTCCTGGACTTCCGCCAACCCGATGCCCGGATACGGTCCGGGACCGAGTGCGCAGCCGGGACCGCCGCCGATGATGTACGGCGCGCCCGGTTACCCGCCGCCTCCCGCCAGGCCCCCGCTCCTCTCGCGCACTCCGACGCCGGTCCTGATGGCCGTCGGGTCCACGGCCGCCGGACTGGTCACGTTCTTCACGGGATTCCTCGGCTGGGTGACGGTCTCAGACGAGATCGACCACAAGGCCGAGGTCTGGGCCACTGGCATGAACGGAACCTTCGACGTGCCCGCTTACCTCAGCCCGTCGCTGATTCTCAGTCCCGGCTGGTTCTTTCTGCTGCTGGGGACAGTCGGTGTCGCGGCAGCGGGGCTGGCCGCACCGAGGTGGCGGCGCTACCTGCCATTGCTGGCCTTCCTCGCGATCTTCGGCTGGCTGGGTCTGCTCGTCTGCGCACTGGGTCTTCCGCCGTTCCTGAGTCTCGGGGCCGGTGCCTATGTGGCGCTGACGGTCGGTTTCATCCAAGCGGCGTTGTTGGCGATCGCCGCGGTGATCGACGGTCGTGCTCCCGCCGACCAGGGGCCGCCGCCCCGATTCTGAGTTCGGTCGGACGCGAGCGGTGATCGTTCGGCCGAATCGTGCTGCGCCCTGGACGAGGCTCGTCGCTCGTCGTAGCGTCGAGGACAGAGCGTTCGCCGGAGGCAGTCCACAGGGATTGGAGGCTCGCCATGATCCGCAGAATCACGCTCCTCGCCGCCGTGGCGGCGGTCGGACTCACCGTCGCCTTCGCCGGGGCACCGGCCGCGTCGGCCGCACCGACCCACGCGCCCCCTCCGCGGATGTACTGCACGGGTACGGTCTGCTTTCTGATCTGCGCGGCCATCGACGCGATCTCGCCGGTCCCGCAGCGCTGGTGCTACCCGTTGTGGACGCCGAACATGAGTTGACTGCCCGAACGCCCGGCGTGAGGCATCATCGGGCATATGGGTACTGAGCGGCCGGGTGATGAGCGGCCAGACGCCGCGGCGATGATCGACGCCGTGCTCGACGACGGGACGTGGTGCAGCTGGGATCGGTCCACCGAGCCGGAGTCGGTCTGTACCGGCTCGGGGCGCGTCGGCGGTCGTCCCATCGCCTTGGTGGTCAGCGAATTCGGTGTATCGGGCGGGTCGATCGGCGCGACGGCCGGTGCGCGAATCGTCGAGGCGGTGCGCCGCGCCACCGCGGAGCGGCTGCCTCTCCTGGCGCTTCCGGCGTCCGGCGGAACGCGCATGCAGGAGGGCACCCCGGCGTTCCTTCAGATGGCCGCCATCACCGCTGCCGTAGCAGAGCATCGCGACGCCGGCCTGCCCTACCTGGTGTATCTGCGACATCCGACCACGGGCGGGGTATTCGCCTCCTGGGGGTCGCTCGGCGACGTCACCTGGGCTCAACCCGGAGCGCTGACCGGATTCCTCGGACCCAAGGTGTACGCGGGCATCCACGGCCGCCAGTTCCCGGCGGGCGTGCAGACCGCCGAGAACCTGCACCGCCTGGGATTAGTCGACGACGTCGTCGACCACCGCCGCCTCGGCGCTCGGATCGCGAGCGTCCTCGCGGCGCTCGATCCCGCTGCGGCGGCCGTCCGGCACGAGGCGGCGGGACCGCTCGCCGCGAAGGTCGACGACGCGTGGTCGGCGGTGGCCGCCACACGTGACCGGATGCGCCCCGGGCTGACCGAACTCGAGACTCACCTCGGGGCGGTGCGGCTGGCGGGCGACGGGCCGATCCGTATCGCGCTCGCGAGGTTCGGCGGCCGTCCAGTGGTGCTGGCGGGGCAGGATCGCCGAATCCAATCGGAGGGCCGGTCGATCTCGGCCGACGCCCTTCGCGTCGCTCGCCGGGGTATCGCGCTCGCCGTCCGATGGGGACTGCCGCTGGTGACCGTCGTCGACACCAGCGGCGGCGAACTGTCGCGGGCGGCCGAGGAATCGGGCCTGGCTCGGCAGATCGCCGCGTGCACGATGGAGCTGCTGTCGGCCGCGACTCCCACGGCGTCGGTTCTGCTCGGGCAGGGCGCGGGCGGCGCGGCGCTCGCGATGTTCCCGGCCGACCGTGTGATCGGTGCCGCTGACGGCTGGCTCGCACCGCTTCCGCCCGAGGGGGCGAGCGTCATCATGCACGGCGACGTCGGCCATGCGGCCGAGATGGCCCGGGCTCAGCACGTCTGGGTGCGCGAGCTGCGCCGGCTGGGAATCGTCGACGAGGTCGTGACGACACTCGACGAGACGGTGGCGGCGATCGACCGCTGGATCGCCACCGACCCCGTCGCCGATCGCTCGGGGCGGGTGCGGGTCGGGCGGTAGAGTCGGCAGCGTCATGTCTTCGCAACCCGTCCCGACGCCGCGACCGGCCACTCGCCGTGAACAGGCGAAGGCGGCGCGGCGCGTGGAGATCCTGTCGGCGGCGGCCAGGCAGATGGCCCAGCGCGGCTACAACGGAGTGCGGCTGGAGGACATCGGCGCCGAGGTCGGGATCAGCGGCCCGGCCATGTACCGGCACTTCCAGTCCAAATCCGAGCTGCTCGACACGATTCTGATCGACATCAGCGAGCGGCTGCACGACGGCGGCGTGGCCGCGGCGGCCGAGGGCGGAACACCGGTCGAGGTGCTCGAACGACTCATCGAGTTCCACATCGACGTGCTGGTGACCCGGCCGGACCTGATCAGTGTGCAGGACCGCGATCTGTGGTCGCTGTCGCCGCAGGCGCGGCACCGCGTGCGTTCGTTGCAGCGCCGTTACGTCGAGGTGTGGGTGCGAGTGCTGATGGACCACGCCATCGACCGCGGCGTCGAACTCGAAGCGGTAGAGGCGCGGGTGCGCATCCACGCCATGTTCGGTCTGCTCAACTCCTCGCCGCGGCTTCCGGAGTTTCCCCGGGACCGGCTGCGCGGATTGCTGACCGGAATGGCGATGGGCGCGTTGCAGGGCTGACGGCACGCCGGCCAGGCTCCCACGAGACCGTTTCGGGTCCGTGCGAGGGCGCCTCAGCTGCACAATTCACTCATTCCGCTGTGAGACCCCGCCAGGGACTGGCGAATGTGGGCGCCGTCACCTATCCTGTATTTCAGTTAATCGAAGCTAACTGAAAGGGCGGCATGACGGCGACATCCTCTTCAGACGCGCATCACGCCAATGTGGCCGTGTTGCGGACCCGGCTGCTCGCCGCGGCGCAGGGCGGCGGCGAGAAGGCGCGAGAGCGACATCTCTCGCGCGGCAAGCTCCTCCCACGCGACCGGATCGACGCCCTGATCGATCCGGGTTCGCCGTTCCTGGAGGTGGCTCCGCTCGCGGCTTACGACATGTACGATGGCAAGGCTCCGGCGGCCGGCGTGGTGGCCGGCATCGGCCGGATCCACGGCCGCGAATGCATGATCGTCGCCAACGACGCCACGGTGTCGGGCGGCACGTACTACCCGGTGACCGTCAAGAAGCATCTGCGCGCGCAGGAGATCGCGTCGCAGAACCGGCTGCCGTGCATCTACCTGGTCGACTCCGGCGGTGCGATGCTCCTCAACCAGGACGACGTCTTCCCGGATCGGGAGCACTTCGGCCGCATCTTCTACAACCAGGCCACCATGAGCGCGGCCGGGATTCCGCAGATCTCGGCAGTCCTCGGTTCCTCGACTGCGGGCGGCGCCTACGTCCCGGCGATGAGCGACGAGAACGTCATCGTGCGGAACCAGGGCACCATCTTCCTAGCGGGCCCGCCGCTGGTGAAGGCGGCGACGGGCGAGGACGTGACCGCGGAGGAACTCGGCGGCGGAAGCATGCACTCCACCGTCTCCGGTGTCACCGACCACCTCGTCGACAACGACGAGCAGGCACTGGCCAAGGTGCGCGAGATCATCGCAACCCTCGGCCCGCGCGAGCCCGCGCAGTGGGAGACGGTGCCCACCCGCGCGCCGCAGCGCCCGCAGACCGACATCTACGACGTGGTGCCGACCGATTCGCGGATCCCGTACGACGTGCGCGAGGTCATCGAGATCCTGTCCGACGGCGGCGAGTACACCGAGTTCAAAGCCGGCTACGGCACCTCGCTGGTGACGGCGTTCGCGAAGATCCACGGTCACCCGGTCGGGTTCGTGGCCAACAACGGCGTGCTGTTCAGCGAGTCGGCGCTCAAGGGAGCGCACTTCATCGAACTGTGCGACCAGCGCCGCATCCCGCTGATCTTCCTCCAGAACATCACCGGTTTCATGGTGGGTCGCCAGTACGAGGAGGGCGGCATCGCCAAGAACGGCGCCAAGATGGTCAACGCCGTGGCCTGCGCACGCGTGCCCAAGCTGACCGTGATGATCGGCGGCTCGTTCGGCGCGGGCAACTACTCCATGTGCGGCCGCGCATACTCGCCGCGCTTCCTGTGGATGTGGCCCAACGCCCGGATCTCCGTCATGGGCGGACCGCAGGCCGCAGACACCCTGGCCACGGTCCGGCGGGGCGGTATCGAACGTTCCGGCGGCACTTGGTCGGCGGAGGAGGAAGAGGCCTTCAAGGCGCCGATCCGCGATCAGTTCGAGCGTCAATCCGACGCGTACTACTCCACGGCGAGACTGTGGGACGACGGGATCATCGATCCCGCCGATACCCGAACCGTGCTGGGGCTGGCCCTGGAGGCCTGCCGGTACGCGCCGCTCGACGATCCCGCCTACGGCGTCTTCCGGATGTGAGGGACATGCACGTGAACACCGCTACTGACACTCGCAGCATTCGCAAGGTCCTCGTCGCCAACCGCGGCGAGATCGCCTGCCGTGTGATCGCCACGCTCCACGACATGGGCATCAAATCGGTGGCCGTGTACTCGGACGCGGATGCGGACGCCCCGCACGTCAAGGCCGCGGACGAGGCCGTCCGGCTCGGCCCGGCACCGGCGACGCAGAGCTATCTGCGGATCGACGCCGTCATCGAGGCGGCCCGGCTCACCGGTGCCGACGCCGTGCACCCCGGCTACGGCTTCCTGTCGGAGAACCAGCAGTTCGCCGAGGCACTGGCCGAAGCGGGCATCATCTTCATCGGACCGCCCGCATCGGCGATCGCCACGATGGGCGACAAGATCACCGCGCGCGACGCGGTCACCAAACGCAGCGTGCCCGTTGTCCCGGGCATCTCCCGTCCGGGCCTGACGGATCAGGAACTGATCGACGCCGCGGGCGGCGTCGGCTTCCCCGTACTCATCAAGCCGAGCGCGGGCGGCGGCGGCAAAGGCATGCACCGCGTGGAGGACCCGTCCGGACTTCCCGAGGCGCTGGCCACCGCGCGTCGCGAAGCGGCGTCGGCGTTCGGCGACGACACCCTGTTCCTCGAACACTTCGTGCTCACGCCGCGGCACATCGAAGTGCAGATCCTGGCCGACGAGCACGGCAACGTGGTCCATCTCGGTGAGCGCGAGTGCTCCCTGCAGCGCCGCCACCAGAAGGTCATCGAGGAGGCGCCGTCGGCGCTGCTCGACGAGGCCACCCGGCAGCGGATCGGCGAGGCGGCCTGCGATGCGGCCCGCAGCGTCGGCTACACCGGGGCGGGAACCGTCGAGTTCATCGTCTCGGCCACCGCGCCCGAGGACTTCTTCTTCATGGAGATGAACACCCGGCTGCAGGTGGAGCATCCGGTGACCGAGATGGTGACCGGTGTCGACCTGGTGGAGCAGCAGGTGCGGATCGCCCGCGGTGAGAAGCTGGCCTTGACGCAGGACGACATCGTGATGACCGGTCACGCGGTGGAGGCGCGCGTCTACGCCGAGGATCCGGCGCAGGGATTCCTGCCGACCGGTGGCGAGGTGGCGCGGCTGTCGTGGCCGCGTGCGGCCTCGATGGAGCCGGCTCGGCTCGCCACCGGGGCTCAGCGGCCCGGTGTCCGCGTCGACAGCGGCATCGAGGAGGGGTCGGTGATCGGCAGTGATTACGACCCGATGCTGGCCAAGGTGATCGCTTACGGCACCGATCGCGCCGAGGCGCTCGACCGTCTCGACGAGGCCTTGTCGGAGACCCGGCTGCTCGGCGTCGTGACCAACATCGGCTTCTGCCGTTACGCGCTCGCGCAGCGCGATGTGCGCGACGGTGTGCTCGACACCGAACTGCTCGACCGGATCGCCGCCGACTACGCCGCCCCGATGCCCGATCCGCACGCGCTGGTCGCGGGTGCGCTCGGCGCTCTGGACCTCGGCGACCCGGACGATCTCTGGTCGTCCGCGATCGGCTTCCGCATCGGCGCACCGTCACCGGTCCTCGCGCGGCTGGCCGAGTCCGGGCACGTCTACACGGTGTCGGCGCAGATCGATCAGAACCGCACGCCGCGGCCGGGGACCCTCGACGCACACGTGACGATCTCCTTCGAGGATCTCGACCGCGAACCGTGGCAGGCCCCGGTGCGGCTGCGCCAGGTGCCCGGCGACGCCTTCGACCTGATCGTCGACGGACGTTCGCACCGCTGGGAGGTGGCGGTCGACGCCCGCGGCGGTCGCCGCTGGGTGTCGGGCCGGCCGGGAACCTGGATTCTGCACACGGTCCGTGCGCTGTCGGAGCACGATGAAGGCGATGCCGCGGGCCACATCGTCAGTCCGATGCCGGGCACCGTGGTCGCGGTGCCCGGGGTCGACGGCGAGCAGGTCGCGGCCGGCGACCCGCTGGTGGTGGTCGAGGCGATGAAGATGGAGCACACCCTTCGCGCTCCGATCGACGGAACCGCGTCCATCAAGGTCCGGGTCGGGGACAAGGTGGACGCGCAGCAACTGCTCGCGCACGTCCAGGTCGACGACTGAGCCGCTTCGACGCGAACCACGTCAACGACACACGGCTCCACAGCTAGAGACTTTCAACCCCAGACAGCGATCCACAGACAGCGCCGGACCGATGGACCCGGCCCCACATACGACGAGGAATCTCACTCCATGGAACTGACGCAGGAATACACCGACCTGGTGAGCACGGTGCGCGACTTCGCACAGCAGGTGGTGGCGCCCGTCTCCGCCGAACACGATGAGAAGAAGACCTTCCCGTACGAGGTCGTCGCGCAGATGGGCGAGATGGGCCTGTTCGGCCTGCCGTTCAGCGAGGAGTTCGGCGGGATGGGCGGCGACTACTTCGCGCTCGCCCTCGCACTCGAGGAACTCGGGAAGGTCGACCAATCGGTCGCGATCACGCTCGAGGCCGGGGTCGGTCTCGGCGCGATGCCGATCTACAAGTTCGGCACCCAGGAGCAGAAGGAGACCTGGCTGCCGGATCTGCTCGCGGGCCGCCGTCTCGCGGGCTTCGGTCTCACCGAGCCCGGCGCCGGTTCGGACGCCGGCGCCACCGCGACCACGGCACGCGAGGACGGCGACGAGTGGGTGATCAACGGTGGCAAGCAGTTCATCACCAACTCCGGCACCGACATCACCTCGCTCGTGACCGTCACGGCGGTCACCGGGCAGCGCGACAACGGCAAGAAGGAGATCTCGACGATCATCGTGCCCGCCCGAACACCGGGTTTCACCGCTGAACCCGCGTACAACAAGGTCGGCTGGAACGCCTCCGACACCCACCCGCTGAGCTTCGACGACGCGCGCGTGCCACGGGAGAACCTGCTCGGCGAACGAGGCCGCGGCTACGCGAACTTCCTGTCGATCCTCGACGAGGGCCGGATCGCCATCGCCGGTCTCGCGACCGGCGTCGCCCAGGGGTGCGTCGACGAATCGGTCAAGTACGCCCGCGAGCGCAAGTCGTTCGGCAAGGCGATCGCCGAGTTCCAGTCGGTGTCGTTCGCGATCGCCCGCATGGAGGCCCGGGCGCACGTCGCGCGGATGGCGTACTACGACGCCGCCGCCAAGATGCTCGCGGGCAAGCCCTTCAAGAAGGAGGCCGCGATCGCCAAGATGATCTCCTCGGAGGCCGCGATGGACAACGCCCGGACGGCGACGCAGATCCATGGCGGCTACGGCTTCATGAACGAGTACCCGGTGGCCCGGCACTACCGCGACTCCAAGATCCTCGAGATCGGCGAGGGCACCACCGAGGTGCAGCTCATGCTGATCGCGCGATCGCTGGGACTGCCGGCATGACCGCGGCCGACGGCGGCGCCAAGCACGTCACGCAGCGTGGGCTCTGGTTCGAGGAGTTCGAGATCGGCACCGTCTACGAACACCGTCCCGGGCGCACCATCACCGAGGCGGACAACACGTTCTTCACCACGCTGACGATGAACACCCAGGCCCTGCACTTGGACGCGGCGTGGTCGGCCACGCAGCCGGGCTTCGGCGGTCAGCGGCTGGTGAACTCGATGCTCACGCTGTCGACGATCGTCGGGCTGTCGGTGGCACAGCTGACTCAGGGGACGCTGGTCGCGAATCTCGGCTTCCACGACATCGCCTTCCCGGCACCGATGTTCGCCGGCGACACCCTGTACGGCGAGACCGAGTGCACCGGCAAGCGGCTGTCCAAGTCGCGTCCGGGCGAGGGGATCGTCGACCTGACGCACATCGGCCGCAATCAGGACGGAGTGATCGTGGCCCGTGCCTCGCGCTCGACCCTCGTGCGCGTTCGACCCGAAGGGGAATGACAGTGTCCGGAGTGAGAGGGTCGGGAATGACAGGGTCCACAGCGCAATCCTGGACGCCGGCCGGACCGGCTCTGCTGTTCTGCCCGGCCGACCGCCCCGAGCGGTACGCCAAGGCGCTCGACCGCGCCGACATGGTGATCCTCGATCTCGAGGACGCCGTCGCCGAGGTCAACAAGGCCGACGCCCGGGAGGCGCTGATCGCCGATCCGATCGCGGCCGACCGGGTGATCGTGCGGATCAACCCCGCGGGCAGCGTGGAGCATCAGCGGGATCTGGACGCGGTGCAGTGCACGCCGTATCGGGTCGTGATGCAGGCGAAGGTCGAATCCGCGGCGCAGATCACCGCGCACGGACTGCCCACCATCGCGCTCATCGAGACACCTCTCGGCGCGGTTCGTGTCGAGGAGATCGCGGCGGCGCCCAACTGCGTCGGCCTGATGTGGGGTGCCGAGGATCTCGCG
Source organism: Gordonia cholesterolivorans (assembly GCF_039531975.1). Lineage (NCBI taxonomy): Bacteria > Bacillati > Actinomycetota > Actinomycetes > Mycobacteriales > Gordoniaceae > Gordonia > Gordonia cholesterolivorans. The sequence goes on along the minus strand of NZ_BAAARB010000001.1, from coordinate 145,434 downwards.
GCCGGGATGGGCGGCACGTCGAGCAGGTTCGGTGCGGACGAGCCGGGCACCGGCGGCTACCGCGACATCGCCAGGCACGTCCGGGCACGGGTCCGGCTCGCGGCCGCGGCCTTCGGTGTGGCGGCGATAGACGCGGTCCACATCGACATCGCGGACGTGGACGGACTCGTGGCGGAGGTCCGCGACGCCGTCGCCCAGGGTTACACGGCCACCGCCTGCATCCATCCGAGTCAGGTGGAGCACATCCGCGCCGGCTACGCACCGTCGGCCGAGCGCGTCGAATGGGCCCGCAAGGTGTGCGACGGCGCCCTCGCGCACGACGGCGGCGTGTTCGCCGTCGACGGGCAGATGATCGACGGCCCGGTGATCGCCCAAGCCCGAGCGATCCTCGCCCGGGTGATGCAGCCTCCCGCCGGCTGAGCCGGCACTCGCCCCCGCATCCGACCGACCCACCCGACCCCCACGAGACACCTCAACCCTCACGGAGGACACCATGACCGGCACAGCCGCCGCCCCCTCGTACGCGATCGGGGAGACCGAGCCCCCACTTCTCACCCAGACGATCGGTGCGACCCTCGCCGCCACCGCGGGCAGCTATCCGGACTCCGACGCCCTGATCGACGCCGCCGTCGACCGGACCTGGACGTACGCCGAGTTCCGCCGCGACGTCGTGGCGTTGGCGGCCGGACTTCTCCGGCACGGGGTGGCGCCGGGCGATCGCGTGGGGCTCTGGGCCCCGAACCGGTTCGAGTGGGTGCTGACTCAGTTCGCGGCCGCCGAGATCGGCGCGATCCTGGTCGTGATCAATCCGTCGTACCGGCGCCACGAGCTCGCGTACGCACTCAAGCAGTCGGGCACCTCGCTGGTGCTGGCGGCCACGAGCTTCCGCGACTCGGAGTACGCCGTCATGCTCGAGGACGTGCGCGACCAGACGCCGGACCTGCGCGAGGTGGTGCTGTTCGAGTCGGATGCCTTCGCCGAGATGCTGACCCCGCCGTCGGCGGCGGAGGTGGCCGAGATCGCCGAGATCGCGGCCGGACTGAACCCGGACGATCCGATCAACATCCAGTACACGTCCGGTACCACCGGCGCGCCGAAGGGCGTCACGCTCACTCATCTCAACATCGGCAACAACGGTTACCTGGTCGGATCGCTGCTGGAGTACACCCAGCACGACCGCATCTGCCTGCCGGTGCCCTTCTACCATTGCTTCGGCATGGTGATGGGCAACCTCGCGGCGATCGCCTTCGGCTGCGCCATGGTGATCCCCGCCCCGGCCTTCGATCCGAAAGCCACACTCGCGGCGGTCGAGAAGTATCGGTGCACCAGCCTCTACGGCGTGCCGACGATGTTCATCGCCGAGTTGGCTCTCCTGGACTCGAGCGCCGACGAGGGCACCGCCTTCGACCTGTCCTCCCTGCGTACCGGCATCATGGCGGGCTCGCCGTGCCCGGAGCAGGTGATGCGCCGGGTGATCGACGAGATGAACATGTCGCAGGTGTCGATCTGCTACGGCATGACCGAGACCAGCCCGGTCTCGACGCAGACGCGCATGGACGACGACCTCGACCTTCGCGTGGGGACGGTCGGCCGTGTCGGGCCGCACTTGGAGATCAAGATCGCCGACCCGCTGACCGGCGAGACCCTGCCGCGCGGTGAGACCGGCGAGTTCCGCACCCGCGGGTACTCGGTGATGAAGGGCTACTGGAACGATCCGGAGAAGACCGCCGAGGTGCTCGACGCCGACGGCTGGATGGCCACCGGCGACCTCGGGGTCATGGCCGACAACGGATACGTCAGAATCACCGGCCGCATCAAGGACATGGTGATCCGCGGCGGAGAGAACATCTACCCGCGTGAGATCGAGGAGTTCCTCTACACGCATCCGGACATCATCGACGCCCAGGTGATCGGTGTCCCGGACGAGAAGTACGGCGAGGAACTGATGGCCTGGATCCGGGTTCGCGAAGGCGCGGACGAACTGACCGCGGACTCGATCCGTGAGTTCGCCACCGGTCACATCTCCCGTCACAAGATTCCCAAGTACGTGCAGATCGTCGACGAGTTCCCGATGACCGTCACCGGCAAGGTGCGCAAAGTGGAGATGCGCGAACGCGCGATCGAGGTCCTGGGGCTGGGGTCGTGACCGTCTTCGATCGTTTCGCCGAGAAGTTCTCCGAACGCGCCGGAGCGCCGCTGACCTCATACGACGACGTCTGGCAACGGTCGGTGACCGATCTGCCGGGCTTCTGGCGGTGCGTGTGGGATTTCTTCGCGCTCGACGAGATCGCCGAGACGCCGCTGGGCGACGGGGACGACGCGGTGCTTGCCGACGACACCATGCCCGGTGCCGTGTGGTTCCCCGGTACGGCACTGAATTACGTCGACGTGGTGCTGAGACATGCGGATCTGCCCGGCGAGGCGATCGTCGGATTGGACGAGGACGGCAACCGCACATCGGTCACGTGGGCCGAACTCCCGGTTCGGGTCGGCGCCGTCGCGCACGCGCTCCGCGAGGCGGGTGTCGGCCGCGGCGACGTCGTCGCGGCGTACCTGCCCGACATCCCGGAGGCCGTGATCGCGTTCCTCGCCACCGCGTCACTGGGCGCGATCTGGTCGGGTTGCGGTCAGGACTATGCGCCGGAGGGTGCGGCCGGCCGGCTCGCGCAGTTGGAGCCCACGGTGCTCGTCTCCGCCGCGGGCTACCGATACAACGGCAAGGAGGTCGACAAGCGTGCCGACTCGGTCACGCTCGCCGGACTGCTCGGCGACGAGGTCACGCACATCATGGTCGGCGACCCCGGCGCCGGTGACGTCGGCGACCCCGGCGCCGCAGTGGTGCGCTGGTCGGAGGTGATCGCGGACGAGAGTCGCCGTCCCGAGCCGGTGAAGGTCGCGTTCGATCATCCGCTGTGGGTGCTGTTCTCCTCGGGCACCACGGGCCGCCCCAAAGGCATCGTCCACGGGCACGGCGGCGTGGTGCTCGAGCACCTGAAGGCGGCGGCGATCCAGTCGGATCTGGACACCGAGTCGGTCTTCTTCTGGCAGACGGCCCTGTCGTGGATGATGTGGAACTACCAGGTCGCCGGGCTGCTGGTGGGGGCCCGGATCATCACGTACAGCGGTTCGCCGCTCTACCCGGACGCGGACCGCCTCTGGCAGATCGTGGCCGACGAACGGGTCACCTTCTTCGGCACCAGCCCGGGACAGCTGCAGGCCTCGCGCAAGGCCGGACTCCATCCCGGCGCGGACCACGACCTCTCGGCGCTGCGGCTGCTGGGCAGCACCGGTTCGACGCTCGCGGCGGATCTGTTCGGATGGATCGACGAGAACGTGAAGGCGGGTCTGCCGGTGTCCTCGATCAGCGGTGGCACCGACGTCGTGAGCGCATTCGCGGGTGGCACCACGGGAGTGGAGGTGGTCGCCGGGGAACTGTCGGCACGCTATCTCGGCGTCGGACTCGAGAGCTGGTCGCCGAGCGGTCGGCCGCTGATCGGCGAAGTGGGCGAGATGGTCGTCACCACGCCGATGCCGTCCATGCCGGTCAGATTCTGGAGCGACCCCGACGGGGAGCGCTACCGGAAGGCGTACTTCGCTCACGAATGGGAGGGCGAGGGCCCGGCGAAGCCGGTGTGGCGGCACGGTGACTGGGTCACCGTCACCGAGCGCGGATCGCTGGTGATCCACGGCCGCAGCGATGCGACGCTGAACCGGCACGGCATCCGTATGGGTTCGGCCGACATCTACGAGGTGGTCGAGGGTATGCCGGAGATCGCCGAGGCCTTCGTGCTCGGCGTCGACGGACCGGACGGCAAGTACTGGATGCCGCTGTTCGTGACCCTGGTCCCCGGTGCCGAACTCACCGATGAACTGTCCGCGCGTGTCGCCGCCGAGGTGAAGACTCGGTTGTCGCCGCGGCACGTTCCCGACGAGATGATCCTCGCGCCGGGCATCCCGCACACCCGGACGGGGAAGAAGCTGGAAGTGCCGGTCACGGCGATTCTCGCCGGCCGGAGCGAGGTCAACGTGGATCCGAAGTCGGTCGACGACTACGGCCTCATCGAGTGGTACGCCGAGCAGGGAAGAGCCCATCGCTGGTGATTCGACCGATGGACGGCGTTCAGCGGACAGACAGGGACGTGTATTAGCGTGGACCAGAAGTTCGCCGGCCATCGCCCACGGTGGCCCTAGTCTCACGAGGAGTGATCGGATGACGTACCCGCAGTCGGGGTCTGGCTATGGCCAGGGCGACGCCGGATCCCAGTCGGCCTACGGTCAGCAGTACGGCCAGCAGTCCGGCTACGGTCAGCAGCAGTACGGCCAGCAGCAATACGGGCAGCAGGCCGGCTACGGCCAGCAGTACGCGGCGCAGCAGCAGTACGGCCAGCAGGGCTACGGCTACCAGCAGCCGCAGCAGCCCGCGAGTCAGGGCCTTCCCGCGAACACGACGACCATCCTCGCCGCCGTCATCGGCGCGCTCGGCGTCATCACGCTGTTCTGCGGATTCGTGGCGGGTTTCAAGGAGACCGGTCCGTACGGTGCCCAGTACAGCGCGAAGCTGTTCGAGACCGAGTTCGCGACCCCGTACGGTCTGATCGCCGTCGCGGGTGTGCTGGCTCTCGCGACCTTCCTGCTCGGTACTGAGAAGTGGGTCGCAGGCGTGGTGTTCGCGCTGTCGACCGTCGGTGCCCTCATCACGGTGTTCCAGTTCGCGACCGCTGACGCGGGCAAGGGAGCCGGCGCGATCATCCTGCTGATCACCTCCATCCTGGCCTTCCTGGCCGCGGTGGTGTGGCTGCTCATCGAGGCGGGTCAGATCAAGACGGCCGCCGCCGATGCGTCGGCCGCGGCCGCGGCTCCCGCCGCCGCCCACGCGGCGCCGGCGGCGGATCCCGCGGCGTCGTCGTACGGCTACGGCTACGGTCAGCAGGCCCAGCAGCAGGCGGCCCAGCAGCCGGCGGCCGGATACGGTCAGCAGGCGCAGGCCTCCTACCAGCCCGGTTCGAGTTACGGCCAGCCGTCGGCGACACCGTCGTACGGTCAGGCCGACACCCCGCCGGCCTCGGACGCCGGGGCGACCACCGCCTTCGTGAAGCCGGAGGATGCCGACAAGCAGTAGCACTGCTCGCTCAGTCAAGAAACTGTCGAGTTCGTACCCGTACGGGGTACGAACTCGACAGTTTTTCGTTCGGGGCAGGGGAGTGCGGCGCGTCGGCGGGGCTCGACTGCCGGACCGTGACACCCTGGTAAGCGATGTCCGCGCCTTCAACTTCGAATCTGGCGGCCCGTCTTCGGCAGGTCCGTCTGGCCCGCCGTGCCGACCAGGAGCCGAAACTGCCCGCCACCTGGGACGTGATCAAGGTCGGGCTCACCGTTCCGACCGTCGCCTGGCTGGTGTCGGCGGTGATCGTGCTGATCACCAAGGTCGCGGCGGGCGCGGGGTTCTCCAGCTTCGGGTCTGCGACCGCGGCCGGATGGCTCGCGGCCAATCAGACGGCGCTGACCGTCGGCGGCGTCACCATCGGGGTGCTTCCGCTGGTTCCGACACTCCTGATCGGATACGGAACGTACCGCGTGGTCCGTCGGGCGACGGTCGACGCGACCTCGTTCAACGAGCTCCTGCGCATCGCTGGAACGGCTGTGGTCGGGCCACTGGTCGCGACCGCGCTCGCTCTCGCGGTGGTCGCCGACGGCAGTTCGTCCGGTCCGGTGGGCAGTCCGAGTCCGCTCGTCGCGTTCGGCATGACGATCGTGGTCCACGGTGTGGCGGCGCTGGCAGGCGTGGTCCCTCGCGTGATCGGGCCGTTCCTCGATGAGTTCGCCGTCGCGGCGTCCGACCGGATCGGCGCCGAAGCCGGGGTCGCCGCCTTCTTCGCCTTGATCGCCGGGGGCGGGGTCGCCGTGTTCGCGGGCTTCCTCGCGCATCTCGGCGCGGTCTCCGATCTCGTCTCGCGAGGCAACACCTTCGACGGCTACCTCGGGCTGTCGGTGTTGTCGATCCTCTACCTGCCGAACTTCGTGGTGAACGCCGCGGCCGTCACCGCGGGCGCGAGCGCGACGCTGGGCGGCACGACGATCGATGCGCTGAGCACGCATCCGGGGACGCTGCCGCCGGTGCCGATCGCGGCGGTGGTCCCCGGCTCCGATCTCGGCGCCTGGGGGGCGTTGCTCTACGCCGTGCCCGCACTGGCCGGTGTGCTGATCGGCTGGCACACCCGCAGCGACGACCTCGTCGCCCATCTGCGGGCGATCGGCGTGGGGGCGGCGGTGGCCTCACTGCTGATGGTGGTGGCTGTGGCGTTCTCGGGCGGCACGCTCGGCGAGATGGGGGAGGCCGGCGTCAGTGTTCCGCTGGCCGGGGTCTTCACACTGACCGCGCTCGGGGTGACGGCGACGGCGACCGCCGGGATCCTCTGGCTCAACCGCAGGTTCGGCGGTCGGCGGGCGTACGGGGCTCCCGACCTGGATCTTGACGAACTGCTCGACGAGCCGGAACCGGTGGACGCGGATGCGGACTCGAACTCAGGAGCGGACGCGGATTCGGACTCGAATTCGGACCAAGACCCGGACTCGGGTGACGGGGACGGGACCGAGGCGCTCGACGACGTCGATCCGGCGGTCGCGAGTGGCGCAGACCACGGACCCCCGGCGGGGGACCGACCTCCCGGTTCAGTGCGGGAACTGGACAACTAAGCTGTAGGTCGTGACATCAGCCCAGGACGCCCGTGTGCCCGTGGTCGTCATGGCATCCGGCACCGGATCGTTGATGGCCGCAGTCCTCGACCTCGCAGCAACCGACGACGCACCCTTCCGCGTCGTCGGCGTAGTGGTCGACCGCGACTGCGGGGCCGCCGACCGCGCCGTCGACGCCGACCTGCCCGTGATCCTCTGCGAGTTGCGGGAGTACCCCGACCGTGAGGCGTGGGACGCGGCGCTCACCGCCTCGGTCGCGGAGTTGGCCCCGGAGTGGGTGGTCACCGCAGGATTCATGAAGATCCTCGGCCCCGCATTCCTCGACCGTTTCGGCGGCCGGATCCTCAACTCGCATCCCGCGCTGCTGCCCGCGTTCCCCGGCGCGCACGGGGTCGCCGACGCCCTCGCGTACGGCGTCAAGGTCACCGGCACCACGGTGCACCTCGTCGACGACGGCGTCGACACCGGACCGATCCTCGCGCAGCGCATCGTGGAGGTGCTGCCCGACGATTCCGAAGAGACCCTTCACGAACGCATCAAAGAAGTCGAACGTGTGCTGCTGCCGGAAGTGGTGCATGCGGTCGTGACCCGTGGCGTTGTCACAGATGGACGAAAGGCACACATCAAGTGAATGCACCTGCAGACTCCGGAGCTCGCGCGGTGAAGCGCGCGCTGATCAGCGTCTATGACAAGAGCGGGCTCACCGAACTGGCGACCGCCCTCCACGGCGCGGGCGTCGAGATCGTCTCGACCGGCTCCACCGCCAAGACCATCGCCGGTGCGGGCGTTCCGGTGGTCGAGGTCAGCGAACTGACCGGCTTCCCGGAGTGCCTCGAGGGGCGGGTCAAGACCCTGCATCCGCGGGTGCACGCGGGCATCCTGGCCGACACTCGCAAGGACGATCATCTGGCGCAGCTCGACGAGCTGGGCGTGGCGCCCTTCGAGTTGGTGGTCGTGAACCTGTACCCGTTCACCGAGACCGTCGCCTCCGGTGCCGCCCCCGACGAGTGCGTCGAGCAGATCGACATCGGCGGTCCTTCGATGGTCCGTGCCGCCGCCAAGAACCACCCGTCGGTGGGCGTGGTGGTGGATCCCGCCGACTACCCGGACGCAGCCGCCGCCGTCGCCGGTGGCGGGTTCACCCTGGCACAGCGGAAGCAGCTGGCGGCCAAGGCCTTCCGTCATACAGCCGATTACGACGTCGCCGTCGCCTCGTGGATGACCTCGGTGGTCGCGCCGTCGGAGGAGACCGCAGGCGAACCGGGTGCGACCACCGGTGCGCAGTTCCCCGTGTGGGCCGGCGCCACCTGGAAGCGGTCGGCCACCCTGCGCTACGGGGAGAACCCGCATCAGGGGGCCGCGCTCTACGTCGACACCGACGCAGCACCGGGGCTGGCTCAGGCCGAGCAGCTGCACGGCAAGGAGATGTCGTTCAACAACTACACCGACGGCGACGCCGCCTGGCGTGCCGCCTACGACCACACCGAACCGGCGGTCGCGATCATCAAACACGCGAACCCCTGCGGCATCGCGGTGGGGGCCGACATCGCCGAAGCGCACCGCAAGGCGCACGCCTGCGATCCGGTCAGCGCGTACGGTGGCGTGATCGCCACCAACCGCGAGGTGTCGGTCGAGATGGCCGAGCAGGTGGCGGAGATCTTCACCGAGGTCATCATCGCGCCGAGCTACGCCGACGGCGCGGTGGACGTCCTCTCGCGGAAGAAGAACATCCGCATCCTCGTCGCGCAGGCTCCGGCCGAGAGCGGTATCGAGATGCGTCCGGTCTCGGGCGGGTTGCTCCTGCAGGAGCGCGACGTGATCGACGCCGAGGGCGACGATCCGGCCAACTGGACGCTCGCCACGGGTACCGCGGCCGACGAGCAGACGCTGCGCGATCTGGTCTTCGCCTGGCGTGCCTGCCGTGCGGTCAAATCGAACGCCATTCTGCTCGCCTCCGACGGTGCGTCGGTCGGCGTCGGAATGGGTCAGGTCAACCGCGTCGACTCCGCGCATCTGGCGGTGAACCGGGCGGGCGAGCGCGCGGCGGGCGCGGTCGGTGCGTCCGACGCCTTCTTCCCGTTCCCCGACGGTCTTCAGGTGCTGATCGACGCCGGCGTGCGCGCGGTGGTCCAGCCGGGCGGTTCGGTCCGCGACAACGAGGTGATCGAGGCCGCCAAGGCTGCGGGCGTCACGATGTACCTGACCGGGGCGCGTCACTTCGCACACTGAGTGCCGTACGGCACGTGAGGCGCGCATGAACAGCGCTCTCGCCGCATGACGGTGATCGGGCTCCTCGCACTCGTGGCCGCGGGATTCGGTGCGGGCGTGGTCGGCTACGTGACCGGGCTGGCTTCTATCGTGAGCTATCCGGCGCTGCTCGCGGCGGGCCTGACGCCCCTGTCCGCCAATGTCACCAACACGGTGGCTCTGGTCGCCGTCGGTGTGGGGAGTTTCGCGAAGTCGGGCCGGGCGCTCACTGCCGACGACGGCGGCCGGTCGCTGCTGCGCTCGTCGCTGATGGCGCTGGCCGGCGGAATCGTGGGTGCGGCGTTGCTGCTGCTGGCGCCCGCCGCGGCGTTCGGATACGTCGTTCCGTACCTGGTGGCGCTGGCGTCGGTCGCGCTGCTGGCGCAGCCCGGTCTTCGACGGTGGATCGAGCACGGCTCCGACCGTCCGGTGGCCTGGCCGGTCGCGGTGTTCGTGGTGTCGATCTACGGCGGCTATTTCGGTGCGGGAGCCGGCGTGATCTTTCTCGCGCTCGCGCTGCTCCTGACGAGTCTGCCGCTGTGGCACTCCATGCTGCTGAAATCGGCGCTTCTGGGCGTCGCCAATGCGGTCGCGGCCGTCGCCTTCATCGTCTTCGGTCCGGTGCACTGGCCGGCGGCGGTGGCGATGGGCATCGGCTGTCTGCTCGGCGGCTGGATGGGGCCGCCGCTGGTCGCTCGGCTGCCTGCCCGGCCCCTGCGGATCGCGATCGGTCTGTGCGGTCTCGGACTCGCGGTATGGCTCGGCCTCCGTCCGGCCGGCTGAGCCGTACGCGTACCTGAGCCGTACGCGTCCTACGGAATCGCTCGCCGCAGAGTCGCGTACGAGACGCCCGACAGCGCCGCCACCAGGACGAGCCCGTAACCGCCTACCGCGACCGGCGTGAGACCGGTGAACCAGCGTCCGACGGCCGGCCAGCCGCCGCCGAGACTGATGCCCAAGATCGCGAGGGCGATCGCCGCGGCCAGACCGATGCCGATGAGGACCAGTGTCAGCATGCCGAACCGCTTGTACACGGTGGCGGCGAAGAAGCCGATGGTGAACGTGAGCATCGGCGCCATGAAGTACAGCAGGCCGGCGGCCGCGGGTCCCTGGTTCCAGATCCACGGCACCGCGAAGAAGTAGCCGTCGATCCCCCAACCGTCGGTGGCCTTCTCGATCAGGCCGCCGATCACGTACAGCACGGCGAGGCCGATGGACGCGAGGAGGGCGGTGAGGGTGGTCCCGAGATAGAACTCGCGACGAGTGACGCTCATGGCCTGGGAGAACGGGAAGGTCAGCGACATCGCCTGGATGCCGATCACGGCGAAGTACCAGAGGGGTGCCTGTGATGCGCCGCCGTAGATCGGGTCGGTGAGGTCGCTGACCGAGGCGTAGATCGCGCCGTAGATGATCAGCGAGATCGCGAACGCGGCGCCGAAGATCGTCAGCGGCAGCCAGACGAAGATCTTCTTGTTGATCAGTTGCATGCGGACGACGTTCGCTGTGCGGTTCATCGCGAGGCTCCCATCGGACGAGAGGTTCGCTCACGCCGGTCGGCGCGAGTGGTGAGACGGACGATCAGTTCCTGCATCGAGACCGGAGCGGTGGCGATGCCGCGGGCGGACAGTTCGGCCAGGTCGGTGTCCTCGAGTCGTCCCAGGACGGTCACCGAGGCGACGGAGCCGAGTCGGTCGCGGTGCAGTTCTTCGCGGTCGCCGATGAAGGCGTCGACGGCGGATTCGGCGCCGACCACGGTGAACGCCATGCCGCGGAGGTCGTCGGCCGACTCGTTCAGGACGAGCCTGCCCTCGTCGACCACGAGCACCTGCTCGACGAGGTTCGAGACCTCGTCGATGAGATGGCTCGACAGCAGAATGGTGCGGGGGAAGTCGCTGTAGTCCTCGAGGAGACGGTCGTAGAACAGTTGTCGGGCGACGGCGTCGAGACCGAGGTAGGGCTCGTCGAAGAAGGTCACGTCGGCGCGGGAGGCGAGGCCGATGATGACTCCGACCGCGGACAGCTGACCCCGGGAGAGCTTCTTGATGCGCCGGCAGTCGGGAAGCCGGAACTCCTCCACGAGGCGGTCGGCGAGTTCTTGGTCCCAGTTCGGGAAGAACAACCGTGCCATCTGGAAAGCCTGGGCCGGAGTGGAGTCCTCGGGGTAGCGCTGGCTCTCGCGTACGAAGCAGATGCGCGGCAGGACGTGCGTGTTCTCGTACGGGTCTTCGCCGAAGATCCGGGGCTCACCGGACGTCGCGAAGTTCTGAGCGGTGAGGATCGACATCAGCGTGGTCTTGCCCGCGCCGTTGCGGCCGAACAGCCCGCAGACGGTGTTCGCCGGAAGGTCGAAGCTCACGTCGTCGAGGGCGTTCGTCGATCCGTATCGCTTGGTGAGGCCTCGCGCGCTGATGGCGGGTGCGCTGGTCTGGCTGGTCATGGCCGGACTCCTTCCGACGGCTGATCGATGGTGGTGGAACGTTCGTGAATGAGGGCGACGACGTCGTCGGTGGTCAGGTTCAGCCGGCGTGACTCCACCAGCAGCGGAGTCACGAACCGGTCGGCGAAGGCCTCCCGGCGACGCACGCTCAATGCGGCGCGGGCCCCGGCGGCGACGAACATTCCCACGCCGCGCTTCTTGTAGAGGACGCCTTGGTCGACGAGCAGGTTGATGCCCTTCGCTGCGGTCGCGGGATTGATGCGATAGAAGGCGGCGAGTTCGTTGGTGGAGGGCGCGCGAGTCTCCTCGGGCAGGGTGCCGTCGATGATCGAATCGGCAACGTGGTCGGCGACCTGCTGGAAGATGGCCCTCCCGTCGTCAATCATTGGACCGCCTCGGTTTCTTGGTTAATTACTCGACTAACTAACCATGCAACCAGTCGTCGGAGGTTGTCAAGGGGTGCGGTGCGATAGGTTGGCCGAATGAGCGATCGGCGATGCCCGTGCGGTTCGGGAGAGGTGCTGTCGGAGTGTTGCGGGCGCTACCTCACGGGCCTCGGTGTGGGGAGGCCGGCGCCGACGGCCGAAGCGTTGATGCGCAGCAGGTTCACGGCGTTCGCACTCGGTGACGAGGAGCACCTGCTCGCGACCTGGCATCCGGACACCAGGCCGGACGAGTGTGCACCCGACCCCGGCACGCGCTGGCTGCATCTCCATATCGACGAGGTGGTGGACGGGTCGCCCTTTCATCAGACGGGCGTCGTCGCCTTCACTGCCGTCTTCCGCGACTCCGGAGGCCGCGGTGAACTGCACGAGCGCAGCAGATTCGTCCGAGTCGGCCGTGTCTGGCTCTACGTGGACGGCGTGCACGCGGGGTGAAGCGGCCGCCACGCGCTGTGAACGGGCTGCCGCGGCGTTCTCCCGCGACAGGCGGCGGTCGTCGATGCTCAACCAAGGGGTTGACAACGCACCTCACGCGGCGTCTACTCGTAGACAACCATTTGGTTGAATAAGGAGGTCGACGGCGATGGCCGACGAGTTGTCTCTCATATTCGCGGCACTGGCGGATCCGACGCGTCGAGACATGGTCGCGCGTCTCACGTCCGCGGACGCGACCGTGGGGCAGCTCGCCGAACCCTACGACGTCAGCGTGCAGGCGATCTCCAAGCATCTGAAGGTGCTCGAAGAGGCCGGCCTGGTGACGCGCTCACGGGACGGGCAACGACGTCCGGTGCACCTGGAGACCGAGGTCTTCGACCTGATGGCCAAATGGATCGAACGGTATCGCCGCCGAGCGGAAGCGCGGTACCAGCGGCTCGACGCAGTCCTCGCAGAGATGACGGGCGCCGATGCCGCGCACTCCACCGACACCGAAGGGGCCGCATCATGAACACCGAGACCTATCCCGAAGCCGCGATCGACGCCGACCCGGCGCTGCCGATCATCCGGATCACCCGCGACTTCCGGGCCACACCGGCCCAACTCGCCAAAGCGCACCTCGACCCGGAACTGTTCATGCGGTGGGTGGGACCCGACGCCATCACCTCGCGCGTCGTGATCTGGGATGCCCGCAGCGGCGGCGAATGGCGGTACGTCTCCGAACACGAGGGGCAGGAGTTCGGGTTCCGGGGCTGCTTCCACACCGTCGGCGACGATCGCATCGTTCAGACGTTCACCTTCGAGGGCATGCCCGACGAGGTGTCGTTGGAGACCCTCCGCTTCATCGATCTGGGCGACGGGCGCACCCGATTGGAGGCGCAGTCGCTCTGCGACTCCATCGAGGTCCGTGACGCCTGGCTGCGGTCGGGTATGGAGGTCGGCGTGCGGGAGGGCTATGCGAAGCTCGACCGATTGCTCGCCGACGGCGAGGTCCGGGCGTGAGCCGACTGAGCGGTCTCACGGCGTCCGATCGTCACCGCGTGGTCGCCTCCGACTTCGGTTCGCAGGCGGCCGCCACGGCCGACTGGGACGCGCCGTCGCCCGTCGACGGCTGGCGGGCACGGGACGTCGTCGCCCACCTCACCGGGTGGTTTCCGGCGTTTCTCGCCGACGGCGGCGTTCGGTTCGACGCGGCGCCGTCGGCCGACGATCCGGCCGCCGTCTGGTCGGCGCACTCGGCGCGTGTCCAGGAGCTGTTCATGCGCGACGACGTCGAGTTCTCGCACCCGAGGGTGGGCACGATGCCGCTGGCTGATGCCGTCGACCGCTTCTACACAGCCGACGTGTTCATGCACACCTGGGATCTCGCGCAGGCGAGCGGCCGTCGCCCGGACCTGGACGCGGAGTTCGCGGCGCAGTTGCTGGACGGACTGCGGGGGATGGAAGAGGTGCTGCGCTCGTCCGGTCAGTACGGTCCCGCGAAGACCGCACCGGCTGGCGCCGACCCAGTGATGCGCCTGGCGGCGTTCATCGGCCGCGACCCGCACTTCGCCGACGCCCGATAGCCGTCCGGAGCAGGGCCCTCAGGCGGACCAGTCCGGGTCCCGGCCGGCGAATCCGAGGATGTGGTCCGTCTCGTCGCGATCCGCGCCGACCTCGACGGGGGCGCCGAAAACGCCGGGCCTGCGGGTCACCTCGTCGGGGACGTGGGCGAAGACGTCGCGGATGAACTGGACGGCTGCGGCCGGGAACCGCACGCGCGAGCCGGTGGCCGCGGCGAGGTCCCAACCGTGCAGGTACAAGTCCACCGCGGGGAAGGACAGACCCTCCCTCACCGTCCGGCGTCCGACGGGGCTGTCGACCTCGCGGTCCAGATCGGTCACCTCGGCCAGGGCCTGACGGGCCTGTGCCGCTGCGGCCGCCCACCACACCGCCGGGTCGCCCTCGACCGCCGACGAGGGCGGATCGTGTCTGTTGAACTCGCGCTCGCCTCCGCGGAGTATGCGCGCGCCGACCAGTGCCGCCTCGCCCACGTGCCCGAGGACGTCCAGTGCCGTCCATCCGTCGCAGGGAGACGGAGCGGTCCAGCGGTCGGCGGGCACGGTCTCCACCACGCCGGTGAAGAAGGTCAGCCCGTTGTCGTAGGTGTCGAGGGAATCCCAGGGAGCGGTGTTCGAGGACATGATGCGAATCCTTCCGAAGAGGTGAGTAGAGCGTATCGACGAGCACTGACAGACCACGGACGAATTCGCCGCCTTCAGCGGGCGGGCCGGATCGGGAGGTAGCGTGGATGACGTGGCTGTCACCGATATCGACACTCCTGCACCGGCTCTCACCACCGTCGGCGAACTGCGTGCCTCCGGGCACGTGGAACGTGACGTCCGGGACGAGATCCGCAACAATCTGCTGACGGCGCTGCGCGCAGGCGACGACCCGTGGGACGGCATCGTCGGATTCGACGACACCGTGATCCCGCAGCTCGAACGCGCGTTGATCGCGGGGCACGACGTGGTGATGCTCGGTGAGCGCGGACAGGGCAAGACCAGGCTGCTGCGCACGCTGGCCGGGCTGCTCGACGAATGGACGCCGGTCATCGACGGCTCCGAACTCGACGAGCATCCGTACAACCCCATCCTGCCCGCCTCGATCCGGCGGGCCGCGGAGCTCGGTGACGCGCTGCCGGTGGCATGGCGGCATCGGAGCGAACGGTACAGCGAGAAGCTCGCGACCCCGGACACCTCGGTGGCCGACCTGGTCGGCGACATCGACCCGATGAAGGTGGCCCAGGGGCGGAGTCTTGGCGATCCGGAGACCATCGCATTCGGTCTCATCCCGCGGGCTCATCGCGGCATCATCGCGATCAACGAGCTGCCCGACCTCGCCGAACGGATCCAGGTGTCGATGCTCAATGTGATGGAGGAGCGAGACATCCAGGTCCGCGGCTACAGCCTGCGACTGCCCCTCGACGTCCTCGTGACGGCCAGCGCGAATCCCGAGGACTACACCAATCGAGGGCGGATCATCACTCCGCTCAAAGACCGGTTCGGTGCCGAGATCCGCACGCACTACCCGCTCGACCTGCAGGACGAGGTGGACGTCATCGAGCAGGAGGCCGACCTCGTCGCCTCGGTGCCGTCCTATCTGATCGAGGTGCTGGCGCGATTCACCCGCTACGCCCGCGAGCATCCGTCGATCGACCAGCGCTCGGGTGTGTCCGCGCGGTTCTCGATCGCCGGTGCGGAGACGGTGGCCGCGGCCGCGCTGCATCGTTCCGTGGTGGCCGGCGAGGAGTTCCCGGTCGCGCGACCGGTCGACCTGCACGCGGTGATTGAGGTGCTGCGCGGCAAAGTGGAGTTCGAGTCCGGCGAGGAGGGGCGTGAGCTCGAGATCCTCGACTACCTGCTCCGCAAATCCGTCGCCGACACCGTCCGGGCCCACCTAGGCGGCGTCGACATGGCGCCGCTCGTCGCGGCGCTGGAGGCGGGCGAGGAGGTGCTCACCGGCGACCGCGTTCCCGCGGGCGACGTGCTCACAGCGCTCGGCGACACCGGCGCGGTGGCCGAGGTGATCGACGAGATCACCCGGCGCCTGGATTCCACCGACGCCGCCGAGCGCGCCAGCGCCGCCGAACTGGCCCTGGAGGGGTTGTATCTCGCGCGCCGGATCGGCAAGGACACCGACGAGTACGGCCGCACCGCCTACCTGGTGGAACAGGTCGACGAGGACGACACGGCCTAGCTCATGAGCAGAAGGCGCTTCCACCGCTCGTCCTACCGGCGCTACACCGGCGGGCCCGACCCGCTGGCGCCGCCCGTCGACCTCCGCGAGGCCCTGGAGGCGATCGGTGACGACGTGATGGCGGGATCCTCGCCCGACCGTGCGCTTCGCGAGTTCCTCCGTCGCGGGAGCGAGAACATGCGCGGGCTGGACCGGCTGGCGGAGATGGCGAACCGCAGACGGCGCGAACTGCTACGGAACCGGAACCTCGACGGGACGTTCGACGAGATCCGCGAACTGCTCGATTCGGCGGTGCTCAGCGAACGCAAGCAACTCGCGCGCGACCTCGACGACGACGCCCGGCTCGCCGAGATGCAGATCGAGAGCCTTCCGGCGTCGACGGCGCAGGCGGTCCGCGAACTCGCCGACTACGACTGGCGCAGTCCGCAGGCGCGCGCCGACTACGAGAAGATCTCCGACCTGCTCGGGCGCGAAGTGCTCGACCAGCGGTTCGCCGGAATGAAGCAGGCTCTGGAGGGCGCCACCGACGACGATCGTCGGCGCATCTCGGAGATGCTCGACGATCTCAACGACCTGCTCGCCGCGCACAATCGCGGCGAGGACACGAGCGAGCAGTTCGCCGAGTTCATGGACAAGCACGGCGAGTTCTTCCCGGAGGATCCGCGCAGCACCGAGGAGCTGATCGACTCCCTGGCGCGCCGGTCCGCCGCAGCGCAGCAGTTCTTCAACTCGCTGACCCCCGAACAGCAGGCGGAGCTCGCCGAACTGTCGCAGCAGGCCTTCGGTTCGCCTGCGCTGATGTCGCAGCTCGCGCAGATGGACGACGCGCTGCGTCAGGCGCGGCCCGACCTCGACTGGAACGGCGGCCAGGAGTTCTCCGGCGATCAGCCGATGGGACTCGGCGAGGGCGCGGCGGCGCTGCGCGATATCGCCGAGCTCGAGAACCTGGCAGAGCAGCTGTCGCAGGGATACGCGGGGGCGCAGCTCGAGGACGTGGACCTCGACGCCCTCGCGCGGCAACTCGGCGACGAAGCCGCGGCCGATGCGCGGACGCTCGCCGAACTCGACCGGGCGATGCGCGAGGAGGGCTTCTTCGACCGCGCCCCGGACGGTCAGACGAGGTTGAGTCCGAAGGCGATGCGCCGACTCGGGCAGGCGATCCTGCGTGACATCGCCCAGCAGTTGTCCGCACGCGGCGGCGACCGGCAGTCCGACCTCGCCGGCCGGCTCGGGGAGCCCACCGGAAGCAGCCGTGAGTGGCAGTTCGGCGACACCCAGCCGTGGAACGTCACCCGCACCGTCACCAACGCGGTGTTGCGCACCGTCGCTGAGGACCCGTCCGCGGCCGCTCGTCTCGCATCGGGCGACGGCGTGCGCCTCGACGTCGGTGACATCGAAGTGATCGAGACCGAGGCGCGGACCCAGGCCGCCGTCGTCCTCCTCGTCGACACCTCGTTCTCCATGGTGATGGAGGGCCGTTGGACTCCGATGAAGCGGACGGCATTGGCCCTCAATCAGCTCATCAGCACCCGGTTCCGCACCGACGAACTGCACTTGATCGAGTTCGGCCGCGTGGCCCGCGACACCACCGTCGACGTATTGACCGCGCTCGAGCCGCGGATGGAGCAGGGCACCAACCTGCACCACGCGCTGTTGCTGGCGCAGCGGCACCTCCGGCGGTTCCCGAATGCCCAGCCGGTGGTGCTGATCGTCACCGACGGTGAGCCGACCGCGCATCTGGAGCCGGACGGAGAGGACTTCTTCTTCTACCCGCCGCATCCGCGCACTATCGGGCTCACGGTGTCGGAGCTGGATCATCTCTCGCGCATGGGCACCCAGATCACGTTCTTCCGGCTGGGCGAGGATCCCGGCCTGGCGCGGTTCATCGACCGCATCGCGCGCCGGATCGGCGGCCGCGTCGTGGCGCCGGACCTCGACGGTCTCGGTGCGGCCGTGGTCGGGGATTACCTCCGGTCGCGACGGGCCCGGTAGCCGGCGGTGGGGTTCACCCGAGAGGAACTGCTCGACCGGATCGGTGCGACCGTTCCGGATCTGATCGGCCCCGACTGCCGGCTGCTGATCGCGGGCATCAATCCCGGGCTGTGGACCGCGGCGACCGGGGCCCACTTCGCCCGGCCCGGCAATCGCTTCTATCCGGCACTGCACGCCGCGGGCATCACCGATCACGTGATCGACGCGTCGGCGGGGATGTCCGACGACGACGCCGCGGCGCTCACCGATGCCGGGATCGGCATCACCAATGTCGTCGCGCGGGCCACCGCGAAAGCCTCCGACCTGGCTCGGGACGAGCTGCTGCGCGGCGGTCGGGAACTGGAGGCGACGGTGCTCCGGGTGCGGCCGCGCGTCCTCGCGATCCTGGGGGTCACCGCCTATCGCGCGGCGTTCGGGCGCCGCACGGCCGTGGTGGGCCGGCAGCCGGAGTCGATCGGCGGCGCCGAGCTCTGGGTCCTGCCGAACCCGAGCGGGTTGAATGCGCACGAGACCGTCGAGACCCTGGCGGCTGCGTACCGGCGGGCGGCGGACGCGGCCGGGGTACGCGATGTGCGTCGCCGGTGAGCCGGGCGATTCTTGTCTAGGCTTGGGCAGATGAGCGACATCGAGCCCCGCACCTCCCGTGCTCCGCAGCCATCCGCCGGTGATGCCGCCGCGATGCTGGTCAGCGACGCCGACCGCGAACGCACTCATTCCTATCTATCGGCCGCGATGACGATGGGCGTGCTCACTCCGGAGGAGTACAGCCGGCGCGCCGGCGATGCCTCGGTCGCGCGGACCCGGGCCGATCTGGACGCATTGACTCGGGACCTGCCCCTCGATCAGCTCCGCTCGGTGGCCGCCGACGCCGCATTCGGCCAGACCCGCGTCAGTGCCTCCGGTGCCGATCCCGTCACGTCCGCGTCCGGCTTCTTCGGCGGAACCGAAGTCGGCGGAGGCGCGGTCGTGGGTGATCGACTGAAGGCCACCGCAGTGATGGGCGGCGTGGTGCTCGACCTGCGGAACGTCGAGTACACGGCGCCTATGCTCACGGTGAAGTGCAAGGCGATCATGGGCGGCGTCGACATCGTGGTCCCGCCGGACGTCACCGTGGAGGTGCACGGGAGGGCTGTCATGGGCGGCTTCGACGGCAGCGCCGCCGGTCCCGGCGGCGAGGGCGCCCCGCGGGTGGTGATCACCGGATTCTCGTTGATGGGCGGGGTCCGTGTGCAGAGGCGCGGCCGGGCCGACCGGCTCGGCCCCCGTCGTGCCCGCTGACGGCGGGCCGGTCAGGCCAGCGTGGCGGCGATCAGCGCGATGACGGGGATCGACAGGAGCGTGGTGATCAGGGCCGAGTCGCGGGCGAGGACCTCACCGCGCCGGTATCTGGTCGCGTAGACCAGGACGTTCTGCGCGGTCGGCAGGGCGGCGATCACGACCTGCGCGAACAACCGATGCCCGGTCATCCCGAATCCCCAGCGTGCGAGCGCGTAGGCGACGAGCGGCATCGCGACCACCTTCATCGCGGCGGCCAGCGCGACGTCTCGCCGCGGACTCTGGCCCTTCTTGAATACGGTGACGCCGGTGAGCGTGAGGCCGAAGGTGAGCAGCGCCAGCGGGACTGAGGCCTGCCCCAGCATGTCCAGCGGTTCCATCACGGCCTGCGGCGGATGCCATCCGGCCACCGAGACGATCAGGCCGATCACGCCGCCGACCAGGATCGGGTTCTTCAACGGCGTGGTCACCGTGCGCAGCGTCGAGGTCCGTCGCTCGGCCGACAGCGCGGTCAGATCGAGGGTCGCGAGGGCGACCGGGGAATAGAAGACGATCTGGAACAGCAGCAGGGGAGCGATGAACGACGCGTCGTCGAGCACGAAGATCGCGATCGGCAGACCCAGGTTCACGCTGTTGACGTACGAGGAGGACAACGCGCCGATCACGATCTCCGGTACGGCGCGGCGCAGCCAGAACCACGCGATCAGCGCGTAGACCGCGCCCACGGCGACGGCCGATGCCGAGGCGACCACGAGCGTGGACGAGAAGATCGCCGACAGATCGCTGGTGGCCAGAGAGTGGATGAGCAGTGCGGGTGTGCAGACGAAGAAGACGGTGCGCGCCAGCACCGCCGCCGCGTGTTCGCCGAGACTGCCCGTCCGGCCGAGAACGTAACCCAGGGCGACGACGATGAAGATGACGGTGAACCCCGAGATGACGCCAGACACCCGACGCATTATGCCCGCGGCGCCCGAACCCTCCGGTCACGACCTCGTCCGGGCCGCCGCGTTTTGCATCCGGGAGCCCGCGGCGGCTAACCTGGTCTGGTTGTGTGCCGCGGCCGCTGTGCCGTGGTGAGAAGACTTCAGCGGGTCTGGCGGGTCGGGAGACAGCCCGAGCCCACCCGCGCCAGGTAAGAGAAGGGCTGGAACCATGGCAGTACCCAAGCGCCGGATGTCGCGGGCCAACACCCGTAGCCGTCGTTCGCAGTGGAAGGCGGACAACGTCGCACTGCAGGAAGAGAAGATCAACGGTGTTTCGCAGCGCATCCCGCGCCGCCTGGTCAAGGCAGCGAAGCTCGGTCTGGTCGATCTCGACCGTCGCTGAGCGCGGCTGACACACAGACTTCAACGGCTGGGGCCGGCGAGAGATCGCCGGCCCCAGCCGTTTCGTCGTGGGGCCTGCGGAGGCTCCGTCTCGTCGGAGGCTACTGCGAGAGGATCTTGTTCACGCCGCGGTTGAGGACGTTGGGAATGAACTTTGCCGCGTTGCCCAGAACCGTGGTCTGCAGCCCCACCGAGTAGCTCGTGCGGCTCAGCACGCGGTCCGCGATGGTCGGATGAACCGATTCCCAGACCTTGTCGGCGACCTGTTCGGGGGTGATGCGGACACCGAGCGTCCTGGTTGATTTCGCATCGTTGTCGGCGAGCGCGGTCTTGGCCCACAGCGGCCAGATGCTCACGACGCGGATGTCGTCGGCCGCCCACTCCAACTCCAGCGCCTCGGTGAGACCTGCGACGTAGAACTTGGTCGCGCTGTAGGTGGCGATTCCCGGCTGGCCGTAGATCGCGGATGCGGAGGCGATGTTCACCAGATGCGATCCCGGAGTCGCCTTGAGATACCGGTGGGCCGCCTGTGCGCCCAGGGTCACTCCCAGTGCGTCGATGTCGATCTGCGCCTTGATCGCGTCGGTCGAGATCTCGGTGAGGGGGCCCGCAACCAGGATCCCGGCGTTGTTGTCGAGCACGTCGAGGCGGCCGTCGGTGTGCGAGGTGAACTCGGCCAGTGCCGTCGACCACTGCTGCGGGTCGCGGACGTCGAGGTGACCGGTGATGAAGTCGGGGTGCTCCTCGCGGACGGCGGCCAGCGCCTCGTCGCTGACGTCGTAGACGCCGACCGTCCAGCCTTCGAGGGCGAATCGCTCGGCGGTCGCGAGGCCGATGCCCGCGGCACCGCCGGAAATGAAGATCGAAGGCATGACTCTGGATTCTCCCCACTGTGACCTGCGAGGACGCCCCTCGCATTGATATTACTCTCCGGTAGGAACTCTAGACCGTTTACGTCTCAGGACGCGAGTGTTACCGTGACAATGATTGTTGTTACAAGATGCGATGGAACAATGTACCGGAGGTCAACATGACGGCAGCGATCGAACGGGAGAACGCGGGCGACAACCTGATCAGCCTGCAGGACTCGGGTGCCGAGCAGGTGTCCGAACGGTTGCTGCGATCGGCCGCCCGGCTCTCGCGCAATGCGATGACCGAGATCGACTGGTCGTTGCCGATGGATCCCGACAAGTACGGATGCAGCCCGGAGTGGTCGTCGCTGTACGGCACCGACTACTGGGACGAGCTCACCCACGAGCAGCGAGTCGATCTGACGCGTCACGAGTTCGCGTCGATCATGAACATCGGCATCTGGTTCGAGATGATTCTGCAGGAGATGGTTCTGCGCGATCAGTACGTCGGCGACTACCACTCCTCCGAGTTCCAGTTCGCGCTGGTGGAGATCGCCGATGAGTGCCGGCATTCGCTGATGTTCGCCAAGGCGTCGGAGAAGATGGTCGGCACTTCGTATCATCCGCACCCGAAGATCGCCCAGTTGGGCAAGTCTTTCAAGCTCCTTGCGCGCAACGAGGTCGCCTATGCGGGCATTCTCGTCGCCGAGGAGGTTCTCGACGTGTTCCAGCGCGGATGCATGCGCGACGAGCGGGTGCTCCCCTTCATCCGGACCGTCAACGAGATCCACGTTCTCGAGGAATCCCGGCACATGAAGTTCGCGCGCGAACAGGTGCGTGAGTCGGTCGACGGGATCGGCTGGGCCCGCAGGCAGTTCAGCGCGCTGTCGGTGGCGGCGGGCGCGTACCTCATCGTGAGCAGTCTGATCCAGCCGAAGGCCTACGCCGATGCGGGACTCGACGTGAAGCGTGCGCTGGCCGAGCGCCGCGACAACGGCCACTTCCACTCGATGATCCGCAGCAGCTGCGGTCACCTCATGGAGTTCCTCGACGAGGTGGGCCTGCTGACCAAGCCGGCCATGCACTACTACCGCAAGGCGCACATGATCTAGCGGCGGATCGATCGCCGGACCCGCTTCCCGACCAGCCCGGACGCGCTCGAAGTAAAGGGGCACTCGTTGTCGTTCGTCATCACCCAGTCCTGCTGCAGCGACGCCGCCTGCGTGTCGGTGTGCCCGGTGAACTGCATCCACCCGACGCCGGAGGAACGGGGTTTCGGCACCTCCGACATCCTGCACATCGACCCCGACGCGTGCATCGACTGCGGAGCATGCGCCGACGCGTGCCCGGTCAATGCGATCTTCCCGGCCGACCGGCTCGGTGAGCGCGACGAGATCTTCGCCGACATCAACGCCGCCTACTATCGCGACAACCCCGATGTCTCGTCCGGCTGGACCGATGTGGTGTACCCGGAGATCCCGCGGTTGCCGCGCGATCTGCGGGTCGCGATCGTCGGCACGGGCCCGTCGGGCGGATACGCCCTGCGGACGGTGCTGAACCGGACGGACGCGCAGGTGACGGTGTTCGACAAGCTGCCCACACCGGGCGGATTGGTCCGCGCGGGCGTCGCGCCCGACCATCCGAGCACCAAGGACGTCATGAAGACCTTCGACATCCTGTACCGGGACCCGCGGGTCACGATGGCCACCAATGTCGAGATCGGCCCCGATGTACGGGCCGGTCAGATCACGCCGGGCGAACTGGCGCACCACTTCGACGCCGTCTTCTACGCGACCGGTGCATCGCAGGCCCGCCGCCTCGGGATCGCCGGCGAGGATCTGCCGGGCAGTACGTCGGCCACCGAACTGGTGGCCTGGTACAACGCCGTGCCCGGCGCTTCGGGGCCGAACATCCCGGTCGACGGCAGCGGCCGGGCCGTGATCGTCGGGACGGGCAACGTCGCGCTCGACATCGCCCGCATCCTCGTATCGCCGCCGGAGGCGCTGGCGGTCACCGACATCGCCGACCGTGCGCTCGACCTCCTGCGCAGGCAGGACATCCATGAGGTGGTTCTGCTCGGCCGGCGAGGTCAGGACGCCGCGGCGTACACCGCGGCCGAGCACCGCGCGCTGTCGGTGCTTCCCGGCGTGGAGGTGGTGGTGCACGACGGCACGGCCTCGCTCGACCTGCTGCCCGACCTGCCGCCCGACCTCTCGGGACCCGCGTCCTCCGACCGCCGCCGGATCGTGTTCCTCTTCAACACGGTCCCCGAGGCCGCACACGGAGACGGCGCGCTGCAGTCGGTCTCGGTGAACACCGGCGGACGCTCGTACCGCATCGCCGCAGATCTGCTGGTCCGATCGATCGGTTACCGGTCCGTACCGGTCGGCGGGCTTCCGTTCGACACCGAAGCGGGCCGGTTCCCGGTGCGCGAGGGCCGAATCGTCGACGCCGAGGGCATGCCGATTCCCGGTGCGTACGCCGTCGGCTGGGCCGCCCGCGGATCCACCGGCGGTATCGGCTCCAACAAGTTGCACGCCATCGACACGGTCGAGGCGTTCATCGAGGACGCCGCATCCGGTCTGCGTCGCGCAGGCGGTACCGCCGAGGAGTTCAGTGCACTGTTGCGGCGCAGGCGACGTCAGGCGATCGGCTACCGGGGGATCGCGGCGATCGACCGGCGCGAGCGCGAGCTGGGCGCCCGTCAGGGGCGTCCCCGGGTGAAGTTCACCGAGGTGGCCGACATGCTGGCGGCGGCGGGACGGCGGCGTCGCTGAGCGCGACCGAATCGCGCCGAACGGCGTGTTCGCTCAGTCGAATCTCAGTTGTGGATATAAGACTGTAACCATGCGCATCCTGGTGGTGGACGACGATCGTGCGGTCCGCGAATCGCTCCGACGGTCGCTCAGCTTCAACGGATACTCGGTCGAGACCGCGGGCGACGGGCTGGAGGCGCTGGAGAAGGTGATCGCCGATCGCCCGGACCTGATGATTCTGGACGTGATGATGCCGCGTCTGGACGGTCTCGAGGTGTGCCGGCGACTCCGGTCGGCGGGCGACGACCTGCCGATCCTCGTGCTCACTGCCCGCGATTCGGTCTCGGAGCGGGTCAGCGGGTTGGACGCGGGCGCCGACGACTACCTGCCCAAGCCCTTCGCACTCGAGGAACTGCTGGCCCGGTTGCGGTCGCTGCTGCGCCGCACCACCCGGGACGAGGAGGAGAGCGAGGCGGTCTCCTTCGCCGACCTCACCCTCGACCCCGTGACCCGCGAGGTGACCCGAGGCGAGCGCCAGATCAGCCTCACCCGCACGGAGTTCGCGCTGTTGGAGATGCTGATGAGCAACCCGAAGCGGGTGCTGACCCGCAGTCGCATCCTCGAGGAGGTGTGGGGCTACGACTTCCCGACCTCCGGCAACGCGCTGGAGGTCTACATCGGCTACCTGCGCCGCAAGACCGAGGCCGACGGCGAGCCGCGTCTGATCCACACCGTGCGCGGCGTCGGATACGTTCTGCGCGAGGGCACCCCGTAGCCGATGCGTGGTCCGTTCCGCCTGACGCGCGCGGTCTCACTGCGACGCCGCGTCGCGCTCCTGGCCGCCGCGGTGGTCCTGCTGTCGGCGGTGCTGATGGCCGGAGCCGCGTATTTCGTGGTGTCGCGCGCGATGTACAACGACGTCGACACCCAGCTCGTCGCCCGTGCCGACGGTCTCACCGCCCTCGCCAAGCTCGGCCGGCTGAGCAACGGTCCCGAGGCGCTGGTGGCGGGCACCGTGTTCTCCACGTCCATCTCGATCGCCCTGATCGAGCAGGACGGCCGCGCCATCATGGTCGGCGACGTCCCCTTCGGGGATCCGGAGAAGGATGTGGCGAAGTCGACCAATCCGCCGGGCAAGCTCAATCAGAGTCTGCGAACCACCGCCAACCACCGGGTGCTGGCGCGCAAACTGTCCGACGGCAGCACGCTGGTGCTGGCGCAGTCGCTGGACCGGACGGACGCGGTCCTCGGCCGGCTCGGCTCGGTGCTGTTCATCGTCGGCGGAGCGGGGGTGGCCTTCGCCGCGATCGCCGGAACCGCGGTGGCCCGCACCGGACTGCGCCCGGTCACCCGTCTCACGGCCGCGGCCGAACGCGTCGCACGAACTCAGGACCTCACGCCGATCCCGGTGACCGGCAAGGACGAACTCGCGCGGCTCACCGAGAGTTTCAACACGATGCTGCGCGCGCTCGCCGAGTCGCGCGACAAGCAGGCCCGTCTCGTCGCCGACGCCGGACACGAACTCAAGACTCCGCTCACCTCGCTGCGCACCAATCTCGAACTGCTCATCGCCTCATCGGCACCGGGTGCACCGCCCGTACCCGCGGCCGACATGGTGGAACTGCGCTCGGATGTGATGGCGCAGATCGAGGAACTGTCGACCCTGGTCGGCGATCTCGTCGACCTCGCGCGCGACGACGCGCTGGAGGCCGTGCACCAGGAGGTCGCCCTCGAAGACGTCATCGACGCCGCGCTCGAGCGGGTCCGGCGCCGGCGCGCCGACATCGACTTCGACGTGGAAACCGTTCCGTGGTTCGTCTTCGGTGAGGAGCACGGCCTCGCGCGGGCGGTGCTGAACGTGCTCGACAACGCAGCGAAGTGGAGTCCGCCTGGCCGCACCGTGCACGTGCGGCTCCATCAGGTGGGACCGGCCAGTGCCGACCTGACGGTGGCCGACGCGGGGCCGGGCATCGCCCCGGAGGATCGCGAGATGGTGTTCGAACGGTTCTACCGCGCCGATGCGACTCGATCGATGCCGGGTTCGGGCCTCGGCCTGGCGATCGTGCGGCAGGTTCTCACCCGTCTCGGGGGCTCGGTGGCGGCCGAGGGATCCGACCAGGGAGGTGCGCTGATTCGCATGCGGATACCCGGTCTGCCGCACCATACTGAGCCCGATCCGATCGTCGTGAGACGCTGACGATCGTTCACAGGTACTCGGCAGGAACCTCGCAGTAACTCGGCAACGGGGACTGAGCGGCTTCACAGAATGGTGCAATAGGGTTTAATCCATGACCAACGGCGAACACCCCGGCAACGACGATTGGCGTCAGGTCCCCGGAGATCCGAATCAACCTCCGACCGGCGGACTTCCCACGAATCCCTACGGCAGTGCGGACGCTGGAAACCATTCACCGGGCTCGCCGTCGAACCCGCCCAGCGGTCAGTTCCCGTCGCCGCCTCCGGGAGCGACCGGCCCGCTCGGTCAGTACCCGCGGCCCGATCAGCCGACCGCGCCGTACTACCAGCAGCAGCCGGGCGGAACCGCACCGCTAGGGCAGATGCCGCAGGCGCCCGGATCGTCGTCGGCCGACGTTCCACCGGCACGGTCGAACGGGGGTCGCAAGCTTCTCATCGGCGCCGTGGCCGTCGCGCTCCTCGCGGGCGGCGCGGGAGGAGCGATCGGCGCCTCGGTCGCGGGCGGTTCGGACAAAGACGGATCGTCGACGTCGAACGTCGTCGCCTCCGGACCCACCAACACCGCGCAGCCCAGTGCCGCGCCGGGTTCGGTCCAGGCCACCGCGGCCCAGGTCCTCCCGTCGGTCGTCTCGATCACCGTCGAGGTCGGGAATCAGGTCGGATCGGGCTCGGGCGTCATTCTCAGCGACAACGGCGTGATCCTGACCAACAACCATGTCATCAGCGCCGGCGGCGGTAAGCCCGCGGACAAGATCCTGGTCAGCTTCTACGACGGCAGTCGAGCGATGGCGAAGGTGCTCGGCACCGATCCCACATCCGACATCGCGGTCATCCAGGTCGACAAGACCGGTCTGCGGCCGATCACCATCGGCTCGTCGGCCAACCTCTCGGTGGGCCAGGAGGTGATCGCCGTCGGGTCGCCGCTCGGACTCGAAGGGACGGTCACGACCGGCATCATCAGTTCCCTGAACCGGCCGGTGTCCACCTCCGGCGCCGACGGTTCGGTGGAATCGGTGATGGACGCCATCCAGACCGACGCGGCGATCAACCCGGGCAACTCCGGCGGCGCACTCGTCAACGCCAACGGTGCGTTGATCGGCATCAACACCGCCATCGCGACCGTGAACGGCGGCACCGAGCAGCAGTCCGGCAGCATCGGCCTGGGTTTCGCGATTCCCGTGGACCAGGCGATGCGGATCGCGAACGCGCTGCGCTCGGGCGGCCGTGTCCAGCAAGCGAGCCTCGGCGTCAACGTCCGGCCCAGCAGCGACGTGACGCAGCCGGGCGCCCAGGTGGTGAATGTGGTCGGCGGCGGTGCCGCCGATCAGGCGGGAATCCCGAAGGGCGCGGTCATCACGCAGGTCGAAGACCGCAAGATCGCTTCGTCGGACGCGCTCGTCGCCGCTATCCGTTCCTATGCTCCGGGGGATACCGTGAAGATCACGTACGTCGTCAACGGGCAGACCAAGACCGTCGACGTGAAGCTGGGCGCCAGCTGATCGGCACCGGGCGCCCGGAGGACAAGCCACACACGAGCGCCGCGACGGCGGTGCACTCGAGGAAGGTCGAATCATGATTGACGCCGCAGAAGCCGAAGCCGAAGCCGTGGTCCAGGGCATCGTGACGCCGCGGGCCCTGGTGGTGGTGATCGACGACCGCGCCGTCGGCGGGGAGGATCACGATCTGCTGGGGCCGCTGGTGGTGGAACTGCTCGAGGAGGCGGACTTCCACGTCGACGCGACCACCACGGTCTCCGGCGACGAGGTGGAGATCCGGAACGCGATCAACACCGCCGTGATCGGCGGCGTCGATCTCGTCGTCTCGGTCGGCGGTGTCGGGGTGGGGCCGCGGGACGTGACGCCCGAGGCGGCCGAGCCCCTGCTCGATCGTCGGCTGGCCGGCATCGAGGAGGCCATTCGCAGTTCGGGACTGTCCGCGGGCGCTACCGACGCGGGGCTCTCGCGCGGACTCGCCGGCATCTCGGGGCAGACGGTCGTGGTCAATCTCGCCGACTCCCGCGCGGCCGTCCGTGACGGCATGGCGACGCTGATCCCGTTGGCGCATCACGTCATCGCCGCGATCAGTGAGTTCTGAGACGTCTTCGGCCGACCGGTCGGAGGAGGAGGCGTGGCGTCGCAAGCGGCGCCTCGACGCCGTCTTCGGCGATGAATTGCCCGAGGTCAGGACCGACCCGGGCGAAGACGCGCATTCCGGGCGTGGTCGTCGTTGGTACGACGAGAACCGGCCCCCACACCATAACTAGCGGGTAAGTGACCCTTCTCACGTGAAATCCGGCAATCCTCTCCGGCGCCGAGCGGCGACTGTGCGGCTGGGTTAATCTAAGCCGCGGCTGAGAATCCATTATCTGCCGCACAGTCTTAAGCCGACCGTGGTGTCGGTCACGTTGAAGGGTGATACGTGTGAAGTTCAGTGGTGTCGGTAAGCGCCGCGCTGCAGCCCTGGCTGCAGTCGCGCTCACCGCAGTAACCGGAGCAGTAGTCGGAGCAGGTCAGGCTGACGCAGGTCGTCTGCCGGGTGGCCGCACCAAGGCCGTCGGTGTCGACGGCCAGGTGGTGGAGATCGCGCGCAGCGGCGAGAGCAGCCGGATCATGCCGTCGTTGGCCGCCAACGGTGCGGGCCGCGCGGCCGCCGTGTCGGGAACCTACAAGACGACCTTGAGCAAGGGCACCGGTGTCATGACCGTCGGTTACCTGGTCGGTTGCCAGGTGAACCTGACGGGCTTCACCGGCACGCTCAGCGGATCGTTCGACCTGTCGGGAGGCGTGTCCGGTAGCGGTTCGCTGTCCGTGCCGCTGGCTCCGGGCCAGGTCGTGTACGCCAAGACGGACAAGATCAGCCTCAAGAAGAGCAAGGGCACGATCATGGTCGACAGCTTCTCGATCGACGTGCAGCAGTGCGGCGGGTACGCCTCGGCGCGCTCGGTGGTCCAGGTGGTCGCGGCCGACGGCTACGACGCCGAGGAGAAGTCCCTGTCCGGCAACAGCGGTTACGTGCAGGCCAACCTGCTCGGCACCCCGTTCAGCCTCGGCTGACCCGAGATCACAGACTCACGAGGTAGAAGAATGAACAAGCGCGTAGTCCGCGGTCTCACCGCGTCCGCAGCACTCGCCGGCGCCGTCGCCGCCGGCGCCACGCTCGCCGCTCCGGCCAATGCCGTCGCACTGCCGAGCGTCTCGAAGACCAAGTCGCTGCCCGAGGGCAGCGTCACCATCAAGCTGTACGGCGAGTCGGCCAGGATCGGCCGCGCCGTCACCAGCACCCCGCTTTCCCGAGAGGTCTTCGTCTCCGGCAAGGTCAGCGTCAAGACCACCGGCGGCGTCAAGGGCGGCAGTGTCAATGCCGGCTACATCGTCGGTTGCCAGGTCAACTTCGGTGCCGACATGGGCGCCACCGGCAAGATCACCGGCAGCATCCCGGATCAGACGGTCACGCTAGACCCGAAGGCATTCGGGGGCACGGGCGGCATCAAGCTGTCCCCGGGCAAGGCTGTCTACACGCCGGTCATCCATTCCGTGGTCGACGACTACGAGACCAACGCGTTCACCTTCAAGAACGCTCAGGGCGGCGTCGCCTACAGCAACGAGCGCTTCGGCGTCGACGGCTGCGCGGGCTACGCCCAGGCGCGTGCCAAGGTGACCGTCCGCGTCTCCACCGACACTTACGTCGGCAACGTGACGCTCTACGGCAAGCCGTTCAGCATCGGCTGACCGAGCACCAGGCGAAAAGGGCCGCGACCTCCGAGGAGGTCGCGGCCCTTTCCTGTGCCGGTGGCTTTCGAGCCGGGCGCCGGTCAGCGGCGGTAGTCGTCCAGCAGGCCGACCAGTTCGGCGAAGAGTTGCTGGTTGAGTCGGAAGGCCACCCGGACCTCGTCGACGATGCGCTCGCGGTCGGCGGCGCTGAGCGAATCGCCGATCGCGTCGAGCTTGGCCCGGTACGCGTCCTTGTAGGGCTTGTTCGCGGTGGCGAGCTCGAAGGAGTACATCGAGACGCCCTCGCCGCCGAGCTCGAACTCCCGGTCCAGGAGGCGGCCGATGGCCTGGCCGCCGGACAGGTCGCCGAGGTAGCGCGTGTAGTGGTGAGCCACCAGATGGCCACCCCGCGACGCGGATTCGGTGATGCGCGCGGCATAGGCGTCGGCGGCCGGAGAGTCGACCGGCTCGGGAACGATGCCCCCGCGCGCGCTCCAGTGAGCCAGATCGGCGTCGATCGTCGCGACCCGCTCCAGCGCCGGGTCGTGGACCAGTGACACCTGGGGGTCGTCGGCGAGGGCACGCGATGCGCGCTCGAGCGCGTCGTACACGATGCGCAGGCGCTGCAGGTAAGCGATGTACCCAGCCTCGTTGATCCGGCCGGCCAGCAGCTCAGAGATGAACTCGGAGTTCTCGGCCTGCTCGTGCTCGGAGGACGATCCCTGCTTCATCTGCTCCGACAAGCGGAGGTCTGCCGCGAGGTCGGGAGATGCGGTGGTCGGCATAACGTCCCCTTCAGAGATCGAGTTAAAGGCAAGGCTAAGGTAACAATTTCGCGTCGTACGCGCGAGTCGGAGTGCCCGAAAACGACGCACGGCACCCGCCCCGCAGCGGGTGCCGTGCGTCTCGTCGAGAATTCGGTCTCGTCGATGAGTCAGCGTGAGTGACGCGGCGCGTCACCGGGATTCTGACCCGGAGGCGGCGGGTACTGGCCCGGAGCGTACTGACCCGGGGGCAGATTGCCCGGAGGCGGGTACTCGCCCGGCGCCGGATTCGGGGTCGGAAAGCCTCCGGTCGGCGGGCCGGACGGCGGCGTGAAACCCTGGTGCCCCGGCTGCTGCTCGTGCTGCGGGTGGGCCTGCGGCGGAGCCTGCTGCGCCTGAGGCGGGATGTTCATGGTCTGCGTCCGATCGCCGTAGCCGGGTGACGGGGGAGGCGCCATCGGCGCAGGCGGCGTCGGTGCCGGCTCGCGGTTCGCGCGATCGGCGGCAGCCATCTCCGCCTCCTTCGCGGCCTTCTCGGCTTCGTCGCGCTCCTTGGCGTCGGGGTCGAGGGCATTGCGGATCTGCGTCAGCAGGACGATCTCGGGATCCGGATCCTCCTCCTTGTCCTGGAGCTTCCGGAGTTCCTGCAGCTTGTTGTACGGAACGACGATCAGGAAGTAGACCACCGCGGCGACGATGATGAAGTTGATGACCGCGGAGATGACGGCACCGAAGTCGAGGAAGGTCGCGGGGTCGTCGGACTTGATCGAGAATCCGAACCCGCAGATCTGGGCGGGGCCACTGGCGGCGCCGTCCGCGGTGGGGCAGTCGCCGCTGGGAATCGTGGCGAGGAGGGGATTGATGATCTTCTCGGTGAATGCGGTGACAATCGCCGTGAACGCCGCACCGATGATCACCGCTGTGGCCAGTTCGACCACATTGCCCCGCATTATGAAGTCTTTGAAACCTTTGAGCACGCGCGTCCCCTCTGATCTTGGTGCTATTGCTGGTTGCTGAGTCTAAACCACATATAAAGGTTTCGTGCGGTGGAACAGGACCGTTCGGCTGTCATTCAGTGGAGTATGACGGCCAAGGCCATGTCTAATCCGGTCGATGCCACTCGGCGGGCCGCCTGCTCGTTCATCGCCAGAAGAATCGGCGTCGCCGCCGAGTTCATCGGTTTGCCCGACGGATTCGACGGTTCGCCGGCGACTATCGCGCCTCGGGCCAGAACGGTGGCCTCCGAATCGAGGACGTCCACCACGTCGCCCTGGCGGACCAGGGCGACGACCGACTCGTCGGCGGGGCGGATCGGCACCAGCCGCGCTCCCGGATCGCCGGTCAGTGCGGTGGGCAGCCGCGACGTGAGCAGCCGTGTCTCGGTGATCATCTCGCCGCGGCGCACCGGTCCGGTCAGCTTGCGGCCGATCGCGGAGCCGGTATCGGTGAGCGCACCGGGAGGGGACAGGTCGGCCGGTACGGCACGCGCGGCGAGATCCGCGGCGGTGAGGAGAGTGCCCGGTCGAAGATCGGTCGCAGCCGTCAGTACGATCGGCGAACCGACGTGCCGCCGCGATACGGCGAATGCGCCGAGCGCGGCGATGACGAGAAGTGCCGCAGCGATTCGTCGAATCCGAATTGACCGAAATCGTCCAGTACCGAGAATGGCCTGCACCCGCGACAACGCGCTCGGTGAGAGATGGCCGGGGCGATGCGAAATCCTCATACCGCAACAGTCCGCTGGGTGGCGCCGCCGGTCGTGGGCAATTCGCCGATTGTGGATGCGCACGCTCGCTCGACAACGATTTCCACAGATTCGGTGTCTGCAAAGATGTGTACATGAGCGATCACGGGGTCTACGGCCCATCGACGACCGACTCGGGGACCGATCAGGGATCGTCGCGGCGACAGGCGTGGAAGGGCTGGATCAGCGGTGACATCCAGGGCGGCGCGGTTCTTCTGGTCGCCGCACTGCTCGGCTTCGCCCTCGCGAACTCGCCGTGGCGCGAGGGGTATCACTCGATGCTGGAAACCGTGGTGGGGCCGGCGTCGCTTCATCTCGACCTGTCGCTGGCCGAGTGGGCGGCCGACGGTCTGCTCGCGATCTTCTTCTTCGTCGTCGGGCTCGAACTCAAGCACGAATTCGTCGCAGGCAGTCTGCGTGACCCGCGCCGCGCCGGTGTGCCCGTGGCGGCGGCGGTGGGCGGGATGGTGGTTCCCGCACTCATCTATGTGGCGATCGTCGCCACCAACGATCCCGAGGCGCTGCGCGGGTGGGCGACGCCGACCGCTACCGACATAGCCTTCGCGCTGTCGGTGTTCGCGATCTTCGGCGCAGGACTGCCCAGCGCGCTGCGCGTCTTCCTGATGACACTCGCGGTGGTCGACGACCTGCTCGGAATCATCGTGATCGCCACGGTCTACACCGAGACCATCGACTTCGTGATGCTCGCGATCGGGCTGGTCTGCGTCGTGGCCTTCGGGTTCGCGGTGAGATTGCGTCGCACGCACTGGTGGATTCTGGCGCCGCTGGGGCTGGCCGCGTGGGGATTCGTCCACGCGTCCGGTGTCCATTCCACCGTGGCCGGCGTCCTCCTCGGTTTCGCGGTCCCCGCCGCTCTGGTATTCGACGAGCGTCACCCGCGCACCGAATCGTTCGCGGAGACCGTGGCGCCGATCTCGGCGGGCATCGCCCTGCCGTTGTTCGCGTTCGCCTCTGCGGGTGTGACGGTCATCGGGGTGGGGCACATCGTGCAGCCGGTGAGCATCGGCGTGTTCTGCGGTCTCGTGGTCGGCAAAGTGCTCGGAGTGGTGGTCACCACCTTCCTGGTGACACGGCTGACGCCGCTGCGTCTCGCGGAGGGCATCTCTGTGCGCAGCCTCGTGCCCGTGGGACTGCTGACAGGTATCGGCTTCACAGTCGCACTGCTGATCGCCGAACTGTCGTTCTCCGACGCCACCGGTCTCCCCGCGGATCACCAACCCGCGGCGAAGGTGGGGATCCTGCTCGGTTCGCTGGTCGCGGCCGTCCTCGGCGGTGCGTTGCTCCGGTGGGACGTGCGGCATGCGCGCGTGAACGGCGAGGCCGCCGTCGAGCTGGACGACTAGGCCGAAAGCACTCGATCCGCACCGTCGCTGGCACTCGGAATGATTGAGTGCCAGATTCGGTTTACACTAGACAACGAGTTCTCGACCTTCGGAGGTTTCCGTGCCCACCTACAGCTACGCGTGCACTGAGTGCGACAACAAGTTCGACATCCAGCAGGCGTTCTCTGACGACTCGCTGACCGAGTGCCCGCAGTGCAGCGGCCGCTTGCGCAAGCTCTTCAATTCGGTCGGCATCGTCTTCAAGGGCAGCGGTTTCTACCGCACCGACTCTCGCTCGGGCGGATCGGTGGCGGCCAATTCCTCCTCCAGCGACTCCGGCTCGACCTCGTCGTCGTCCGACTCGTCGACGAGCGGTTCGGCCTCCGGGACGAGCGCCGCGGCGGCACCGGCGGCAGCCTCCGCCTGACACGGGCTCGCGCGGGTCGCTCCGCGCAAATGTCCGATCAGCCCGGTGACACGCGGCTGAATCCGCCGCCCGGGGTCAGCACCCAGTCCATCGGGACGTCGTTGGCCTCGTGCGGGACGCCGTCGTCGAACAACTCGGCATCGTGCACCACGGCCACCACCGGCGCCTCCACGGCGGCGAGGGTGCGGTCGTAATAGCCGGCACCCCGGCCGAGCCGCGCGCCGGTGCGGTCGGCGGCCACCGCCGGGACCAGGATGAGGGCGGCGTCGTGCAGCACATCCGGATCGAGCCGGTAGCCCTGAGGTTCGAGCAGGCGCCACCGGCCCTGAGTCAGTGAGCTCTCGCCGCGGTACTCGCCCCACTGCAGTCGTGCCGGATCGCCCTCGGGGACGATCGGAAGCAGCACCCGCAGCCCCTGATCGAGCAGCGCGTCGAGCATCGCCGTCCCGCCGGGTTCGGCGCGGGTGGCGACGTATGCT
Organism: Gordonia cholesterolivorans; assembly: GCF_039531975.1. Taxonomy (NCBI): domain Bacteria; kingdom Bacillati; phylum Actinomycetota; class Actinomycetes; order Mycobacteriales; family Gordoniaceae; genus Gordonia; species Gordonia cholesterolivorans. Next base: position 110,579 of record NZ_BAAARB010000001.1, on the reverse strand, counting down.
GCGACCGTGTCGCCCGCGGCGAGTTCGACGGGCAACCGATACATCCATTCGGCGAGTTCCGCATTGCACTGGGCGAGAACGAAGGGCGACATCCGGGACCTGGCATCGAGGACGCGGCGCCGCATGTCGGACTTTTCGGTGCTCATGGCTCCCTTTCAGAGACTCACGTCCGATCCTGCCAGAAACGGCCATTACGCTGAGGCACATGTCCGACACCTCCGCTCGACCGTCAGGCCGGCGCGCCGTGATGCATGCGCCGCCCATCCCGTACACCGCCGTCGTTCCCGCGGCCGGTCTCGGCACCAGGTTTCTGCCGGCCACCAAGACGGTGCCGAAGGAACTGCTGCCCATCGTCGACACCCCCGGCATCGAGTTGGTGGCCGAAGAGGCGAAGTCGGCGGGTGCCGAGCGGCTGCTGATCGTCACCTCGCCGGGTAAAGACGGTGTGGTCGCGCACTTCGTCGAAGACCTGGTCCTCGAGGGCCGCCTCGCCAAGCGCGGCAAGGAGGCGATGCTCGCCAAGGTGCGGAACGCCCCGTCGCTGCTGGAGGTGGACTCGGTGGTGCAGGACCGCCCGCTCGGCCTCGGCCACGCCGTCGGCTGCGTGGAACCGGAACTGGCTGACGACGAGGATGCGATCGCGGTGCTGCTGCCCGACGATCTGGTGCTGCCCGGCGGAGTCCTCGGCCGGATGGCGGCCGCACACGCTCGGTACGGCGGCAGCGTCCTGTGCGCGATCGAGGTGCCCGGGGAGAAGATCAGCGCGTACGGCGTATTCGACGTCGAGGAGGTCGCCGACGATCCGGAGGTCAAGCGGGTGCGCGGCATGGTCGAGAAGCCGCCCGCAGCGGAAGCTCCCTCGAATCTGGCGGCGGCGGGCCGGTACATCCTCGACCGCAAGATCTTCGACGCGTTGCGCACCATCGAGCCGGGCGCGGGCGGCGAACTCCAGCTGACGGATGCGATCGCGTTGTTGATCGAGTGGGGCGAGCCCGTCCATGTCGTGGTCCACGAGGGCAGCCGGCACGATCTCGGGAATCCCGGCGGATACCTGAAGGCCGCCGTCGACTTCGCTCTCGACCGTGACGACTACGGTCCGGAGCTGCGGGAATGGCTGGTTCGACGGCTCGCCGACGACTGACCGATCTCGCTGTGTTCAGCGCGCCTGCGGGCTCTGCGCGGAGCGGGCCGTTAGCCTCGAACTGCGCGTTGCCCGGTCGTGCGAGCGGTCGGCGCGCACCGATCTGAGACCACTCGGGGGACGTGAGGAGAACTATGCGCTCGGTCGAGGACCATTTGAGCCTCGTGACGGCTTCGGTGGTCGCACCGCGACCGGTGCAGGTGGCCATCTCCGAGGCCGAGGGCCTGCTGTGCGCGGAGGAGGTCGTCACCTCCGACCCGCTGCCCGGTTTCGATCAAGCCGCCGTCGACGGTTACGCGGTGCGCGCGGTGGATGTGGCGCCGGCCGGCGCTCCCGCCCCCGACGATGTGACCGAGCTGAACGCGGACGGGATCGAGGTGGAGGAACTCGACGACAGCGGCCGGCTCGTGGTGCATCTCCCGGTGGTCGGAGACGTGACCGCGGGTTCGCGCACCCCGACCCGGCTGCAGCCGGGACAGGCGGTCCGGGTCGAGACCGGAGCGCCGATGCCCACGCTGGCCGACGCGGTCGTGCCGGTCAGATGGACCGACGGGGGCGAATCGCGGGTGATGGTCGGGCACGCCGTCGACAGCGGCGACTACGTCCGGCGCACCGGCGACGACGTCCGTCCCGGTGACGTCGCGGTCCGCGCGGGCGCGGTGATCGGCCCCGCGCAGGTCGGTCTGCTGGCCGCGGTCGGACGGTCGCGGGTCCTGGTGCATCCGCGACCGCGGGTCTCGGTGATCGCCGTCGGCAACGAACTGGTCGACATCGATCGGAAACCCGGTGCGGGGCAGGTCTTCGACATCAACAGCTATTCCCTCGCGGCCGCCGCGCGCGACGCCGGCGCCGACGTGCACCGCGTCGGGATCGCCGAGCGCGACCCCGCCCGCCTGCGCGAAGCCGTGGAGGCCCAGCTGATCCGGTCGGAGATCGTGGTGATCTGCGGATCGATCGGCGGGGCCGCGTCGCGCGCCGTGGGCGAGGCGCTCGCCGATCTCGGCGACCTCGAGATCGGGCGTGTGGCAATGCATCCGGGATCGGTGCAGGGCTTCGGACGGCTCGGGCGGGACGAGATCCCCACCTTCCTGCTGCCCGCCAACCCGGTCAGCGCGCTCGTCACCTTCGAAGTGATGGTCCGGCCCCTCATCCGCATCGCCCTCGGCAAACGGCAGCCGATGCGGCGCATGGTGACGGCACGGACGATCGGCCCGATTCTGTCGGTGGAGGGCCGGCGCGGATTCCTGCGCGGCCAGCTGATGCGCGACGAGCGGTCCGGGGAGTATCTCGTCCAGGTGATCGGCGAGTCGGAGAGCGGCGCCTCCCATCTGCTGGCGGAGTTGGCCGAGGCCAACTGCCTGATCGTGGTGGACGAGGACGTCGAAGAACTGCGGACCGGTGATCACGTCGATGTCATGTTCTTGGCGCAGCGCGGATAGCGGGCCGGGCCGCCTGACTACAATCGCCCTGTGCTGAGGTGGTTGGTCGATTCGCCGCGGAGCCCGGGTTGGCCGGCGGAGCTGGGACCCGTCCGGGTCAAGTCCGGTGTGGTTCGCGTGCGCCCGATCCGGATGCGTGATGCGGGCGAGTGGAGTCGACTGCGGATCAAGAACCAGAACGACTTGCTTCCGTGGGAACCGACCGGCCAGGGGCCGTGGGACGCGCGCCACCAGCCGTCGTCCTGGGCGCCGCTGTTCTCGCTCCTGAAGTCCGAGGCCAAGCGCGGAACGGTGCTGCCCTTCGTGATCGAGGTGGACGGACGGTACGCCGGGCAGCTGACCATCGGCAACGTTCAGCGCGGGGCGGTGCGCAGCGCGTGGATCGGGTACTGGGTCGATTCCGACGTGGCGGGCGGTGGCGTGGCCTCGGCCGCCGTGGCGCTGGGTGTCGATCACGCCTTCGGGCCGGTCGGACTGCACCGGCTGGAAGCCACCGTGCAGCCGGAGAACGCGGCGTCGCAGGCGGTGCTGACCAAGATCGGCTTCCGTCGCGAGGGATTGTTGAAGCGGTACATGGATGTGAACGCGCGGTGGCGCGACCATCTGCTGTTCGGGCTCACCGTCGACGAGGTGTCGGGGAGCGCGGTCGACACACTGATCCGCGCCGGTCGCGCCCACGCCGTCTGAGGTGCTGATCGTTCGCTGAGAAATGGAAGTTCCCCGGCGCGCCTGAGCCGCACGCCGTCGGACGGTTCCTACCCTGTGGAGTGGATACTCGTCGCTCGACCCGGAAAGGAGCTGCCGGTCATGCCGACTTCTGTGCTGTGGGTGACCCTGATCGCAGTTTGGCTGTTCGTGCTGGTCCCCATGGTGCTGCGCGGTCGGCCTCAGGCCCGCAAGACAACCGAAGCGGCTGCGAACACCCGCCTGGTGCACCGTGGCGGCTCGAGTCGGCGGACGTCGAGCAGGACCGCGGCTCGGGCGCGCGCCGCCCAGCGCGCCGCCGCGAAGGCCGCCGAACAGGCGAAGGCCGCGCAGCGCAAGGCCGACGTCACGGCCGTTTCCGCGACGCAAGCGGCGGACGAAGCGGATGCGGCAGTCGACGATCGGGATGACGACGTCGACCGTCTGGAGGCCGATTCGGGGGTCATCGAGACCGTCGACGCGGAGCTCGTCGACGAAGCCGGAGACCAGACACCGGCGGAGACCGAGGACGACGATGTGGTCGATGTCGAACTCGACGACGCCGACCTGGATGGACTGGACGACGCCGAGATGGTCGACGCCGAAGAGTCTGCCGAGGAGCCTGAGGCGGAGTCTGAGGCGGGGCCGGACGTGGACGTCCTGTCGGCGGTCGAGATGACCGACCAGATCCCGGTGGTTGTAGCGGACGTGGTCGACCTCGACGAGGCACAGGCCGCGCGTGACGCGGATCAGATCCCGGTGGACGAGGCATACGACGAGGCGAACGACGGCGAGGTGTTCGAGGAAGACCAGTACGAGGAGCACGCCGAGGACGACCAGGACGCGTACGAGTACGACGAGTACGACACCGAGGACGACGAGAGCGAGTACGCGCAGGACGAGTACGCGCAGGACGATGACGACGATGCAGCGGCGGCGGGCGAGTTCGGCTCCGTCCTGGACGACGACGCGGGGTCTGCTCCGACGGCGCGCGAACTCCGCGGTCGCGGCGGGCGCGGACCGGACCATGTGGCCGAACGTGAGCGGATGCAGTACCGCGAACGGCAGCGGATGGTCCTCATCCTGGCAGTGCTCACGATCGGATCTATCGTCGGCGCATTCGTCTTCCGGCCGTGGGGGATCATCGCCGCGGTCGCGATGGTCGCGGTGTTCTCGCTGTACCTGGTGTTCCTGCGCAGAACAGTGCGTGAGGAGCACGCGCGAGCTGCTCAGCGCGCGGCTCGCCGCCGACGTCAGCGGTTGGAGGACGAGCGGCTGCAGTCTCGTCGAGCCGAACCCACCTACATGGAGCCGCCCGCACGCCTCCGCCGGCCCGGCGGAGCGATCGTCCTCGAGATCGACGACGAGGACCCGGCCTTCGACCATCTCCCGACTTACGACTTCGCCTACCAGTCCGAGTACGACGACAGCGCCGACGATGATCACGACAGCCTGCAGTTCCGTCGAACGGCTGTGTAACGCTGCCGTGCGGCATGATTCGCCCTAGGCTGGAGACATGAGCGACGACGACCAGTGGTACTTCGATCTCTCCACGGGCAACGTGACGCAGGGCAAGATCGGCAACGTATTCAATCGGATGGGACCCTATCCGGATGAGGCGACGGCGCGTCGTGCGCTGGAGATCGCCGCCGCGCGCAACGCGGCGGCCGATTCTCAGGACGACGAGGAGTCGTAGGCGTCTTCCGCGAGATGCACGCTGTCAGGGCTGCTCGCCGGTGCTGATCGTGTCGGGGTGGGCGACTACCCATTCCCTGCACAGTTTGGCAGCGCGGCGAAGTGCGATGAGTTCACCGAGATAGCTCGCGGCGCCGCCGACGAACGGGATCCAGCCCAGCCAGCTCAACAGGCGTGGAGAGCCCGGTCGATCGCCGAGCGACCGGGACAGGTCGTGAAGGGTGCGGCCAACGCTCCACAGCCGGGACACGAACGCCTTCTCTCGGCGGGTCGAACCGTCGTCGAAGGGTTCGGCGTCGGCAGGGGATTCGAGTCGGACATCGAGGTTCCGGCCGAACAGGATCGATGCGAGCATCGTGACCGCGGCGTCGCGTGACACCACGCCGTACTCACGGCTCACCGCACGCAGCACCAGCGCCTGGCTGGCGAATCCCAGGTAATCGGACATCGGCAGCTTCTTGGTCCAGGGACCGAAGATGCTGGGGAACGCGACGCCGCCGGTCGTCACCAGACCGATGCGGGAGACCCACCAGTCGGCGTGGTCGCGCAGTGGCAGGTCGTCCCATCCGGCGGTACCCGGCCAGTCGAGGACGTTGAGAACGCCGGACGCTGCGACGGCACTGCGGTCGAGGCAGTTCCGCGGATTCTGGAAGGCGTGCGTCCGAGGCTTCAGGTCCAGCGGATCGGCGGTGATGAGCACGTCGAGCATCGGGTCGATCGTCGCGATCGCGCGGTCGAGGACCGTCGCGACCTCTGTATCACTGAGCGCCATGCCGCTGAGCTTATCGTCGTGGGCCGGGGCGTGCAGGTCCCGTCATGGCGACGGGACCTGCGGACAACCCGGGCGACTAGCTGCTCGGCTGGCTCTCCTCGGTGGGAACGCTGTAGGTGCAGTTCGCGGTGGCCGCCGGACCCTTGCTGGTCTGGGTGTTCTTCACCTGGCCGTTCACCAGGATCTCGCAGGTGATCGTCTGGCTCGCGTCGGCCTCGAAGTCGTTCGTGGCGGTGAGGCTGGCGATCTTGCCGAACCCCTGCAGGGTCACGTCCTTGGTCCAGGGCAGCTGCGCTGCGGTGTCCTGGGCCATGTTGAAGTCCTTGTCGCTGTAGGTCACCGACGCGGTACCCCCGCCGGTGACCCGGTAGGTGACGGTGGCGGTGCTGTTCGCGGCCTTGTCGATCTCATTCGCGACGCCGCCGACCATTGCTGAGCAGCCCGCGATCACGGCGATGAACAGCACCACCAGTCCGCCGACGATCCACGGCCACTTCTTTCGCTTCTTCGCCGGCGGCTGCGGGGCGTACGGGTACGGCTGACCGTAAGGATTCGGCTGCTGACCGTACGGATTCGGCTGCTGAGGCTGCGACTCGGGGTTTGTCATCTCGGACTCCTGTGAAAGGTGTTGCCTGAGGGATGAAACCCCTCAGTCGGACATCCGGGATGGTATGCGAAGGGTCGGACAAACCGGCTTAAGTCGTCTAGTCGGACGACAGAACGGCGTCGCGTGAACGGACGCGCGCGGTGGAATGGCGCGCTCAGTAACTCCGCGCGAATCCGAGGACGTTGCTGACGTACTCGGCGGAGTTGTTGTATCGCAGGACGGCGCGGCTCTGCCCGGCCGGATCGGCCAGGTCCAGGTTCTCGTCGCAGAGGTAGCGCGCCGTCGTCAGTGCCGCGTCGAAGAGGTTCTGCGGGTCGGCTTTGCCGTCGCCGTTGCCGTCGGCCGCATAGTGTTCCCACGTCGCGGGGAGGAACTGGGTCGGTCCGACGGCGCGGTCGTACTGTGCGTTGCCGTCGAGACGTCCGCCATCGGTGTCTGCGATGACCTGGTTGCCGGCGAGCGAGCCGTCGAGGACGGGGCCGTATATCGGATGCCGCAACTGGCCGCGCGAGTCGGCGTCACCGAAGTTGGCGTGCTGCGACTCCACCCGGCCGATGCCTGCGATCAGCTTCCAATCGATATGGCATCGGGGCGTGGTCTTGGCCATCGTGGCCGCAGCCGAGCGGTAGGCCTCGAAGTTGATGCGCGGGATCACGCCGGTCGTCACCGAGGCGGGCAGCGCGGGTGCGGGAGGGGTGGCGTGCCGTGTGGCGGCGACCGGCCGGACTGGGGTCTGGGTGGTCGACGGTGCCGGACGGGGGTCGGCCTCGGCACGGATGGGCGTCGAGGCCGCGGCGTGGTCGGAGGATGCCACGCGGTCCGGGGAACTCGACGTCACGCCCATCAGGGCTCCGGTGACCGGAACCAGGCCGGCCGCGACGAGCAGGGCGGACTTCAGCGGTTTGCGATTCGGATGCATGGTCAGACCTTGGTGTCGGGGAGGGTGGCTTCCTCTCGACAGCCGGCCACGCAGGCGATTCGGGCCGCGAACGGCGGCTGTTCGAGGACTGCGGACGAACGTACATGAGTTCGTCGCGATACCGTTATTAGGTCGTTACCAAGCGCCTATGGTGCTTTGTAGTAGTTCGGTGATATTGCAGGTCAACGACGGCGCCTCGCCCAGTTTGTGAGGTGAGACACGAAACCGCAGGTAGCGTCCGATTTCCGGAGTTCGGGGTGGAGCTCACGCGCGGTGTGTCTCGCGCGGCTTGCACCTCACGCGACGTGAGGTTGCATGGTGGAGACATGGCGAACGTGTCGAAGCGGTGGAGCGCCGGTCAGGTCGCGGAGACGAGCGGACTGACGGTGCGGACCCTGCATCACTGGGACGAGATGGCTCGCCCCGCTACGGGTGCTGTCTGATCAACTCCGGCGCGTCGATGCGGAACTGATCGCTCTGGGCCGGTTGCGGGAACGACTGGCCGCAGTGGTCGCCGCCGGGGACGCCAGTGTCGAGTGCGTCGACCCTGCGGAGATGCTGCGGCTCATGCGAGCGGCTCGCACCGGCGCGGGCGAGGTGCTCGACCGCCACTTGAACGGGGAGCAACGCGAGCGCCTCGCTGCCGCAGCGGCGGAGACCGGTCCGGGCCTGGCCTACCGGACCGAGATCGAATGGCCTCATCTGTACCGACGAGTCGAGGAATTGCGCCTGTCCGGTGCGACCGCCGACGACCCGCGCGTGCAGAAGCTCGTGAGCCGGATGGAAGAACTCTCCGTACAGGTCACGGGTGATGACGCTGAGATCAGCGCCGCAGTGCGCGGCGCGTGGCGGGATGATCCTGCGGGCATGTCGGGGGGCCGCACAGGTAGCGGACCCGTGGCGTGCGTTGGCGGAGTTCGTCGATCACGCGCGGCGCGTCCACCTACCCGACGCCGCCGCCGGCGACGGCTCATGAGCTCGTGGCCCGGTGCGGGCTCGCTCCTCCCGCTGTTCGTGCCCCTGGTGATGCTGCTGATCTTGGCTGGTCTCGGCGTGATCGCGTGGGCGGTGCCGATCAGCGTGGCGGTGGCGTGCGCCGTCTTCTCATCGCTCGTCTGTTGGCGGAAGCGCTTCCGGGGATGCGGCCGTGAGAACGAGTGAGGCCAGGTCGAGGATTTCCTCTGACCTGGCCTCACTTCTGTGGAGCTAAGGGGAATCGAACCCCTGACCTACTCGATGCGAACGAGTCGCGCTACCAACTGCGCCATAGCCCCTGAGCGTCTTGCCGACGACCGGAGATCAGTCTAACAGGACGCGAACGCCGGTACGCAAAGCCCCTGCGTCGAGGGGCCGCGTACCGGCGTCCAACGGTGGCCTATCCGCCGAAACCGATGGTGATGGCGACGTGCAGGAGGTCGCCGCCGAAGACGGTGAAGTCGTTGAAGAACTGGGTCAGAGCGGGGAACATGTGTTCGCCTTTCGGTAGGAGTTGGCCGCATCGGGCGATGCCAGAAAATCGTTACACAACCGGTCGAATCGGTATCTCTATGCAGACCCGAATCACATTCACCTGCGGTGGTGGCTACGAACACAGTGCCGTTCGTGCATGAAAGAAAGTGCGTTTTAACTGCGGGTTTGCTGTGAATATCTGGTGCGCGCCGCGCTCCGCGGAGATCCGGACACCCGAAGTTAACCTGACCTCACTTCTGGTTAACGCACGGGGCGCCGGGGAAGTCTTGAGTGGCAGTCGAGACTCGCTGGTTCCGGTGTCCGAGGCGCCGTCTACTCTCGCGCATGTGGGAATGACGAGGAGGCCGCGACGGACAGCTCTGGCAGTCGCCTCCGGAGCGCTCGTCGCCGGCCTGGTGTCCGGATGCTCGCTGCCCGCGCCCGCCGCGCAGGCTCCGGCAACTCCCTCGGTGACGCGCTCGCACGTTCCCGTACCGGTGTCCCCGTCCGGGGCCGTCGAGCCGGAGACGCAGGCGCCCGCTCCCGTGGGGACGGCGCGGGCCGGGCTGGCGCGACTCGCGGTCAAGGGGCGGGCGCCGAAGACGGGGTACGCGCGCGCCGAGTTCGGTCCGGCATGGACCGACGACCAAACCGCCGCCTGGGGTCGCAACGGGCTGAGTACGCGGGAGGACATCCTCTCCCGCGATCTGACCGATGTGACGTGCAAGGTCCGCGGCACCTCGCCCCGCGTGCCGCCGTGCGTGGTGCAGTCAGGGACTCTGCACGACCCGTACACCGGCTCGGTGGTCGAATTCGTGCGCGGGAACAAGACATCGGCATTGGTGCCGATCGACCACGTCGTGAGCCTGGGCGACGGGTGGCAGAAGGGCGCACAGCAGTTGAGCCGGGCCGAGCGGATCGCCTTCTCGAACGATCCGCTGAACCTGATCGCCTCGACGCGCGCCCCCAACTCCGCCAAGTCCGACTCGGACGCGGCGTCCTGGCTCGTGCCGAACAAGAGCTTTCGCTGCGCATACGTGGCGCGGCAGGTGGCGGTCAAACTCAAGTACCGCCTGTGGGTCACCGGCGCCGAGAAGGACGCGATCTCCCGGGTTCTCGAGAAGTGCCCTGATCAGCCGCTGCCGACCGAGTCGGACGCCGTGCGCCGCACCTACGGTTGACGGCGAGGTCTTATCGCCGAGTGGGGTCGTCGACGCCGGAAAGTGGCGTGACCATTCGGACGGCCGAAATCCACTGATCTGGAACACATTCCGCGCCATCGGGTGCTACCGTGCGCCGGTCTTCGGGCGAGTTGTCCAGAACTCAGCGGCGAGTCGGAGCCGGTGCTAGTTCAAATCACATGAGTCACACCGCGGTCTTCCGTGCGGAGACGGCGGCGGGATCACCGCTCGATGTCTTTCAAGGGGATGGCATGCATTTGACGCCGCGTGAGCTCGACAAGCTGACGATTCTGAATCTCGCGATGGTGGCCGAACGTCGAAAAGCCCGCGGGCTCAAACTGAACCACCCCGAGTCAGTCGCGATCATCACCGCCGCCGCACTCGAGGGCGCTCGCGACGGCAAGACCGTCGAACAGGTCATGAGCGAGGCCGCCAACGTCCTCACCGTCGACGACGTGATGGAAGGCGTCGGCGACATGATCACCAAGGTCCGAGTGGAAGCCGTGTTCACCGACGGCACCCGTCTCGTGACGGTCCACAATCCGATTCGTTGACCACCACTCGGCGAGCTTACGAAGGGTAGCGCAGCATGGCCTCGGAGAATTCGACGAACGACGATGGGGTGCCCTCGGGAGTCCCGGTGGGCGGGTACGTCCTGCGGGACGAGCCGATCGAGCTCAACGTCGGGCGGCCCCGACAGAAGATCACCGTGCGCAACACCGGTGACCGGCCGGTCCAGGTCGGATCACACTTCCACTTCACGGAGGCGAACCGGGCACTCGAGTTCGATCGGCCCGCCACCTTCGGATGGCGCCTGGACATTCCGGCGGGCACCGCGGTGCGATTCGAGCCGGGCGACGAACAGGACGTGACGCTGGTTCCGTTCGCCGGCAAGAGCCGGGTGTACGGGTTCAACGGCATCGTCAACGGCTGGGCTCCGGTGCGCGACATCTACCGGCCGCGCTATCAGCACGTGGTGGACCTGCTCGAGCAGCGAGGCTTCAAGTCCGCGCCACAGCCCGCACAAGCCCGTACGTCAGAAATTGAGGACAAGTGATGACCAGCATTTCTCGGAAGGATTACTCGGGACTCTTCGGTCCGGTCGCCGGCGACAAGATCCGCCTCGGCAACACCGATCTGTACGTCGAGGTGGAGAAGGACCTCCGGGTCATCGGAGACGAAGCCATCTACGGCGGAGGCAAGACGCTGCGCGACGGTATGGGCCAGGACCCGTCGTCGACGAGCGACACCGGCGCCCTCGACATCGTCATCACCAACGTCGTCATCATCGACGCCGAACTGGGCGTGGTGAAGGCCGACGTCGGTATCGAGGACGGCAAGATCGCCGGTATCGGCAAGGCGGGCAACGCGTCCACCATGCACGGAGTCACGCCGGGCCTGATCACCGGGCCGGCCACCGATGCGATCTCCGGCGAGCAGTTGATCCTCACCGCGGCGGGCCTCGACTCGCACGTCCACATGATCTCGCCGCAGCAGTCGTACACCGCACTGTCCGGCGGCATCACCACGCTGATCGGCGGCGGCGTCGGTCCCACCGACGGAACCAACGGCACCACGATCACCTCCGGCGCATGGAATCTGGAGATGATGCTCAAGGCCAACGAAGGTCTGCCGGTGAATGTCCTGCACTGCGGCAAGGGCAACTCGTCGCGGCGTCCGCCGATCGAGGAGCAGCTGCTCGCCGGGGCGGGCGGTCTCAAGATCCACGAGGACTGGGGTTCCACACCGGAGGCGATCAAGACGGCGCTGGCCGTCGCCGACGATTACGACATCCAGGTGGCGATCCACACCGACACGCTGAACGAGGCCGGCTACGTCGAGGACACCATCGCCGCATTCGACGGCCGGACGATTCACACCTATCACTCGGAGGGCGCGGGTGGCGGTCACGCGCCCGACCTGCTCCGCGTGACCGCGGAACGCAATGTGCTGCCCGCGTCCACCAACCCGACGCTGCCCTACGGGATCAACTCGCAGGCGGAGCTGTTCGACATGATCATGGTCTGCCACAACCTGAATCCGCTGGTGCCGTCCGACGTCGCCTTCGCCGAGAGCCGCGTCCGCGCCGAGACGATCGGCGCCGAGAACGTGCTGCACGACATGGGCGTCATCTCGATCGTGTCGAGCGACTCGCAGGCGATGGGCCGGATCGGCGAGAACTGGCTGCGCACCGTTCAGATGGCCGATGCGATGAAGCGGTCCCGCGGCAAGCTGCCCGAGGACGCGCCGGGCAACGACAACTTCCGCGTGCTCCGCTACGTCGCCAAGGTGACGATCAATCCGGCGATCACCTTCGGTCTGGCCCACTCGGTCGGTTCGATCGCCCCGGGCAAGATGGCCGACCTGGTGCTGTGGGAGCCGGCCTTCTTCGGCGCCAAGCCCCGCACCGTCATCAAGGGCGGAGTGATCAACTGGCATGCGATGGGTGATCCGAACGCGTCCCTGCCGACCCCGCAGCCGGTGATGTACCGCCCGATGTACGGCGCCTACGGGAAGACCCTGCAGGAGACGTCCGCGACCTTCGTCTCCAAGGCGGCGTACGAGTCGGGGATCGCCGAACGGTACGGACTCGAACGCCAGGTGATCCCCGTCCAGGACACCCGTGAGATCAGCAAGGACAACATGGTCCGCAACGACTACATACCCGACATCGAGGTGAATCCCGAGACCTTCGCGGTCACCGTCGACGGCGAGCACGCGTACGTCGAACCGGCCACCCACATCAGTCTCAACCAGCTGTACTTCTTCAGCTGAACTTCATCAGCTGACCGCACCCGCTACCGACCGCATTACGGAGGCAACTCTTCATGAAAAGTCCGGCGACCGGGCTCAACGTCGTGGAGTCGATTCTCGGCAACGAGCACGACGACGAATGGAAGGCGCGGTTGGCCGACGCCGACTGCGACTACGTCTTCCTCGACCAGTGGGAGGCGCAGAAGTCGCGGCTGTGGCGGACCACCGCCAACGGCGACGAGGTGGCCGTGTCGCTGGACCGCGGCGTGCAGCTCCGCGACGGCGACGTGCTCGAATACGACGAGGACGCAAAGACCGCGATCATCGCCCGGATCACCCTTCAGGACGTGATGGAGGTGGACCTGAGCCAGGTGGCTGGACGCGACGAGAACACCGTGATCCAGACCTGTCTGGAGCTGGGGCATGCGATCGGCAACCCGCACTGGCCCGCCGTGGTCAAGGGCGTCAAGGTGTACGTGCCGCTCACCGTCGCGCAGCCGGTGATGAACTCGGTGATGCGCACGCACGCACTCGAGGGCGTGGTGCACCGGTTCATCCCCGGCGCCGAGGTGATCCCGTACATCGCGCCGCACGAGGCTCGACGGCTGTTCGGCGGTGCGGCCCGCGAGGGCGGGGGCCACACCCACACGCATCCGCACGGCCACGCCGGTGACGACCACTGACGTGACCGAGACCGGCGCCGTCCCCGACATCACCCGCTTCATGCGGGCGATGCAGTTCTCCGACACGATGCTGCCGGTCGGCTCGTTCTCCTTCTCCAACGGCCTGGAGACGGCCGTCGCCGAAGGCCTGGTCACCGACGCCGAGAGCCTGCGGCAGTTCGTGCAGGTGTGCGTGAAGCAGGGAGCGTCCTGCGACGGCATCGCCGTGCTGCACGCGCACCGCGCCGCGCTCGCCTGCGACGACGCGGGGCTCGCGGATGCCGACTTCGCGGTGATCGAGCGCAAGCTCAACGAGGAGGGCCGCGTCATGGTGACGCGGATGGGCCGCAAGCTCGCCGAACTGGGACTCCGTCTGGCGCCGATCGCCGACTGGCTCGAGCGGATCAAATCGGGCGAGGTGCCCGGCACCTATCCCGCCACCCGGGCCCTGGTGCTCGCCGAAATCGGTGCCGGCGAACAGGAGTCGTTCGGCATCCACCAGTACGGCGTCGCCGCGACCGTGGTGGGAGCGGCGCTGCGGGTGGTTCGCGTGGACCACATGGACACCCAGCAGATCCTCTTCGATGTCGGCGCGACCGCCGACGAGGACTACCACGCGGTGAAAGACCTGAGCTTGGACGACATGTCCACGTTCGCTCCCATGCTCGACATCTTCGCGCCGATCCACGTCCGATCGCACGTACGCATGTTCTTGAATTGAGGACCCAATGAAGAAGACCACTCGCATCGGCGTCGGCGGACCCGTCGGCTCGGGCAAGACGGCACTGCTGGAGGCGATCACGCCGCACTTCGTGGAGCGCGGCACCAGCGTGCTGATCATCACCAACGACGTCGTCACCACCGAGGACGCCAAGCACGTGCAGAAGGCGCTCAAAGGGGTGCTCATCGAGGAGCGGATCGTCGGCGTCGAGACCGGCGCGTGCCCGCACACCGCGGTGCGGGAGGACCCGAGCATGAACCTGGCCGCGGTCGAGGAGATGGAGGCGACCTTCCCCGACGCCGACATCGTGTTCATCGAGAGCGGCGGCGACAACCTGACGCTCACCTTCAGCCCGGCCCTCGTCGACTTCTTCATCTACGTGATCGACGTGGCCGCCGGCGACAAGATCCCGCGCAAGAACGGTCCGGGCATCGCGCAGTCGGACATCCTCGTCATCAACAAGACCGATCTGGCGCCGTACGTCGGCGCGGATCTGTCGGTGATGGAACGCGATTCGGCCGCGCAGCGCAACGGTAAGCCCTTCGTGTTCACCAACTGCAAGACCGGAGAGGGTGTCGAAGAGGTCGTCGACCTGATCGCCCACGGAGTCCTCTTCGACTCCGTCGGCGGCTGACCGAGGCCGTGGGCGCCGTGGACCTGCCCGAGCTGGCGATCTACCAGGATCAGCCCAGACAGGCCCGGGTGGGCACCCCCGGAAAGATCGGTGCGTTGCGAATGCGATTCGAACAACGGCGTGGCAGAACCGTTCTCGCCGACCTGTACCGCCAGACGCCGCTGCTGGTGCAGCAGGCCCTGTACTGGGACGAGGCCGTCCCCGACATGGCGTGCGTCTGCATCGTCTCCACCTCCGGCGGAGTGGTGCAGGGCGACCGCCTGTCGGTCGACGTCGTGGCCGAGACCGATACGCGCGTCCACATCACCACCCAGTCGGCCACCAAGGTGCAGCAGATGGACGCCAACTACGCCGTGCACGCGCAGACCTTCGTGCTCGGCGACGGGGCCTACGTCGAGTACCTCCCGGGTTCGACGATCCCGCACCGCAACTCGCGGTACGTGGTGACGAGCGACATCGAGATCGCCGAGTCGGCGACCCTGCTGTCCTCGGAGATCGTGCTGTCCGGCCGCAAGCACCACCGCGCCGACGAGGTCTTCGGGTACGACGTCTTCTCCTCGCTGATGAAGGCGCGGCGCCCCGACGGGACGCGGTTGTTCACCGAGAAGATCCTGATCGAACCGCAGCGCAGCCCCATCCGCCATCCCGGCGCCATGGGGCGCTACGACGTCTTCGGCAACGTTGTCGTGCTGACCCCGCCCGAGCACGCCGAGGCCATCCTGGTCCGAGTGCCGACCGGCCTCATCGACGGCGCCTACAGCGGCGCTAGCCGGCTCCCCGGCGACTGCGGACTCATCTTCAAGGTGCTCGGCGTGGAGCGCCAGCCCGTCACCGAACGGGTCCGGGCCTTCTGGTCGATCGTGCGCGAGGAAGTGCTCGGTGCACCGATCGGCCCCGCACAACTGTGGCGGGGCCAGCAGTGACGACGGCCGCGGCTCACCCCGCCCGCGGTTTCGCCAACCCCCTGCAGGAGGAGCCTGCAGACTCCGACAAGCCGAGGAGACGAGTGAATGTCTGAACCTTCAGCGAGCGTGCTGGCCGCCGGAGCGTCCCTGGAAGTGAGTCCGGGTGACACCGGCTGGGTGCTGATCTGCGCGGCCCTGGTGCTGTTCATGACACCGGGTCTGGCGCTGTTCTACGCGGGCATGGTCAGCAAGCGGAACGTGCTGACGATGATGCAGCAGAACATCGTGCCGATCGGAATCGTCACTCTCACGTGGGTCGTCATCGGATACACCCTGGCGTTCGGGCCGTCGAAGGGCGGGGTCACCGGCGATCTCGAACTGTTCGGGCTCTCGGATCTGGGGTCGGTGCCCACCAACCCGCGTCACGTGGTCGACGCCGCGACGCATCTGGCGATTCCGACGCTCGCCTTCGTCGCCTACCAGATGATGTTCGCGATCATCACACCCGCGCTGATCACCGGCGCGGTGGTCGGCCGGTTGAAGGCCTTCGGGTGGGTGGTGTTCCTGATCGCCTGGTCGGTGGTGGTGTACCCGCCGATCACGCACTGGCTGTGGAACCCGGGCGGCTGGCTGGTGAAACTCGGAGCGCAGGACTGGGCGGCGGAATTGTGGTGCACGCGTCGGCGGGAGCCGCCGTGGTCGCGTTGCTGCTGGTGCTCGGCCGGCGGAAGGTGTTCGGGAACCGCGCTCCGCTGCCGCACTCGATCCCGTTCGTGATCGTCGGCGCCGGAATCCTGTGGTTCGGCTGGTTCGGGTTCAACGCGGGCGACGGCCTGCGCGCCGACGGGCTCGCCGCGCAGGCCCTGCTGAACACGCACGTCGCCGGTGCGGCGGCACTGGTGGTCTGGCTGTTCATCGAATGGGTCCTGACCCGCAAGGCCACCGTGCTCGGCGCGGTGACCGGCGGCGTCGCCGGACTGGCGACGATCACTCCCGCGGCCGGATACGTCAGCACCGTCAGCGCGTTGGTCATCGGCGTGCTGGCGGGCGCCGTCTGCCACCTGGCGCTGCGGCTCAAGGACGTCTTCAAATACGACGACGCGCTCGACGTGATCGCCGTCCACTTCGTCGGCGGCGTTCTCGGCACCCCCGCCGTCGGTTTCTTCGGCAGCCGTGAGATCAACGACTCGGGCCACGACGGGCTGTTCTTCGGGGGAGGCGGGGCACTGCTCGGACACCAGGTGGTGGCACTGCTGGCGGTCATCGGCTACTCGTTCGTCCTGACGCTGATCATCGCGCTTCTCATCAAGTGGACGGTCGGGCTGCGGGTGGACCCGGCCGACGAGGACCGCATGGACGAGGTGGAACAGGGGGCCTGCGCCTACAACGACGACGAGTCGGTGACGGGTTCCACGTCGGTCCGGCCGACGGCCGGCAGCTGACCCGCAGCGTCGTCCGACAGATCCAGCACGCATCGGCTGCGCGCTCGCACGAGCGCGCGGCTGTGGCTCACGAGTGCGACGCCGACCCCGTCGCGCGCCAGCGCGCTGATCAAGTCGACGACGGCGCATGCCGAGATCGGGTCGAGCATCGCCGTCGGCTCGTCGCACAGCAGGTATCCCGGACGCTGCACGACCACTCGTGCCAGGCAGGCGCGCTGGAGCTGACCGTCGCTCACTTGTGGCGGGAACCGGTCGAGAAGATCGAGGGCGAGCCCGGCGCGTTGCGCCGCGACGGCGGCGGTGTCGCGCTCGGCGCGCCTGCCGGCGATCCGCGCCGGTTCGGTGATGGTCTGGGCCAGGGTCCATCGGGGATCGGCCACCTGTCGCGGATGCTGCGCGAGCATGGCGATCGATCCCGGCCTCGGACGGACCGATCCGTCGTACGTGACCGATCCGCGAGCGGGCCGGACCAGGCCGGCGAGAGCCCGCAGCAGCGTGGTCTTGCCGCTGCCCGACCGCCCGAGGACACCGGTGATCGAGCCGGGACGGACGTCGACGTCCACGTCGCTCACCACCTCGACACCGTCGTAGCAGACGGTCAAACCCTTCGCCTCGATCACCGGACCTCCTGCAGGAACTGCGCGATGTACTCGTCGTCGGTCAGTCGCGTCGTCGCGTCCGCAGAGTACGCAGCGTCCGCCGCGTCCGACGCTGACGTGGAGGCGAGGCCGTCGAACTCGCCGGCTGAGAACCGGGCGAGCAGTCGGCCCTCGCGCATCACGGCGATCGCATCGCAGACGCCGACCTGCCGGAGGGTCTCGATGTCGTGGGTGACGACGAGGACGCCCGCGCCGTCGGCCGCGGCTCCGGCGAGCAACCGCCAGGTCGCCGCGGCCAACTCGGGGTCGAGCGCCGAGGTCGGCTCGTCGGCGACGAGGACTCGCGGCCGGCCCGCGACGGCCGCGGCTATCGCCGCACGCTGCGCCATCCCGCCGGACACCTCGTGCGGATACCGGTCCAGCGCCCGCGCCGGATACGCGACCGCGTCGGCCAGTTCACGGACCGAGCGGTCCGCGCCCAGTACCGTCACCGTCTCGGACAAGTGGCTTCCGATGGTCCGCACCGGCGTGAAGCTCGTGGCCGGCGACTGCGGGACCAGGCCCACCTCTCGTCCGCGTACCCGATGCCACGCCGAGTCGCGAGGGTCCAGCGTGCGGTCGCCGATCCGCACGCGTCCGGTGGCGACCGAGCCGACGGGGAGCAGTCCGCACAGAGCCGAGGCGACCATCGACTTGCCGCAGCCGGATTCGCCGATCAGCGCCGTGACCGTGCCGGGTGCGAGTTCGAGCGAGACGTCGTCGAGCACGCGCACCGCGGTGCGCCGCCGGCCCCGGTCCGCGGACACGTCCACCGTGACGCCGGCCAGGGAGGCGACCGCGGCCGTCACCAGACGCTCCCGGCCGGCGGTCGGTGACGCCGCGCCACCAGTGTTCCCAGGCGCGTCACCGCGAGCGCGGCGGCGATCAGCGCCAGCCCCGGCACCACCAGCGTCCACCACGCACCGGTGAGCACGTCGCCGCGGGCGTCGTCGAGCAGGGTGCCCAGGCTCGCCCGATCCGGCGACAGACCCACGCCGAGGAACGACAGTGTGGTCTCGTGCCAGACCGCGTGGGGCAGAAGCACCACCATCGCGACCAGGGCCTGCCCGGTCACCGCGGGCACCATGTGCCGGGTGGCGATGAAAGTGCGGCCCGCGCCCGCGAGCCGCACCGACTCGATCCATCCCGCGGTCTGCAGACTCAGGAGTTCGGTGCGGACCACACGAGCCACCGCGGGCCAGTGGGTCAGCGCGATGGACGCGATGATCGCGAGCGGGGCGCCCCGCCACATCGCGGCGATGACCACCCCGAGCACCAGATGGGGAAGGGCGTTGACACCGTCGACCAACCGCATGGTCAACGCGTCGAACCAGCCGCCGAAAGCGGCCGCTCCCACGCCGACGGCGATGCCGATGGCGGTCGACACCAGGGCGCAGATCGCGGCGATGAGCAGGGAGATCTGCAGGCCCTGAGCGGTCCGGATCGCCAGATCGTGGCCCGAATGATCGGATCCGAGCAGGAAATCGTGTCCGGGCGCGGTCAGCGCTCGCGCGAAGTCGGGCTGCTGCGGGCCCGCGACGAGCGGCGCGATCACCACGACGGCGACGGCCGCCAGGCCCGCCGCCAGCCATCCGGTCCGGCCGGGGCGCAGCTTCACTCGCCCGATCATGCGGTGAGCCCGATCCTCGGGTCGATCCAGGCGGCGGCCGCATCCGACAGCGCCGAGCCGACGATGACCAGCACCGCCGATCCCAGGGTGAGCGCGGCGAGCAGCGGGAAGTCGAGTGCGACGGCCGAATCGACGAGTGCCTTCGCCAGTCCGGGCCAGCCGAAGACGGTCTCGACGATCGCGGCGCCCGCGATCAGTTCGGGCAGCCGGGTCCCGATCAGTGCGAGCGTCGGCAGCACCGACACCGGGAGCACGTGGCCGCGCAGCAGCCGCATCCCGCTGATCCCGCGCGCACGCGCCGCGAGGACGGCATCCGAGCCCGTCGCCTCGACCACCGAGGCCCGGGTGGTCAACAGCAGCCACGGGATCATCGACACGGTCAGCGCCACCGTCGGCAGCACGCCGTGCGCGAGCAGATCCGACGGCGAGTAGCGGTTGCCCGGGGTTCGCGCACCCGAGGACGCGAACCAGCTCAGACCGACGGCGAAGACGGTGACCAGCACCAGCGAAACCACGAACGGCGGGACGGCGGCGAGAACGGTGGCGCCCGCGGTGCAGCATCGGTCGAGCAGTCCGCCCCTCCGCATGCCCGCCACGGTCCCGACCGACAGTGAGATCACGGTCGCCAGCGTCAAGCTCACCGCGGCCATGCCGAAGGTGAAGGGCAGGCGTTCGGTGAGCGCCGTCGCGACCGGCTGGGACAGCGTCGAGGACCAGCCGAGGTCGCCGCTGAGTACATCGCGCACCACTGCCACCACGCCGACCACCAGCTCTGATCGACGTGATAGGCGGCGACGGTGGCCTCACGCTGAGCCTGCGTCGCGCTCTGATACCTGCTGCCCAGATACGCGGTGAGGGGATCGAACGGTGATGCCGCGGCCAGCGCGAAGATGCCGAGCGAGATGAGGCCGACGGTCGGGACCCCGATGAGGGCGCGGCGCACGAGCAGTCGGCCCGCGCGGCGCGTCCGGGATCGGCCGGCGCGCGGTTCGGGCGGTTCGTCGATCGGGGCCGGTCGCCGTACGGCGGGCCGGTTCGGCGCGATGGTCATCGTCTCACCGCCGCCAGGACGGCAGGTTCCACCACGGCCCCCACACCACCCCGTGAGCATGCGGTTCCAGCACCGGGGGATCGTAGCGCCAGCCGTCGTCGCGAACGGCGTAGGTATGATGGACGAAGGCGAGGAACACCGAGGACGGCACCTCCCGGTACAGCCGCTGGATCTCGCGGTAGCGGGCTTCGTTCGCCGGCCCCGGAGCGCTCGCGCGCGCCTGTTCGAGCAGGCGGTCCATCTCCGGAGAGCCGAAGTCGCCTGGATTGGAGAACGGCGACGCACCGGGCGTCCGGGTGTGCAGTGCGGAGTAGACCTGGGAATCGATGCTGTACGGGAACTCGCCGCCGGCCAGGAGCACCGCGTCGTCGGCGAGCCGGGATTCGGTCTCGTCCCAGCTGGCGCCGTGCGGATCCACGGAGATCCCGACGCGTTTCACCGCGGCGGCGAACGCGACCGCCAGGTCGCGACGGAGGGTGTCGTCGGCGGGGTAGAGCAGTGTGAACTCGGCCTTGTCGCCGCCGCGCCGGCGGACGCCCGACGGCCCGCGGACCCACCCGGCGCGGTCGAGGATCGTGCCCGCGCGAGCGACGTCGACCGTGAACTGGGCGGCGGGCTCGTAGTTCTCGCCGTAGACCGCCGAGATCGGGGTGGCGGCAGGGGCGCCTCGACCGCCGAGCACATCGTCGACCAGCGCACGGCGATCGACCGCGAGATTCATCGCGAGCCGGGCGGCGACGTCCGCCGTGAACGCGTTCTGCGAGGGCAGACTCACGCTGCGCCAGTCGGCGGAGTCGGCGTCGACCACCGTGACGCCGGATCGGTCCGCCAGACTGTTCGCGAGTTTGGGCGGCAGGTTCGCTCCCGACACCTCGCCGCTGACGATCCGTTGCGCCCGGGCGTTGTCGTCGGGCGTGTAGGTGTAGACCACCTTCTTCAGGGCGGGCGCCGACCCCAGTAGTCCTCGCGCGCGACGAAGACCGCTTGATCGGGCTGCAGGGATTCGAGTCGGTACGGGCCGGTGCCCACCGGATGCCTGCCGATGTCCCAATCCGCGGCCGGACGGTTCTCGACCTTCTCCGAGGGAACGATGCCCAGCAGCAGATACGGTGACGGATCGGCCTCGCCGGTCACGTGGACGGTCACCGCGTGCGGACCTTCGGCCGCGACTTCGGAGATAGGGCCGATCGCCGCGCTCACCGACGAGGCGACCGCGGGGTCGGTGAGCGCGCGGTAGGTGGCGACCACGTCGGCGGAGTCGAGTGCCGAGCCGTCGGAGAATCGGACGTCCTCGCGCAGCGGCAGCCGCCAGACCCCCGGGCTCACCGCGCGCGGGGGCTCACTCGCGAGCGCCGGCACCAGGTCTGGTACCCGGGAGCTGTCCGCTGCCGACGGCCGGAGGAGACCCTCGTAGAGGGGCGAGACGCCGAGTGTCCCGTAGCCGTCGAGGGGGTTGTAGCCGCCGAGCTCGACGGCGTCGGCGAGGACGATCTGGCCGGTGCCTCCGGCGTCGGACGACGTGCACCCGGCGAGGCCGAGGACGAGAGCCGGAACGAGGACGAGGGCGGGACACAGGAGGCGGCTGGTGCGCATGGAGCTGTGCCTGACGTCGAAGGAGGACGGGACATGTGTGTGAACTGACATATGTCGAATTGAACGTGTATCAGAGATTCGGCGGCGCGGCCGGATTCGCGGAAACGATCGACGGACCCGTCGCGGGCGCGGCCCCGACCGTGATGGAATGACCACACGAGTTCGAGAGGAAATGCGCATGGCGGAACGGTCTGCGCAGTCGCGGGAGCGGCTGACGCCGAGACAGATCGAGATCTGGTCGACCCGTTTCGCTCTTCTCGGTGATCCCACCCGCCTCGCGCTCCTGGTGGAGATGCATCGCAAGCCCGATCTGGCGGTGGCCGAACTCGCCGAGCGCGTGGGGATCACCGAGAACGCGGCATCGCAGTCGCTCCGTGCCCTCCGCGACAGCGGGTGGGTGCGGACCGCCCGGGCCGGGCGCCGCGTGCGCTACTCGATGATCGACGACGCCGTGGTGCACCAGATCCTGCACGACGTAGTCGGGATCGCCCACGTACACGGCCATCCGCAGCGCGCGACATCCGGGCGCGGGCGGCGACTGACGTCGCGAGGTCCCCGACACCCGCCGGTCGCTCACAGGGTCAGGGCCAGCCCCAGCAGGCACGCGACCACCGACCCGGCGAGAGTCGACGCCTGATAGATCACCGCGCGGGGTGTCAGACCGAAGAACAGAGTCTCGTACATCGAGGTGGAGAACGTGGTGAACCCGCCGCAGAAGCCGGTGGCGATGATGACGTTCCAGTTCGAGTCGAGCGAACCGGTGGTCGCCCACCCGGCGATCAGACCGATGAGCAGTGAACCCAGGATGTTGATGATGGCGGTCGGACCGATCGCGGTGGTCAGCTTGCGTGTGCGCATCAGCGCGTCGAGGACGAAGCGGGTCACGGCGCCGAGCCCGCCGCCGACCATCATGGCGAGGACGATCACGGTGTCGCCTCCGCGGGCTGCGGGACGTACCGGCGCGCGGCGGCGACCCCCACCGCCACCGCGATCAGTCCGATGAAGACGCTCGCCGCGGCGTACCCGGCAGCCAGATACGGGAAACCGTCACGACCGAGGTCGGAGAGGTCCAGGGCGAAGGAACTGTAGGTGGTGAGGCTGCCGCAGAAGCCGGTGCCGACCCCGAGCCGGATCTTCTTGCGAAGACCCGCGTCCGGCCCCAGTCGCAGCAGCAACTGCAGCAGGAAACCGAGAATCAGTGCGCCGGCGATGTTGACGGTGAAGATGTCCCACGGCCACCGCCCCTTGCCCGACGGCAGATTCTCCTCGGCGAGCCAGCGGACGAAGGTGCCGGCCATTCCGCCGAGGAACACCCAGATCACGCCGGTGCCGCGCAAGGCGTCCGGTACGTGCATGCGCTCTGACATGTCGGTCCCTCACCCCGTAGCTGTCGTGAACAAGCGAATCCTATAAGACGTGAGGCCGGTTTCGGCCGAAGCCGCCGACCTCGAATCCGGCTCGCGCGCAACGGGTGACCGACCGCCGCGCCGGGTAGCGTGGACATGTGACCCACACCTCATCTGCACGCGGCGGTGCGTCCGGACTTCCGAGCGACGGTTCCCCGGTGGTCTCGACCACCACCGGGCGTGTCCGCGGAAGGATCCGCGGCGGCGTCGCCGCGTTCCTCGGAATCCCTTACGCCGCACCGCCCGTCGGGGCCGCCGCCTTTCAGGAACCGCGTCCGCACGAGCCGTGGGACGGCGTCCGCGACGCCACCTCCTACGGTCCCACCGCACCACAGGTCGGGTATCCGGCACCGATAGCCGCGATCCTCGACAACGTCGTCGAACTCGGCGACGACTATCTGAACCTGAACGTGTGGACTCCGGATCCTTCGTCCGAAGGTCGACTGCCGGTGATGGTCTGGATCCACGGCGGTGCCTTCGCCCGAGGATCGAACCGGATCGCGATCTATGCCGGCGACACGTTCGCGCGTGACGGTGTGGTGTGCGTCGGCGTCAACTACCGTCTGGGAGTTCCGGGATTCGGCGCCTTCCCGGACGCGCCGGACAACCGGGGACTGCTCGATCAGATCGCGGCGCTGGAGTGGGTGCGCGACAACATCGCCGCCTTCGGCGGCGATCCGGCGAACGTGACGATCTTCGGTGAGTCTGCGGGGGCGATGAGTGTCGCGTCGCTGCTGTCGTCACCACGGGTCACCGGCCTGTTCGGGCGGGCCGCGATGCAGAGCGGCAACGGCATCACGGTGGCCGACGTCGACGACGCCCGGAAGGTGACCGCGCGACTCGCCGAGCGGCTCGGAGTCCCCCATGCCGCAGCCGCGTTCGGCGAGATACCGACGGCGGATCTGCTGAAGGCGCAGACTCAGGCGGTCCTCGAGTTCACGATGAACCCCGACCCGGAGATCTGGGGCAAGACCGTCACCGACATCGGCATGGGCATCATGAACATTTTCCCGGTCCTCGACGGCGAGATCTTGCCCGACATTCCGCAGAATCGGATAGCCGACGGCGCGGGCGCGGGGATCGGGCTGCTCGCCGGCTGGAACGCCACCGAGTTCCGGTTCTTCTTCGCTCCGACCGGAGTGCTCGAGGCGGCGACTCCCGAGATGGCGCGGGCGATGCTCTCACGTGCCGGAATGCCGACCGCACTGCTGGACGAACGGCTCGCCGACGGGGTGAGCGCCGGGGATGCGTTATGCGAGGCGATCACGGCGATCGCCTTCGCCGACCCCACCAGAGCACTCGCCGAACTGCGTCCCGAGTCGCCGACATACCTCTACGAGTTCGCCTGGGAGAGCCCCGTGTGCGACATCCGGGCCGGACACGCCGTCGAGCTGCCCTTCGTCTTCGATCACCTGGAAGCGGCTCACGCGCTCACCGGACCGGACCCGGACCAGTCGGTCGCCGACGCGATGCACGCGGCGTGGGTGCGGTTCGCGAAGACCGGAGATCCCGGATGGGCGCGGCACACCGAAGCCGCCGATCCCCACGTATTCGGCTGAGATCCCGATGGGCCTCCATGGGCCTCGGCGGAGTCATCTTCCGGGCGTCACCAGGCTCAGCCCCTCCTCGATCCATCCGCCGACGACGTCGAGGGCGTCCTGCGCGGCGTCGATATCCGGGGCGCGTTCGATGTACGGGGGCGGACAGCGCCCGGCCACCACGGCGGCCATCGCCCGCATCGCCCCGGAACCCTCGTCGTCGAGATAGCCCGAGTGCGCGGAGCGTCCCGCTACCGGCGTGCCGTCGCTGTAGTTCCCGGTGTCGAGCCGTGTCACACCCGGCGCGGTGTCCGGATCGCCGCCGTGGACCGATGAGCCCATCTGCTGCCAGTACTGGATCGGGTCACCGGGCGGGGTGAGCGAGTACCGCTGGACGTGCGGCTCGGCGTTGTTCCAAGGCCGGTCCTCCACACCGGTGCCCGCCGACGAGGCGTACACCACGCGATCGGATCGCAGCCCCGACTGTTCCGCCGTGCCGACCACGGCTCCGCCGTACGAATGCCCGATGACGGTGGTCTTCAGGTCGAGCCCCGACGCGTCGATCTGCCGGTCGAGCGCCGCGGCGAACTCCACCAGGCCCGGCGCCATCCGGCGTGCGGGCTCGGCGTCGGAGGCGGTGCCCGCGATCGGGCTGAGATCGGCGTCGATCAATTTCTGCGGCAGCGGGCCGTCGGCGTAGACGATCACCGGTGCGCCGCTGGCGTGCGACAGGTTGGCTGCGCGCCGCCGATAGACGTCGACGCTGTGTAACCCGGTTCCGGTGCCGGGGACCAGCACCGCCGCGCCGGTGGCGTCCGCTGTCAGATCTCCGACGAGTTCGATGAACCGGCCGTCTCCCACGTCGCGGAAACCCAGAAAGGTCCGCGGAACCGACCTGCCGGGATGCAGCGGGTCGGGTGCGGGACGCAGGAGGGCGCGCAGCTGTCGGGCTTTCGCACCGTCGCGCCGGCCGGCCGCGACTTCGGCGTCGAGCGTCCGCTGAATCGAGATGGTGTTGGCCTCCGCGCGGTCGGCGAAGTCGATGCCGTTGAGGTTCCCGACAACCTCCGGCACGGAATCGATGAGATTGCGTCGCTGCGCCGGAGCGAGTGATTCCCAGTACCGTTCCACCACGTCCGGCGGCATCAGGTCCAGCAGTCGGCCCGCTTCGGTGGCCTCAGCGTATCCGCCGATCGGGAGGGGCACCACGTTCCCCGACCCGTCGAGGTGCCGCATCAGCATCGTGAGCCTGCCGCTCAGCGCGGTGTCGGCGGCGTCGGCCTCAGTGAGGAGGGCGGTGATCCGCTCGGTGAGATAGTCGGCGTCCGCGCGACGTCGAGGATCCGGGTGGGCGACGGCGCCGTCGTCGCCGATGTTGAAGCCCGAGCTCCGCGCCGTGCGGATCTGGCCGACGATGCGGTCGCGCACCGCGGACAGCCGTCCGTGTCCCTCTCGCGTGGCGTCGGAGAGGTCGACGAGCGTCCGCTCGAATCGATGCAGCGCCGTGACTTCGGCGTCGACGCGGTGCCCGGCACTGGTTCGGGTCACTCCCGACCAGGTCGGATCGAGGTCGAAGGACCGGCGGACGGCATCGGCGGTGTTGGCGACGCTCTCACCGCCGACGTCGAAAGCGGTGGCCGTGGCCAGCAGGGTCTCCGGACGCCATCGGAGAACCTGGGCGACGCCGGTCACCGCGGCCTCCGGAGGGCGGCGAGGTCGGCGGCGCAGGCCCGGTCCGACTCCACCGTCGTCGTGTTGAACTTCTCGAGCGCCGCGGCCGAGCCGGCGAGGTGCCGTGAGAGGGCTGCGGCGGCGTCGTGCACCGCTGCGGCGCACGCTCGCAGTGATTCCGCCGACCTGCTGCCCGCCAGAGACAGATCGCCGGCCTCGCAGTCGAGGCCGGCGATCTCATCGCTGGACCGTCGCCAGAGGGCGACGATGCTGTTCAGTTGATCGGGAGTGATGCCGAATCCCATGGACGCCTCCGAATGATCGAGATGAACTCTTCATTCGTTAGACGCACGCGGAGCTTGTTCGGCTCCATCGTTCATCCACAGGCCGGCGTGGCCCGTCTCCTCTCGGGTCAGGCCGGGACCGGTGCGGTTCCGGGCCGGGGGAGGGCGCCGGCCTCGGCGTCCGCGAGCAGATTCGCCACGGTTTCGCCGGAGTCGGTCTTGTTGGTGCCGATGAATCCGGTCGGGCCGCGCTTGATCCATCCGGTCACGTACAGGCCCGGAATCGCCTCGCCGTTCTCCACCACGCGGCCGGCGACGTTCGCGACCGTGCCCTTCTCGTCGTCGAAGGGCAGACCCGGAACGGGGCGACCCCGGTAACCGATGGCCGTGAGCACCAGACCCGCGTCGATCACCGACTCCTCGTCGCCGCCGGTCTTGACGAACCGGACTCCGGAGGCATGCCCGTCGCCTAGGATCTCCACCGGGGTGAGCCCGAAGGACAGCCGGATGAAGGGCTCGGCGGGCTTGCTCCGCTGCGAGATCTCCCGCAGTAGATTCACCTTGGCCGCCACCGTCGGGTCGTCGATGTTCGTCGCGTCGACACCGGACAACTCGGCGGGATCGACCCACACCCGCGCGGGACCGTCGGCCAGGCCGATCAGCTCCGGGAGCGTGAACGCCGCGTGCTCGGGACCGCGCCGCGCCACCACAACCACTTCGCGCAGATCGGATGCGCGCAGTGCCGCCAAGGCGGTGGGATCGATCGTCGTCGGTGCGAGCCGATCGGTGTCGGCGGTGAAGATCCGCGCGACGTCGAGGGCCACGTTGCCGTTGCCGATCACGACCGCTCGCTCGGCCGAGAGATCCGGTGCGGCGTACGCGAAATCGGGGTGGCCGTTGTACCAGCCGACCACCGAGGTGGCGCTCTGCACGCCTTCGCGATCCACACCGGGGATCTGCAACGGCCGGTCGGTGGGTGCTCCGCCCGCCCACAGCACTGCGTGGTGAGAACTGCGGAGCTCGTCGAGCGAGACGTCGCGGCCGATCTCGGTGTTGAGCAGGATCTGGATGTTCGGATGACGTGCGATCTCGTTGAAGAGGTCGGTCACCGTCTTGGTGGACAGGTGATCGGGCGCGACGCCGAAGCGGACCAGACCGAAGGGTTCCGGCAGACGCTCGTACACCGTGACCCTGACCTGGCGATGCTTCAGAAGCTCGTCGGCGGCGTACATGGCCGACGGTCCCGAGCCGACGATCGCGATGCGCAGTTCGTCGGGTGTCGCGCCGCCCAGCGCCGCGGGCTTGACGATGGGCGCCATCGGCAGCCGCCAGTCGGTGCGGACCGGGAAGCGCGTCTCGGTCGGCGCCGGATCCGGGTAGTGACCGGCGTTCACGTCGGCGAAGCGCGCGGCCTCCTCGGGAAGTCGGTGCCCTGGGACGATCGCGCCGACCGGGCACGCGCTGACGCACGCACCGCAGTCGACACACGTCGATGGATCGATGTAGAGCATCTCCGAGATGCCGAAGTCAGGCTCGTCTGGAGTGGGATGAATGCAGTTGACCGGGCATGCGTAGACGCACGAGGCGTCGCCGCAGCAGGCCTGCGTGATGACGTGAGGCACTGTTGTCTGTTCAGCTCGCGTTGTAGGTGGGCTCGCTGCGGTAGCGAGAGGAACGGCCGTCGATGCCCATCGCGCGCCACACCTGGCGGGAGGCCGGGTTCATCAGGCCACACTGCTCGGCGAGCATGCGGACGTCGCCGAACACGCCGGACAGGAAGATCTGCGACTGCTCCGACTTCCAGAAGATGTCCTTCATGACGCTCTTCGGCACGTCGAACTCACGCTCGAAGTCCTTCGGCGGAACCACGATCGCGCTGCACAGCACGCGCATGACGATCGGCATCGCGATCGACAGTGCGAACTTGGTGATCGGGCCCTTGCGGGGGACCGTGTTGCGCAGGTGGTTGTGCGCGAACGAGATGTGCCGGGCCTCCTCGGCCACGTGGAGTTCCATCACCGCGGACATCGCGGGGTGCAGTTCCTCGCGGGCGCGCAGGAAGTCCTTCTGGATGTGGTCGATCGGCTCTTCGCCCGCCAGGACGCCGAAGTAGAAGATCGTCGGCCAGAAGGTGGAGAACAGCGGGATGATCGGCGATGCACGGCGCAGCCACCAGCGCATTCCCTTGGTGTCCATGCCGATGCGGTTCACCAGCTCCTGGAACATGAGGGTGTGGTTGCACTCCTCCTTGGCCTCGTGAGTGGTGTAACGGAACCGCTTGTCACCGTTCGGGAGGCGGTCGGCGTACTGCATGAGGCCGCGGATCAAGATCGACTCGAACTGAAGACCGACCTTCGCGACATTGGCCTGGCGCCACATGCCGATCTTGATCTGCTTCTCCTTGGGGAGGCTCTGGTACCAGGGATGCCGGCCGATCGGGTCCACCTTGTACGAGAGGATCCACCGCGGATCGTTCGGGATCACGGCCATGTGCGGCGCGTCCCAGTCGATGTCGATGTAGGGGTCGAAGTTGCGCCGGACCGACGCGGTCGAGAGGTCCTCGAGGACCTGCTGGTAGTCGGTCCCGGTGTCCTGCTTGGCAGGCGGTGTGTACGTGGTGGGCCGGGGCTGCGTGGACGTCATTGTCTTCTCCTGACTTGCGTCGGTGGACGAAGGCCGCCGAAGTAGAACTTGTTGTCCCAAGCGTCGCACCGCAGCCCGATCTTGTCAATGTTCGATGGCACAGTCAGCGTGGACAAATGGCGGTGTCGCGGGTCACACCGCCGGCAAGGGAGAATGACCGCGTGGAGATCGTGGGAATCGTCGTCGTGTGCGTGCTGGCGGTCGCCGGCGCCAACCAACTCGCCCCCCGCGTGCGGATCGCCGCGCCGTTGCTGCTGGTCGGTTTCGGGGTCGCCGTGAGCTACCTGCCGGGAGTCCCGCCTATCTGGGTGGATCCGGAGGTCGTGTTGATCGGCGTGCTTCCGCCGCTGCTGTACGCCGCGGCCGTGGCGCTGCCCGCGATGGACTTCAAGCGCGACTTCCAGGCGATCAGCGGACTGTCGATCGTGCTGGTCGTGATCAGCGCGCTCCTGCTGGGACTGCTCTTCATGCTGATACTGCCGGACGCGGATTACGCCACCGGCGTGGCGCTCGGTGCGATTCTCAGTCCCACCGACGCGGTCGCGACCACCACCGTCAAACGGGTCGGTGCGCCGCAGCGGCTCATCACGGTGCTCTCGGGGGAGAGTCTGTTCAACGACGCGAGCGCGCTGGTGGTGCTCCGCGCCGCGATCGCCGCGATGGCGGGCGGACTGTCGATGGTGGGCGTGGCCCTCTCGTTCGTCTGGGCGATCATCGGCGCCGTCATCGTCGGCGGCGCAGTGGGCTGGGTCTTCATCGTCGCCCGCGCGCGCATCTCGAACGCCGCGGTGGCGACGGCGGTCTCGTTCACCGCGCCCTACATCGCGTACGTGCCGACCGAGATCATGGGCGCCTCCGGACTGGTGGCCGCGGTGGCCGCCGGACTGGTGACGGGCCGAGGGTCGGTGCGCAGGCTCACCGCGGCGCACCGGCAGTCGGACCAGCAGACGTGGCGAACCGTCGAGTTGCTCTTGGAGGGCGGCGTCTTCCTGCTCATGGGACTCGAACTGAAGGCCCTGGTGATGGATGTGACGGCGAGCCACGAAAGCGTCATCCACGCCTTCTGGCCCGCGGCGATCGCGTTCGTGCTGTTGATGGTGATCCGGTGGGGATTCGTGATGACCCTGGTCGCGGCCATCTCCCGGCGGTCGCGCAGGGTGATCGCCCGGGAGCCGATTCTCGAGCAGATGCAGGACCGACTGGGAGATCCCGACGCGGCCGCCGACCGGCTGACGCGGCGGTTCCAGCGCCGGATCGACCGGCGGCTCGCGGACATCGAGTACTACCGGACCGAGTCGATCGGCTTCCGCGAAGGACACGTGGTGGTCTGGGCGGGGATGCGCGGTGTCGTCACGCTGGCCGCGGCGCAGACCCTCCCCGCCGACACGCCGTACCGTTCGCTGTTGGTACTCGTCGCCTTCGTCGTCGCGACCGGGTCGCTGATGATCCAGGGCAGCACGCTGGGTGCGTTCATCAAATGGATGAGGCTGCCCGACCACCGTGCCGACGCGGCGCGTGAACTGCAGCGGCTGAACCGGGAGATGGCCTCCATCAGCGTCGAAGTGCTCACCGACCCCGCTGTCTGTTCCGACAGCATGCTCGCCCGCAATGTGGAACAGGTGCGCTCGCTGGAGGCCTCCGACGACGGCGACCCCACCGGCGACGTCCTGGACCGGCGTCTGCGCAACGCGGTCGAGATGCGGCGCGTCCGACGCGTCATCATCGACCGCCAGCGTGCCGAACTCATCGATCTCCGCGACCGCGGCGCCTACAGCTCGGAGGCCCTGACCTCCGCGCTGGCGCGCCTCGACGCGGAGGAGATCAGCCTCGACGCGCAGGCGAGCCGGTGAGCGGCTGCGGGCCGGTCAGTCCACGATGACGCTGGGCAGTGCGCCGGTGAACCAGAGAAGCGAGAGCGCCAGCAGGAACCACGTCGCACCCTGCCAGATCTGCCACCGGCCGCCCGATTTCCAGTTCAGGTAGGTCCGGACCATCGCCGCCAGGGTCCCGAGGATCACGACGCTCGGGGCGGCGAGGATGAAGAACTCGTTGAGTCCGCCGCTGGTCGACATCGCCGCGATCAGCACCACGACTCCGAGTGCGACGGTGACGCAGACATGCGTCGCCGCGTCGCGGATCTCGCGCGGGGCGGTGGTGGTCGACATCGTCAGGACACCTCGATTGCGTCGGGTTGGGGACGTTTGACCTCTATTGTACGGATCGACACACCCGGACCTAGTACCGATGCGGCGGCCGGGCTCTTGGTGAACAATGGGAGCCGAGGCTTAGTACGGAAGCCGACACAAGGGCTCCGGGCCGGTGTGAAGGAGAGCAGTCGCAAATGAGCTTGATTCTGGTCGGCGTAGACGGATCGCCCGAATCGACCAATGCGGTTCGGTGGGCAGCTGCCGCGGCTGCCCTCGAGGACCTCGATCTGAAGATCGTCGCCGCATACAGCTCCACCACCAGTGACTACGCCCCCGGCCTCGTGATCCCGCAGGACGTGATCGACGCGATCCGCAGCGAAGCAACCGGGTTCGTGCAGGAGGCCGCCGCCACCGCTCGCGAGGTGGCTCCGGACGTGAAGCTGAACGGCTCGATCGTCGAGGGAGACGCCGCTCGCGTGCTCCTCGAACTCGGCGGACAGGCGCAGATCACCGTGCTCGGCACGCGCGGTCTGAGCAGTGTGAAGGGTCTGTTCCTCGGTTCGGTGAGCACCAGCGTCGCCGCGCACTCGAAGGGCCGCGTCGTGATCGTGCCCGGCGGGGCCCTCGGCGGTGACGGACCGGTCGTGGTGGGCGTCGACGACTCCAAGATCAGCGACCCGGCGGTGGCCGAGGCGTACCGCCAGGCCGATCTGCGGAAGAAGAAGCTGGTCGCCGTGCACACCTGGACTCCGCTCGATGCCGACGCCCTGCACGGTTTCGGTCTCGACGAGCAGGAGATCGACGAGATGTCGCAGCAGGCGGTCGAGGCCGTCGCCGAGCGCATGGCCGGATACGGCCAGGACTACCCGGATGTGGAGGTGGAGCGCGTGGTGGTTCCGGAGGAGCCGGCGAAGGCGATCCTCGACGCCGCGGGCGACAAGGCTTCGCTGATCGTCATGGGCAGCCGTGGCCGCGGCGGCTTCACCGGACTGCTGCTGGGATCGCGCAGTCAGAAGGTGCTCCATCACGCGCAGGTGCCGGTGATGATCGTCCGCCGCTGACGGCAGCGTCGGTAGCGAGACAGGGTTTCGACAGGAGCCGGGCGCGGAAGCGCCCGGCTCCTGCACGTTCGCGGCGGCCGCCGACCGTCGCCGACCGGATGAGCGGGCCGGTCGCGCGCACCCGATAATCTGAGTCCACAATGAAGAACCTGCCTCGCGGACTGTGGATCCTGCTGATCGCGAACGCCGTGATCGCGCTCGGCTTCGGTCTCATAGCCCCGGCGCTGCCGATCTTCGCCAAGACCTTCGACGTGTCGTCGGCGGCGGCCGGGTTCGTGGTCTCGGCGTTCGCGCTGATGCGGCTGCTGTTCGCGCCCGCAGGCGGCCGTCTGGTGACGATCCTCGGGGAACGCAAGATCTACCTGACCGGATTGCTGATCGTCGCGCTGAGCACCGCGGCCTGCGCGTTCGCGCAGAGCTACTGGCAACTGCTGGTGTTCCGGGCGGCGGGCGGCATCGGTTCGACGATGTTCACCGTCTCGGCGATGGCATTGCTGATCCGGCTCTCGCCCCAGGAGGTTCGGGGACGGGCCTCCGGATACTTCTCGGCGGGCTTTCTCGTCGGCAACCTCACCGGACCGCTGATCGGTGCGGCGCTGGTGGACTTCGGTCTCCGTCTGCCGTTCGTGGTGTACGCGATCGCGTTGCTGGTCGCGACCGCTGTGGTGGCGACGTTCATGCCCCCTCCGCCCGAGCCGCAGCGCGCCGACGCGGCCGACGCGGTCCTGCCCGCTGCGCCGGCGTTCTTCGCGTCGCTGCGACAGCGCGAATACCGCGCGATCCTGACTTCGAACTTCGCGCAGGGCTGGGCGTCGATGGGGGTCCGCGTGGCACTGGTGCCGATCTTCGTCCAAGACGGGCTCGGTTACGGGACGGCCTGGGCGGGCATCATTCTGGCGTGCTACGCCGCGGGCAACATGATTGCGATCCTGCTGTCGGGCCGGTTGTCGGATCGATACGGGCGACGAGCGGTGATGATCCCCGGACTGATCGTGGCCGCTGCGGGGACGCTGCTGCTGGGCTATTCGCCCGACATCTGGATCGCGCTGGCTCTGACCGCCGTCGCCGGCGTCGGCTCGGGCCTGTTCGCACCCACGCACCAGGCCGCGCTCGGCGACATGCTGGCGGGCAAGCGGCGTGGCGGATCCGCGCTCGCGGCCTACGGCATGGCCTCCGACCTCGGCGCGGTGTCGGGCCCGATCCTCACCGGTCTCGTCGCCGACGTCTTCGGTTTCGGCCCGGCCTTCATCGTGACGGGCTGTGTGGTGCTGCTGGCCCTGGCGATGTGGCTGGTCACACCGCGTCAGCTCACGACCAGCTCGGCAACCAGATCTGCTGACCCCATTCGACGTTAGAGATCGGCGCGCCGGTCAGAACCGGCCAGAGCCACACGAAGTTCGCGACCACCAGCGCGATGTACAGCGAGACCACCAGGACGCTGATCAGCCGTCTCTCCGATGTGGCGCCGCGGGGTGCGGCGCGCAGGAGGTCGCCGCAGACCAGTGCCAACCCCATCACCAGGAACGGGGCCATCGCCGTGGCGTAGAAGAAGTACATCTGCCGGTCGATGTCGGCGAACCAGGGCAGGATGCCCGCGCCGTATGCGGCCAGGACCGCCGCGTAGCGCCAGTCGCGGCGGGACACGATGCGCCAGAGCGCCCACACGATCATCGGCAGCGACAGCCACCACATCGCCGGCGTACCGATCAGCATCTGCGCACGCACGCAGTCCGAACCACCGCATTGATCAGGCCCGTAGGAGATGGCGTAGAGCATCGGACGCAGACCCATGGGCCAGGTCCAGGGTTTCGACTCCCACGGATGGTGATTGCCCGCCGCGTTGGTCAGCCCGGCGTGGAACTCGAGGATGCCCGACTCGTAGTACCAGAACGACCGGACGGCCGCAGGCACCCACGAGAACGGGCCGCCGGCGCCGATCTTTTCTCCGACCACGTAACGGTAGACCGAGGTCTCGGACGAGAACCACGGTGCGAAACTCGCCACGTACATGAGGAAGGGGAGCACGCCCAGTGACGCCGCCGACGGGATCAGGTCGCGTCGCAGCACACCGACCCACGGACGCCGGACGCGGTAGGCGCGGCGTGCCGAGACGTCGAAGGCCAGTGAGAGCAGCGTGAACACGATGACGAAATAGGCGCCCGACCATTTGACGCCGCAGGCCAGCCCCAGCATCACCCCGGCGGTGAACCGGTACCAGCGGAAGCCGAAGCGCGGACCGAAGGGGGAGTCGTCCATCCGGCCCTGCAGCCACACCCGGTGCATGCGCTGGCGCATCTGATCGCGGTCGGCGATCAAGGCGGCGAAAGCGAGCACGATGAACAGGATCTGGAAGATGTCGAGCATCCCCATGCGGGACTGCACGAACAGCACGCCCTCGCAGATCGCGAAGACGCCGGCGATCGCACCGATCAGCGTCGACCGCGCCATCCGCCGGACCGTCAGATACACCGCGAGCACGATGATCACACCCGAGACCGCCGACATGAAACGCCAGCCCATCGGGTTGTAGCCGAACATCCATTCGCCGCCCGCGAGGATCCACTTGCCCACGGGCGGGTGGACCACCAGGCCGTACGCGGGATTGTCCTCGATGAAGTTGCCGCCGGTCAGGACCTGCCATCCCTGAGGGACGTAGTGCTTCTCGTCGAAGACCGGTGTGCCCTTGTCGGTCGGGTGCTGCAGATCCCAGAACCTGGTGGCCACCGCGATGAGGACCAGCATCGCGCCGACGACGGTGCCGCGGAGCCGGTCGGTGGGCCCGAACACCGGCTCCGGGACGCGCGGACCGGGTGCCGTGCCGAGGTCTTCGGTGAGCGCGCGGTCTTCCGCGGTCGCGCGGTCGAGGATGGCGGCGGGGGTCACCTGTGCGATGGTAGCCGGATCAGTAGTCTGAGTCGGTGACCAGTAGTGACGGACAGTCGAGCGCAGCGGGGGCCGGACGGCTGGTGCTGGCCGGGACTCCGATGGGACAGCCCGGCGACGCGTCGCCCCGGCTCCGCGAGGCGCTCGGTTCGGCCGACATCGTGGCCGCCGAGGACACTCGCCGGACGCGTGCGCTGGCGGCGGCGCTCGACGTCGAGATCAACGGCCGGGTGATCAGCTACTACGACCAGGTGGAAGCGTCCAGAGCGCCGGCTCTGGTCGAGGCGATCGCCGGCGGAGCGACTGTGCTGCTGGTGACCGATGCGGGGATGCCGTCGGTGAGCGATCCCGGCTACCGGCTCGTGGTCGCGTGTGCCGACGCGGGGCTGCCGATCACGTGTCTGCCGGGTCCGTCCGCGGTGACGACCGCGCTGGCGCTGTCGGCGATGCCGTCCGAACGGTTCTGCTTCGACGGCTTCGCTCCCCGTAAACAGGGCGCGCGCCGGGACTGGCTGGCCGAACTGCGCACGCAGCCGCGCACGGTCGTGTTCTTCGAATCTCCGCACCGGCTGGCGCAGACTCTCGCCGACGCCGCCGATGTGCTGGGTCCGGACCGCCGCGCCGCGGTCTGCCGGGAGCTCACCAAGACCTATGAGGAGGTGCGGCGGGGCCGGCTCGACGAGCTCGCCGAGTGGGCGGCCGATGGCGTCAAAGGCGAGATCACCGTCGTGATCGCCGGAGCGTCCGAGACGGACGAGACGGTGGGACTCGACGAGGTGGTGGAGCGGGCCCGCCGGCTCGCCGACTCGGGGCTGCGGCTGAAGGACGCGTCCGCCCGGGCCGCCGCCGGTACCGCCTACTCGCGGCGGGACGTGTACCAGGCCGTGCTGGAGAGCCGAGGGGAGTGAGAGTGGCACGGCTGCGCGGTCTCGACGACGTGGTTCGCGAGCTGAATCCCGCCTACTTCTCCCTGGTGATGGCTACCGGGATCGTATCGATCGCAACCGAGATCGAAGGCTGGCGGTTGCTGTCGGTGATCCTGATGTGGATCACCGGTCTCGCCTTCGGCGTGCTGCTGCTGCTCAATGCGGCCCGGCTCGCCCGGCATCGCGACGCGGTGGTCTTCGACCTCCGGGTGCCGAACCGCACTTTCGGCTTCTTCACCGTCGTCGCGGCGACGAGCGTGCTCGGGACCCGGCTGATGCTCGACGGTCATCTCGTCGCGGCCCTGGTGCTGCTGGGCTTCGCCGCCTCGATGTGGCTGGTCCTGGGTTATGCGCTGCCGCCGATGGCGTTCACCGCACGCATCGGCCAGTCGCAGCTCGAGCGCGCCGACGGCACCTGGTTCCTCTGGGTGGTGGCGACGCAGTCGGTGGCCGTTCTCGCCGCCGCCGTTCAGCCCCACGTCACCAGCGGTCGGGCCGAGCTCGCGCTGCTGGCCGCGTTGTGCTGGGCGGTCGGGGTGTTCCTCTACATGGCCGTGGCTCTGTTCGTGGCCGCGCGAATCTTCATGCACCATCCGAAACCGGACCAGTTGAGCGGCGCGTACTGGATCGCGATGGGGGCGACGGCGATCACCGTGGTCGCGGGCGCGAACATCGAGAGCATGGCGGACGTGCCGGTGCTGGACGTGATGCGCGGAACCGTCGAATCGGTGTCGGTCTTCTTCTGGGCGTTCGGTACCTGGCTGGTACCGCCGTTGCTGTTCGCCGGGTACTGGCGGCATATCCGCCACCGGATACCACTCCGCTACGACGCCTCGTTCTGGGCCATCGTGTTCCCGCTCGGCATGTACGGAGTCGGCAGTCACCAGATCGGCTCGGTGAACGGTATCCCGCTGATCGATCACATCGGGCACGTCGAGATCTGGATCGCCACGGCGGCCTGGTTCGTGACCTTCGTGGGGTTCGCGGCTTCGCTGGCCGGTCGGTCGCCCCGGCTGCTGCCGCTGCGGTCTATCGAGAACGCGGGCCCGGATGCGAGGTGAAGCCGACGATCGAGGCCGCCTTGTCGAGGCATTCCTGCCACTCCGCGGCCGGTGACGAGTCGATGGTGATCCCGCCGCCGACGCCGAGCGTGAGGCCGCCGTCGGGGCCGACGGCCACCGTGCGGATCGCCACGTTGAGGTCGAGCAGGCCGCCCGGGCCCGCGACGCCCACCGCGCCGCAGTAGATCCCGCGCGCGTGATCCTCCCAGTCCGCGAGCAACTCGGCCGCGCGGATCTTCGGGGTTCCGGTGACCGATGCGGGTGGGAAGGCGGCATCGAGCAGGGAGCGGTTGCCGACCTCCGCACGCAGGGTCGCGGCCACCGTCGACACCAGATGCCACACGCCCGGGGCGCCGACCACCGTCAGCAGATCGGGCACGGTCACCGATCCGGTGCGCGCGACGCGCCCGAGATCGTTGCGGACGAGGTCGACGATCATCACGTTCTCGGCCACGTCCTTGGTGGACGCGGCGAGTACCGCTGGGTCGGCGGCGGCCGGAGCCGTGCCTTTGATGGGCGACGACGTCACTCGGTCGCCACGCCGGTCCAGGAACGACTCGGGGCTGAAGCTCGCGACGGATCCCCAACCCCCGGACAACCAGGCCGCCTTCGCCGGCGCCGTGGCGGCGGCGATGTCGGCGAAGAAATCGATGGGCCGGCCGTCGAGCTGCCCGTGGAACTGCGTGCAGACGCATGCCTGGTAGACCTCGCCGTCGGCGATGGCGTTGAGGCACTTCTGGACGGCGAACAGATGTCGGTCCCGGTCGGGGGAGACCCATTCGGCCGACCACCGCCTCGACTCGGGTGGAGCCGCCGCCTCCAGCGCCGCCCGGGCCCAGTCCGGCAGCGGGGCACCGGTGGCGGTGTTCCACGACCATTCGCCGTGCGACAACGTCAGCACTCCGTCGGTGACGCCCCCGACCACCGAGGGCAGCGGGGAGTCCTCAGCCCGGACGGGGAATCCGAGTGCGCCGAACCAGTACCCGTCGGGCCGGTCGGGTGGCGCGAGCCCGGGGACCAGTTCGATCGACGGTGCGATCACCGCGTCGGCATCGGCCCAGTCACCGATCAGCCCGGCCGGGCCGGGCAGTCCGCGATCGGCGGCGGCCGCGTCGAATGAGCGGAGGACGTCGAGCGCGGAGGGTCCCCGCGCCGGCACCGGATCACGAGTCATGCGTCCGCGGCGGGACTTTCCTGGCGCGGAAACACCGGGGCGGGCTTCGGCAGGGCGGTACCCGGCGTCAGCCGGTCGGTGACGGCGGTGAACCGGCGATCGGCGTCATCTGAGCCGACGGCGAGCAGATCGAGCAGGGTGGAGGCCGACTGCGGCATCACCGGCTGCACCAGCAGTGTCACGATGCGCACCACTTCGGCGCATACGTAGAGCACGGTGGCGGTGCGGTCGAGGTCGGTCTTGGCGAGCTTCCACGGCTCCTGCGCGGAGACGTACCGGTTGGCGTCGGCCAGCACCGACCACAGTGCTTCGAGCCCGAGGTGAATGGCCTGCTTGTCGAACTGTTCACGGACGCGCGGCAGCAGAGCGTCGGCGGCGTCGAGCAGGGCGCGGTCCTCGGCCGTGAACTGACCCGGCTCGGGCACCTGCGACCCGAAGTACTTGCCGATCATGCTGAGGGTGCGCTGGGCGAGGTTGCCGTACTCGTTGGCGAGATCGGAGTTGTTGCGCGAGACGATCGCCTCCGCCGAGTAGGAGCCGTCCTGCCCGTACGACACTTCGCGGAGGAAGAAGTAGCGCACCGTGTCGAGCCCGAACTTCTCGACCAGTTCGTGCGGGTCGACGACGTTGCCCACCGACTTGCTCATCTTCTGGCCGCGGTTGAACAGGAAGCCGTGCGCGAAGACCCGTTTCGGGACGTCGATGCCGGCGCTCATCAAGAAGGCCGGCCAGTAGACGCAGTGGAATCGGATGATGTCCTTGCCGATGATGTGCAGGTCGGCGGGCCAGTAACGTTCCAGCGTCTGCTGGTCGTCCGGGAAACCGACTCCGGTGAGGTAGTTGGTGAGGGCGTCCACCCACACGTACATCACGTGCTCGGGCGCGCCCGGGACCTTCACGCCCCAGTCGAAGGTGGTGCGCGAGATGGAGAGGTCGTTGAGGCCGCCCGCGACGAAGCTGCGGACCTCGTTGCGCCGCACGTCCGGTCCGATGAACTCGGGATGCTCGTCGTACAACGCGAGGAGACGGTCCTGATAGTTGGAGAGGCGGAAGAAGTAGGTCTGCTCCTCGGTCCAGGTGAGGACGTGACCGTTCTCGGTCGCAACGCGGTTGCCGTCCTCGTCGACGGTCGTCTCGTCCTCGGTGAAGAAGGCCTCGTCGCGGACGTCGTACCAGCCGGCGTAGGAGTCGAGGTAGATGTCGCCCGCCGCCTCCATCCGCTTCCAGATCTCCTCCGACGCCCGGTGGTGGTCGGAGTCGGTGGTGCGGATGAACCGGCTCAGATCGGTGCCGAGCGCGGCGTGCAGCGCCTCGAAGCGATCGGAGTTGGTCTTCGCCAGTTCCGCGGTGGAGACGCCCTCCTTCTCCGCGGTCTGCTGCATCTTCTGACCGTGCTCGTCGGTGCCGGACTGGAACCGGACGTCGAAGCCGTCCAGCGCCTTGAATCGCGCGAGGACGTCCGCGGAGATGAACTCATAGGCGTGCCCGATATGCGGGGCGCCGTTCGGGTACGCGATGGCGGTGGTGATGTAGAAGGGCGACGACGCGCCAAAGGACTCGCTCGGCATAGTAGCCCGATTGTACGTGCTCGCGATTCGTCTACCGCGCTGAGCGCTGGTACGGCTCGCATCCGGGCGGGGCCTCGGGTGCGGTGCGCGGCCCGAGCCGTGGAATGCCGAGGGTGACCGGATCGTCGCCGAGGACGAATCGCTCACCGTGATGGGCGAGTTCGACCGTCGGACCCGACAGCAGTCGGTAGGTCGCGGTGTCGGAGTCGACGGCGACGACGATGCGCGATTCGCGGATCATCATGCGGAACGACATGTAGCTGAGCTTCGAGGGAAGGCGCGGGGCGAAGGTGACCTGACCGTCGAAGTCGCGCATCCCGCCGAATCCGGCGACGCAGTCGGTCCAGGCGCCGGCCAGGGCCGCGATGTGCAGTCCCGACGAGACGTTGTTGTGCAGGTCGTGCAGATCGGTGAATACCGATTCGCTCATCAGGTCGTAGGCGAGGTCGAGGTATCCGACCTCGGCCGCGGTGACCGCCTCGCAGCAGGCCGAGAGCGACGAGTCGCGCACGGTGATCGGGTAGTAGTAGTCGAAGTTCGCCAGTTTCTGCTCAGGGGTGAAGCGGTCGCCGAACAGGTACATGGCGAAGACGAGGTCGGCCTGCTTCACCACCTGCTTGCGGTACAGGTCGAAGTACGGGTAGTTGAGCAGCAGCGGGTACCTGCCCTTCGAGCGCTCGAAGTCCCACCGGTCGAGTTTGGTGAACGACTCGCACTGCTGGTGGACGCCGAGTGCGTCGTCGTAGGGCACGGTCATATCGTCGGCGCACTGCGTCCAGAAGGCGGTCTCGTCGTGCGTCACGCCGAGCTGTCGTGCCACGACGGGCTGGCGCGAGCACGCGGCGACCGCGTCGCGCAGTGCCTGCTGGGCGGCGAGATTGGTGAAGACGTTGTTGTTGACGATCGCCGTGTACTCGTCGGGGCCGGTGATTCCGTCGATGCGGAACTTGCCCGCCGAATCGTGGTGGCCGAATCCGGCGAAGAACCTGGCGATCTCCACCAGCAGCTCGACGCCGCACTCGACCTCGAACGCCTCGTCGCCGGTGGCGCGGATGTAGCGGGCGGTGGCGTTCGCGATGTCGGCGGACACGTGGACTCCCGCGGTGCCGGCCGGCCAGTAGCCGGAGCACTCGTCACCGTTGATCGACCGCCACGGGAACATGGCGCCGTGCTGTGCGAGTTCGGCGGCCCGCGACCGGGCCTTGTCCATCGTGGCGTGCCGCCAGCGGAGTTCCTCGCCCGCGGCGGCGGGAACCGTGTACGTCAGCATCGGCAGCACGAAGCTCTCGGTGTCCCAGAACGTGTGGCCGTCGTAGCCGGGGCCGGTGAGCCCCTTGGCCGGGATGGCGCGCGATTGCCCGCGCGCACCGGCCTGCAGCACATGGAACAGGGAGAAGCGCACGGCCTGCTGGAGTTCGGGATCGCCGTCGAGTTCGATGTCGGCGTCGAGCCAGAACTCGTCGAGGTAGTCGGACTGCTCCTGTTTGAGGGCCTCCCAACCGGTCTCCTTGGCCATTGCCAGCGCGGCGTCCACCTGGGCGCGCAGCGCGGGCACCGACCGTCGGGCCGACCAGCCGTAGCCCATGTACTTGGTGAGCACCAGCTTGGTGCCCTGGGGCACGGCGGCCGCGACGGTGAGGCGTGCGAGGTCGCCGTCTGCGCGGATCGAGGTGTCCGCGGATGCGGGCAGTTCCAGTTCGTGGTCCATGCCCGCCGCCACGGCGAGTCCCGAGCGTGCGGTGTGGTGGACGAGAACCGCGGAGAAGTCTTCGCAGTCCGCGAGATCGGCGACCAGTGGGCGCTCCAGCGCCGCCGCCAACCGCGGATCCTCCTTGGCGGAGGCCGCCCCGCCCATCGGCTCGTTGGCGAGCAGATCGGACTGGAGGACCAGTTTCATGTCTTCACCGATCGGCTCCACCTCGTAGCGGATCGCGGCGATGGTGCGCTTGGTGAACGAGACCAGTCTTTCGGATCGGATGCGGACGGTGCGCCCGGTCGGCGAGGTCCACAGGGTGCTGCGCCGCAGGGTGCCGGTGCGGAAATCGAGTACACGTTCGTGCTCGACGGTGCGCCCGTACCTCAGGTCCATCGGCTCGTCCTCGACGAGCAGGCGGATGATCTTGGCGTCCGTCACATTGACGACGGTCTGTCCGGACTCGGGGTAGCCGTAGCCGCTCTCGGCGTAGGGCAGGTCGCGCAACTCGTAGAACCCGCTCAAGTAGGTGCCCGGCTTGTCGACGGGTTCGCCTTCCTCGAAGCTGCCGCGCAGTCCGATGTGACCGTTCGACAGCGCGAACAGGGTCTCGGTGCGGCCGATCATGTCGATGTCCAGTCCCCGCCAGCGCAACTGCCACGGGCTGACGTCGAATCCCTCCACCGGGTGCACGCCGTGCTGCGGGATGTTGACCGGGTCCGTGTGGCTCGACGTGTCGCCGTGCGTGGTGTGGGCCAGCTCGCTGGTGGTCGGTTCGATCACGGACGGTCCTTCTCGGGCTCGTAGCTGCTCGGTTCGGCGGCGCGGTGGGCGGTCAGTTCTCGGCGAGAAGATCGTCGAGGTCGGTGACGACGATAGAGGCACCGGCGGCTTTCATCGCATCCGACTGGCCGCTGCCCACGCGATCGATGCCCACGACGTAGCCGAAGTCACCGGCAGCGCCCGCGGCGACCCCGGACACCGCGTCCTCGAAGACCGCCGCGGCGGAGGGAGCGACACCCATCAGTTCCGCACCCCGCAGGTACGAGTCGGGCGCGGGCTTGCCCGCGAGTCGCTCGGCGACGATGGTGTTGCCGTCGACGCGCTGTTCCACGAACTGCGTCAGTCCCGCGGCTTCGAGGACCTGCTCGCCGTTGCGGGAACTGGTCACCACCGCGATGTGAAGCCCTGCCTCGCGGGCGGCGTGCAGGTAGCGGACGGAACCGGGGTAGGCGGTGACGCCGTCGCGGGCGAGCGCGGCGAGAAAGGCGTCGTTCTTTCCGTCCGCGATCGATGCGGCGGTGTCGTCGTCGACGGTGATGCTCCGCGACGCGAGGAAGGTGCGCACGCCGTCCATTCGGGGCCTCCCGTCGACGTAGTCGAAGTAGTCCTGGTCGGTGAACGGGCGGAGGCTGTCGGTCCGGCCTCCGATGTCGCCGCCGGCTCGTCGGGTGAGGAAGGTGTTGAACGCGTCCGTCCACGCGACGCGGTGCACCGATGCGGTGTCGGTGAGCACTCCGTCGAGGTCGAAGAGCGCAACCGTGATGTCATCAGGGAGTCCCAGCACGGTCACGACGCTACCCGCCGATCGGGGTCTCTACCCGTCAGACGTGTCGTGTCCCCGGCGGCTGCATCCGCACGGGCCGGCGGGTGCGGATTCGGCGGATGCAGATTCTTCGCTTGTCCGGCGTGGTGGATGGGGTTGAGTCGCCAGGGGTGATTGGTGGTGGCTGGTCGCCAGGCTATGCGTCCGGTGTGGGGTCCGTCGGGGAGGATGGTGGTTTCCCATTGTCCGCGTTTGGTGCCGACGGCGCGGTTGTGGCGTCCGCAGGCGGCGCCGAGGGCGTCGATGTCGGTGCGTCCGGCGGGGGTGATCCAGTCCGGTGCGTGATGGGCTTGGGTTTGTGCG
Organism: Gordonia cholesterolivorans; assembly: GCF_039531975.1. Classification (NCBI taxonomy): domain Bacteria; kingdom Bacillati; phylum Actinomycetota; class Actinomycetes; order Mycobacteriales; family Gordoniaceae; genus Gordonia; species Gordonia cholesterolivorans. The sequence continues at coordinate 66,698 of NZ_BAAARB010000001.1, read as the reverse complement.
AAGGGTCGGTCGCAGCCGGGGGCGGTGCAGCCGCGGTCGCGGGCGAACAACGCCAACCGCTGCGCTTTACTCGCGAACCGTGCCGCGCGGCCTTGGTAGAGGATCTCGCTGGTGTGATTGCGGAAGACGGCCAGGTGCGGCACGGCGTCGGCGGCGAGCCGCACGAGTTCGCCGATCGGGATGCGGGTGCCGGTGGCGGTCAGGGCGATTCCGGCGTGGCCGGCGAGTTCTTGATCGGTGACGGTGATGACGAGTTCGGCTGGTATCCGGTTCGGTGCTCCGAGTCCACCGTGGGCGAGAACGTAGTCGCACAGGGCCAGCAGTGCGTCGTGTGTGCGTTGGGCGGCGCTGCGTAGATCCCGACCCCGCGCCGCCGCGAGAGCCTCGGCGTCGATGCCGTCGGCGTCGATGGTTCCGGTGGGTGAGTCGGGGTCGGTGGGGTTGTTCATGCCGGGTGCGGCCCACGCGGTGAGGATGACTTCGAACTTCGCCCGCAACTCCGGAGTCATCGCGCCGCGCACTTTGCTCATGAGTTGTCGGTCTTGCGGGAGGATGGTGATTCCGCGTTGGCGTTGCCGGTCGACGTGATCGCTTTCCTGACCGTCGGGGTCCAGGTGAGCGAGCAGGCGGTCACCGACCTTGCCCAGATCATCCGGATTCAACCCGGCCGCAGCCTGAGCGAGTTCGGCCTCCGCACGGGCCTTGACTTCCGGCGAGATGCAGCCGGGCACTTTCGCCAAAACGGCCGAGATCACCAACGCGTGTTCGGCGCCGACAGTCCCGGCCGCGACCGCGGCGGCGGTGGCGGGCTTCCGGGGAGGCAGCGTCTGCCCTTGGAAGTTGGAGAACTCGCCGATGGTCTCGGTCATCCGGAGCCGTCGACCCGCCTCACGGGTCCCCAGCCGCAAACCCTGCGACAGGTACTGATGCGGATTCAGATAGCCCGCGGTGCGGTGAGCATTGCGGTCGGAGACCTCCACCAACAATCTGGACGAAACGCCGTCCCAGCGTCGCCGGATGCGTTCGGCGGTCTGTGTGTGGGCCAGCAGTTCCGGTTCGGTCTCCGGTGACAGGGAGGTCTCGGCGAGCTTCACCGCCGCGGCATCGATCAACGCCAACAACTCCGCGGGCTGGTCCGGCAGTGCACCGGTGGCAACGACAGTCGCGATCGAATCGGTGATCGGATCGGTCATCGCTGCCACCTCCCCCGAGTGTTTCAGCTGGTCACACCATGTTTTCTTGGATATCTGAACACTACCAATCGGGTATGACACAACTGATTTCATAGACAGACGCACGTGCGCCGGCTCAACTCTGTTACGCCGTGGGGCATCGGTGACAGGCTCGATGGTTTCGGTGGGAACCCTCGAACGGCGGCCTGGGCAGAGCGTCGACTGCGAAGTGCCCCAGTTTCCAGGCGGACCCGGATTTCCGCGACGGACACGATCTCGGGCAAGGTGGGTCTGTGACCGACTCGACGGGTGAACTCACCGCCAAGGAGATCAAGAAGCGTAAGCGACGCCTGCCGCCACCGGACCCGGAAGCGCTGCCCGGGCTGGTCGACGCACACACGCACCTGGCGGCCTGTGGCGGGCGGACGGAGGCCGACGTCCGAGCCATCCTCGACCACGCCGAGTCGGTCGGCGTGGAGCAGGTGGTCACCGTCGCCGACGACATGGTCGACGCCCGCTGGGCTGTCGCCGCCGCGCATTGGGACCGACGAGCGTTCGCGGCCGTCGGACTGCATCCCACTCATGCCGCCGATCTGGATGACGAGGCCCGAGCCGAGCTGGAACAGATGGTCGACGACCCCCGCGTGGTGGCCGTCGGTGAGACCGGTCTGGACTACTACTGGACGACCCGTTCGGACGACTGCGCGGACCCGACCACCCAACGCGACGCCTTCGCCTGGCACATCGATCTGGCCAAACGATCCGGCAAAGCGCTGATGATCCACAATCGCGACGCCGATCGCGACCTGCTGGACGTCCTCGCGGCCGAGGGGGCGCCGGAGACGGTGGTGATGCACTGCTTCTCCGGCGACCGTGCGATCGCCCGCGAATGTGTCGACCTCGGGTATGTGTTGAGCTTCTCCGGCACTGTGACGTTCAACAACTCCGGCGAGTTGCGTGAGGCCGCACTTCTGACTCCCGACGAGCAGTTGCTGGTGGAGACCGACGCACCGTTCCTGACCCCGCATCCCTATCGTGGCCAGCCCAATCAGTCCTATTGCGTGCCCTACACCGCTCGCGCGCTGGCCGCACTGCGCGGCGTCGACGATCACGAGTTGGCCCACACGCTTGGAGCAAATGCGCGCCGGATATACAAGTTTCCGTTGCGGTAACCCACCCCGATTCGTTACCGTACCGTGATCCGTGCTGCCGACGCGGATAGCTATACCCAACCCGGCAGGGAACTGTATGTCTGTCTTGAAGAGAATCAACACGTCCACCTCCATGCGCGCCCGAGTAGCCCTCGGAGCCGTGCTGACCACCGTCACGGCCGGAGCCGTCACCGGAGCTGTCATGCACAAGGAGGTGACGCTGGCGGTCGACGGACAGACCATGCATGTGAGCACGATGGCCTTCTCGGTCGGGAGCGTGCTGCGCGACAACGGCATCGACCCTGCCGACGGCGACAAGGTGAACGTGCCGCTCTCGAGTGCGCCGCGTGACAACCAGACCATCACGGTCGACCGCCTCAAGAAAGTGCAGCTGGTGGTCGACGGCAGGCCGTTGAACATCACCACCAACGCGTCCACCGTCGGTCAGGTTCTCGCTGAACGCGGCATGGCGACCAGCGCGGTGACCGCACCGCTGAACGACGTGCTTCCGGTGGACGGTGCCGATCTCGACGTCACCCTGCCCAAGCGGGTCAAGCTCGACGACGGCGGCCAGAAGTCGACGCCGAGCATTGCGGCCAAGACGGTCGGCGACCTGCTCGCCCGTGCGGGCAAGCCGCTCTCGCCCACCGACAAGGTGGTGCCCGCGGCGCAGACTCCGGTCAGCAAGGACATGGACATCCGCGTCACCCGGATCAAGACCGAGGAGAAGACCCTCACCGAGGACGTCAAGCCGCCGGAGAACACCAAGGACGACGACAGGCTGACCCGGGGAACCAAGAAGGTCGAGGACCCGGGTACTCCCGGCAAGGCCGATGTGAAGTACTCGATCACCACCGTCAACGGCAAGGTCGTCAAGAAGACCAAGATCAGCGAGAAGGTTCTCGTGGAGCCCAAGGCTGCCACGGTCCGCGTCGGAACCAAGCCGGGTGCACCGGCGGTTCCGTACGGCGTCTGGGATCGTCTCGCTCAGTGCGAATCGACCGGCAACTGGGCCATCAACTCCGGCAACGGGTTCTACGGCGGCATCCAGTTCGACCAGAACACCTGGGATCGCTGGGGCGGCCAGGAGTACGCGCCGCGTCCGGATCTCGCCACTCGCGAGGAGCAGATCGCCATCGCGGAGAAGACGCAGGCCGCTCAGGGCTGGGGCGCGTGGCCGTCCTGCTCGTCGCAGATCGGCCTCCGCTGATCCTCGCCCGCGGTGCAGCCGTCCGCTGCGGCACCTCCCGACGATCATCAGTCACAATGTTCAGGTGAACATCGTCCCTGATTCGCCTCGTCTGCTCGGTCCCGCCGAGATCCGCGCACTCGCCGCAGAGCTCGATGTGCGCCCGACCAAGACGCTGGGGCAGAACTTCGTCCACGACGCCAACACCGTTCGCAGGATCGTGTCGGTGTCCGGCGTCGGTGCCGACGACGTGGTTCTGGAAGTGGGACCGGGACTCGGATCGCTGACCCTCGCGCTGCTCGCCGAGGCCGGCCGCGTGGTGGCGGTGGAGATCGACCGCACGCTCGCCGCGCGACTGCCACGGACGATCGCCGAGTTCGCGCCCGCACAGGCGGCGAACTTCGACGTCGTCACCGCGGACGCCCTCACCGTCACCCCCGCCGACCTCCCGTACGCGCCGACCGCGCTGGTCGCGAACCTGCCGTACAACGTCGCGGTTCCGGTGCTGTTGCACCTCATGGCGCAGTTCCCGACCATCCGCACCGCGCTCGTGATGGTGCAGGCCGAAGTTGCCGACCGTCTCGCCGCCGCTCCGGGCGGCCGGATCTACGGGGTGCCGAGCGTGAAGGCCCGCTTCTTCGGCGACGTGGCCCGAGCCGGTTCCGTCGGCAAACACGTCTTCTGGCCCGAACCCAAGATCGAGTCGGGCCTGGTCCGCATCGACCGCCGCGACGTCTACGGGACCGACCCGGAGCTGCGGGCGCAGACATTCGCCGCGATCGACGCCGCATTCGCTCAGCGCCGCAAAACCCTGCGGTCGGCGCTCTCGTCGTGGGCGGGCAGCGCCCCGCGGGCCGAAGAACTCCTCCGAGCGGCGGGAATCGACCCCGGGCTCCGCGGGGAACGGTGCGACGTCGATGACTTCGTCCGGCTCGCGCGCGCCGGCCACGCAGCCGGGATCGAGACCGGAGCCGCCCGATGATGGGTGGCGCGACCGCCCGGGTCCCGGCGAAGATTAATCTGCACCTGGGCGTCGGGCCGCTCCGCGACGACGGATACCACGAACTGTCGACGCTGTACTGTGCGCTGTCGCTCTACGACGAGGTCACCGTGCGCGGCGACGACGCGCTGTCGGTGACCGTCCGCGGCGAGAACCGCCGACAGGTGCCGTCGGATGCGACGAACCTCGCCGCGCGGGCCGTGGTCGCGTTGGCGCGGCATGCCGGGATGGACCCGCACGTGGCGATCACCATCGACAAGACGATTCCGGTGGCCGGGGGCATGGCCGGCGGCTCGGCCGACGCCGCCGGGGCGCTCGTCGCTGCGGCCCGGCTCTGGCGGCTCGACATCGCCCGCGACGAACTCCTCGCCATCGCCGCGGAACTGGGCTCGGACGTCCCGTTCTCCGTGGTCGGCGGCGCAGCGCTCGGCACCGGCCGGGGAGAGCAACTGCTGCCGGTGCTGCACCGCGGCGCGTTGCACTGGGTGCTCGCGGTGTCGGGCAGCGGGCTGTCCACTCCGGACGTGTACCGGGAGATCGACCGGCTCCGGGCCCGCGACGGCGATGACCAGCCCGCCGCCGCGGGCGTCGCCCGTCCGGACGAGCTGATGCAGGCGCTCGCATCGGGCGATGTGCGCGCCGTGGCCCCTTTGCTCCACAATGATCTGCAGCCGGCCGCGCTGTCGCTGCAGCCGATGCTGCGGCGCACCCTGCGGGCGGGCCGCGAGGCCGGAGCGCTCGCCGGGATCGTCTCCGGGTCCGGGCCCACCTGCGCGTTCCTGTGCGCCGACGAAGACGCCGCCGTCCGGGTGGCCGCCGAACTGTCCGGGTCCGGTGTGGCCAAGGCCGTGCGGACCGCGTCCGGGCCGGTGGCGGGCGCCCGCCTCATCGCGGTCAACTGACCTCGCCGACCACTGACCTCGCTGGACGACTGACCTCGCTGGACGACTGACTGAACGGAAAGCACGAATGCCCCCGCGTACCAATACGTCGCTGATCAACGCCGAACGCATCAGCAAGAGCTTCGGCATCAAGCCGCTTCTGGACGAGGTCAGTGTCGGCGTGCACGAGAGTGAGCGCATCGGCGTCGTCGGGCTCAACGGCGGCGGTAAGACGACCCTGCTCGAGATCCTGGCGGGCATCACCGAACCCGATTCCGGGCGCCTCTCGCGGGCGGGTGGCATCCACATCGCGACGGTCACTCAGGGCGGCGACCTCGATCCCGGCATCACCGTCGCCGACGCGGTGGTCGGCGCCGACGCCCCCGAACACGAGTGGGCCGGCGACGCCCGGATCCGCGGCATCCTCGCAGGTATCGGGGTCGACGCGATCCTCGACCGCAAGGTGGGCGAGCTCTCCGGAGGGCAACGTCGTCGGACGGCCCTCGCGGCCGCGCTGGTGACCGACTCCGACCTGCTGATCCTCGACGAACCGACCAACCATCTCGACATCGAGGGCGTTCACTGGCTCGCCGAACATCTGGTGAACCGGCGCAGCGCGCTCATCGTCGTCACTCACGACCGCTGGTTCCTGGACACCGTCGCCACCCGCACGTGGGAGGTCCACTCCGGGCGCGTAGACGAATACGAGGGCGGCTACAACGACTGGATCTTCGCGCGAGCCGAACGCGCCAGGCAGGCCGATGCCGCCGAGGAGCGCCGGCGCAACCTCGCGCGCAAGGAACTGGCGTGGCTGCGGCGCGGTGCTCCAGCGCGCACGTCCAAGCCGCGTTACCGGGTGGAGGCGGCCGAGAAGCTGATCGCGAACGTGCCCCCGCCGCGCGACACCGTCGAACTCTCCGCATTCGCCAAGCGCCGCCTCGGCCGCGTGGTCATCGAACTCGAGAACGCGCGGCTCACCGCACCGTCGTCGGACGGCGCCGAGGGTCGAGTGCTGCTCGAGGACACCACCTGGCGGCTGGCGCCGGGGGAGCGGGTCGGCCTCGTCGGGGTCAACGGTTCCGGCAAGACCACGCTCCTGCGGGCGCTCGCCGGCGAGGTGCCGGTGTCGCCGGGCCGCCGCATCGAGGGCAAGACCGTCTCGATCGGCTGGCTGCGTCAGGAACTCGACGACCTCGATCCCACCCTGCGCGTGCTCGACGCTGTCGAGGAGGTGGCCGGTCATGTGACGCTCGGCGACAAGGAGTTGTCGGCGAGTCAGCTCGCGGAACGGCTCGGGTTCTCCCCGGCGCGACAGCGCACGCCGGTCGGAGACCTGTCCGGCGGCGAACGTCGCCGCCTGCAGTTCACGCGTGTGCTGATGGCCGAACCCAATGTGCTGCTGCTCGACGAGCCGACCAACGATCTCGATATCGACACGCTCCAGCAGGTGGAGGATCTGCTCGACTCCTGGGCCGGAACGCTGGTCGTGATCAGCCACGACCGGTATCTGATCGAACGGGTCTGCGACAGCACCTGGGCGCTGTTCGGCGACGGCGCGCTGACGAACCTGCCGCGCGGAATCGACCAGTACCTGGAACGACGGGCTGCCGAGACCGATGCGCCTCCGGCCCGCCGATCCGCTCCGGCCGCCGAGCCGAAGCCCGCGTCCGGTGACGGCGGACTCTCGGCCGCCGAACACCAGGCGGCGCGCAAGGCACTCGGCCGCGCGGAGCGTCAGATGGAGAAGCTCAGTGCGCAGGAGGAGAAGCTCCACGCCGAGATGGTCGACGCCGCCGTCGACCCCGAGCGGCTCGCCGATCTGGACGCCAGACTCCGGGAAGTGGTGGCGGCCAAGGAGATCGCCGAGGCCGAGTGGATGGAGGCGGCCGAACTGCTCGATTCGTGACCGCGGCGCGCGTGCGCGTGCGCCGGCCCGATACGTGACGCGACCGCATCGCGTGACGGTGTCGGCCGGGGAGCCTGCGAGGGTCACAGCTAGTTGTTACGTTGTTCCAACCAAGTGTCGCCGACCTGGCGATCAGGCATGACTCCTGAGAGGTTCACATATGACGACTCCGCCTAACGATCCGTTCAACCAGCCCGAGGGCGAGCAGCCCGATCACGGACAGTCCCAGCCCGGTCAACCGCAGCCCGGCCAGTCCCAGCCCGGTCAGTCCCAGCCCGGTCAGCCCGACTACGGTCAATCCCAACCCGGCCAATCCCAGCCCGGCCAATCCCAGCCCGGCCAGACGCCGTACGGTCAGCCCCAGTACGGGCAGACGTACGGCCAGCAGCCCGGAGGCTACGGCCAGCCGTCCGATTACACGCAGCAGTTCGGCGCCTACAACCAGCCGACCTACCCGGTCGATCCCGGTGCCGCTCACCAGCCGCCGCCGGAGGAGTCCGGCTCCTTCCTGTCGGCGCTCTTCGACTTCCAGTTCAGCAAGATGGTCGCCACCCGGGTGATCCCGGTGCTGTACATGATCGTCACGATCGTGTTCACCATCATCGCCGCGATCGCACTGATCGGCGGCGTGATCTCCGGCTTCGCCGAGATGGGCGACAACGTCGGCGCGGGCCTGTTGACGGTGATCGTGGCACTGATCATCGTGCCGCTGGTGTACCTCATCTATCTGATCCTCGCGCGCGTGATCTTCGAGCTGTACATCGCGATCTTCAAGATCAGCCAGAACACCGCTCGTATCGCCGAGAACACCGGCCGCGTCGCGGAGAACACCTCCCGCAGCTGATCGGGTACTCGGGCGGGTCGAGCGGTCGCTCGACCCGCCCGTTCTCTTCTGCGGTACGGACGCTGCGCTACCGTGACTGAATGTCCTACATCCGCACCCAGGTGCGCGGCGGCGTCGGCGAGATCGTCCTCGACCGCCCCCGCGCGCTCAATGCCCTGGATCTGTCGATGATCACCGAGATGCACTCCGTGCTGGAGGAATGGGGCGACGACGATGCGATCGAGACCGTGCTGGTCACCTCCTCGAGTGATCGCGCCTTCTGCGCCGGCGGCGACATCCGCGTGGTGCGCGACCACGTGCTCGCCGGTGAGAGCGACGAGGTGGTCCGGTACTTCGCCGCCGAGTACCGGCTGAACCAGCTCGTCGCGGAGTACCCGAAGCCGTACGTCGCCCTCGTCGACGGTGCGGCCATGGGTGGTGGACTGGGCATCAGCGTGCACGGCGAGGTCCGGGTGGTCACCGAGAAGGCGTTGATCGCGATGCCGGAGACCGCGATCGGGTTCTTCCCCGATGTGGGGTCCACGTATTTCCTTCCGCGTCTGCCGCAGGGCGTCGGGATGTGGCTCGGGCTGACAGGCGCACGCCTGCGCGGCGCCGATGCCGTCGCCATCGGACTCGCGACTCATTTCGTGCCGTCGGAGCGGATCGACGATGTGGCGAACGCCGTCCGCCGCGGAGACCCGCTGCGGGACGCACTCGCCGACCATCGTGGGCCGGTCACCAGCGATCTCCCGCTGCGCAAGATCGCCGAGTACTTCGACGACGACAACGTCGTCGGCATCGTGGGCGGCCTGCGCGGTGCGGTCGGTGACGCGTGGGCCGAGGAGATGCTCGATCTGCTGGCGTCGGCGTCACCGACCAGCCTGTGGGTGACGGCCGGGCTGATCACCGCGGGGGCGACCTCATCGCTCGCCGAGTGTCTCGACCGTGAACTGGCCGCGGCCGGCCGCATCACCCGGCATCCCGACTTCGTCGAGGGCGTCCGCGCGGTCCTCGTCGACAAGGACCGGAATCCGGCGTTCTCGCCCGCGACCGTCGAAGAGGTGGATGCCGCGACCGTCGCCGCGATCATCGCCTAGCGCGACTGCGTCCGGACCTACTTCTCCACGGTGAACAGACCCGACAGCGCCGCCGACTCGGGTGGGGCCGCCGGGACCGTCGGATCGTCGTAGGAGACGTCGTCGTCGGGATCGAAGGGATTCGCCCGCGCAGCGAGCGCGTCGGGGCAGTCGAATCGACCTGCAGCCCTCGTCTCGGTCACGGTTGCGAGCCGCAGCGTGCACGTGGCGGATGTGAAGTACGTGCCGTCGAGCGAGACGCCGACGGTCGCGGTGATAGGCGCCCCGGGCTCCCGGGCCGACGCACCGGCCGGCCAGGGGAGGATCCCACCCGCGAGATCGACCGCCAGGAACTCCAGTTGCCCGCCCTCGCCGCGGTCTCCGGTGAAGGTGAACAGCAGCGTGTCCGGCGGCACCGCGGGGTCGGTGCGGCCGGACTTGGCGAAGGCGACGCAGCGCTGCGAGCCGGGACGCTTCACCGAGACCGTCATCGTGCCGCGCGAATAGTTCAGCCCGTAACCGCTCCGGACGATCCGGCCGGCCGCGGGTGTCGCCGAGCAGTCACCGTCGGCGAGCGTCTTGGTCGACCCGTTGTGCGGAGGCGGTGGGACCGATTCGTCGACGGTCGTCGCGTCGGTGCCGCAGGCGGTCAGGCCCAGGAGCATCAGGGGCACCGCGGCGCGGCGCAGCGGGACCATCAGTCGGCCGCGGCGACCAGCGGCTCCAGCAGCAGATCGGGGTGTTCCTTCTCGATGTACTGCAGGCGCCACTTGTCGGAGAACAGGGCGAGGATCGCGCCGTCGCTGCGGGTGAAGACCTCGACGCCGCGCTGACGGTTGAGCTCGGGTGCGCTCTGTTCGTCGGTGCGGCGGGCGAGGCTGTATCCGAGCGGTTCGATGATGGTGTCGACGTTGAACTCCGCCTTGATTCGCGCGGTGACGACCTCGAACTGCATCGGGCCGACGGCGGCCAGGACCGGCGAGGCGTCGCCGCGGACGTCGTTGCGCAGCACCTGGACCACGCCTTCGGCGTCCATCTGGTCGACGGCCTTGCGGAACTGCTTGTACTTGTCGGCGGTGGTGACGCGCAGCGACGAGAAGTGTTCGGGAGCGAACGAGGGGATCGGCGGGTACTGGATCCGGGGGTCGATGTACAGCGTGTCGCCGGGGGCCAGTGCCATCGCGTTCACCAGGCCGACCACGTCGCCCGGGAACGCGGTGTCGACGGTGGAGCGGTCGCGCCCGAACACCGCCTGCGCGTACTTCGTCGCGAACGGTTTGCCGGTCTGCGCGTGCGTGACGACCATGCCGCGCTCGAACTCGCCGGACACGATCCGCATGTAGGCGAGGCGGTCGCGGTGACTGGTGTCCATGCCGGCCTGGACCTTGAAGACGACGGCGCTGAACGGGTCGGTCACGGCGCGCTCGACGCCGTCGATCGACTCGCGCCCGCGCGGCGGCGGCGCGAACTCGACGAGGGCGTCGAGCAGCTGCCGCACGCCGAAGTTCAGCATGGCCGAGGTGAAGATCATCGGCGACGTCTGGCCCGCCAGGAACATCTCCTGGTCGTGGTCCTGGCCCAGCTCGGCGAGGAGTTCGCTCTCCTCCCGGGCGGCCACCCACGCGTCGCCCTCGCGCTCGGCCGCCTGGTCGGCGGTGAGGAGTTCCTCCGGCGCGATCTTCGCTCCGCCCGCCGTGCGCTCGAAGTGGATGTAGTCGCCGGTGCGGCGGTCGAGCAGACCGCGGTAGTCGCCGGCGATGCCGACCGGAACGTACAGCGGGGTCGGGATCAGGCCGATGCGCTCGCTGATCTCGTCGATCAGCTCCAGCGGGGTTCGGCCGGGGCGGTCCCACTTGTTCACGACGGTGATGACCGGGATTCCGCGGTGGCGGCAGACCTGGAACAGCTTCAGCGTCTGCGGCTCCAGTCCCTTCGCCGCGTCGATCAGCATGACGGCCGCGTCCACCGCCGTCAGCACCCGGTAGGTGTCCTCGGAGAAATCGGAGTGACCGGGTGTGTCGACGAGATTGATGACGTTCGGTGCATCGGCGGCGTCGGCGTCGCCCGGCGAATAGCTGAACTGGAGTGCGGTGGAGCTCACGGAGATTCCGCGTGCCTTCTCCATCTCCATCCAGTCCGAGACGGTGGATCGGCGGCCGCCCTTGCCGTGCACCGCGCCTGCCTCGCTGATCATCCGGGCGTGCAGCGCCAGGGCCTCGGTCATCGTCGACTTGCCCGCGTCGGGATGGGAGATGATGGCGAAGGTTCGACGGCGCTTCACCTCGCGTGCGATGACCTCAGAACTCACTCGATTACGCTATCTGTCTGCCGACGTCAGACGCAAAATCTCCGAGTGAGCGAAGGAATCCCCGTGCCGCTGCCCGATCCAGCCGTGCTGACCCTGTTGATCGGCGGCGCGGTGGTCGCGGGCTGGATCGACGCGGTGGTCGGCGGAGGCGGACTGGTGCTGATCCCGCTGCTGCTCATCGTCTTTCCGTCGATGGCGCCGGCGACGGCACTCGGCACCAACAAGCTCACCGCGATCTGGGGGACCGCGACCGCGGCGGTGCTGTACCTGCGGCGGGTGCCGGTCGACCGCGGGCTCGCCGCGGCGAGCGTGCCCGTCGCCGCCTCGTGTGCCGCGCTCGGCGCGCTGGCCGCCGGAGCCCCCAGTTCTGACGTGATGCGGCCGGTGGTCATCGTGCTGATGGTGGCGGTCGGTCTCTTCGTGGCGCGCCGCCCGGAGTTCGGGTCGGCGAGCGCCGCCGGTTCGAGACCGATCCGGCGCGGCCGCTACGCGGCGGCGCTGGTGGCCTTCGGCGTCATCGGCTTCTACGACGGAATCTTCGGTCCGGGGACCGGCATGTTCCTGATCATCACGTTGACGGCGCTTCTCGGCCAGAGTTTCCTCACCAGTGCCACGCTGGCGAAGGTGGCGAACACTGCCACCAACGGCGGTGCACTCGTGGTCTTCGCGGTGCAGGGCGACGTGTGGTGGACGCTGGGCGCGATCCTGGCCGCGGCCAACATCGCCGGATCGGTGCTGGGATCGACGCTGGTGCTCGGCCGTGGCACGGGCGTGGTTCGGGTGGCGCTGCTCGTGGTGGTCGTGGTGATGGCCGGTAAGCTCACCTAAGACCAGTTCTGGTGATCGAAGAAATTTCGGCTCCCGCAACGGTCTCACAGAGCGCTGCGGGAGCCGAAATTCTCGGAGCTCTCACTCGAACGGTATCGGCGGCATCGTGACGACCTGAGCGGCGTAGCTGAGCCCGGCGCCGTAACCGAGCAGGAGGGCCGTGTCGCCGGGTTTGGCCTGCCCGGTGGAGAGCAGGTCCTCCATGGCGAGCGGAATCGACGCCGCCGAGGTGTTGCCGGTCTTCTCGATGTCGTTCGCCACGACAGTCGACTCGGGGAACTTCAGACTGCGCGCAAGCAACTCGTTGATCCGCGAATTGGCCTGATGCGGAACGAAGACGTCGATGTCGGCGGCGTCGACCTTGGCGACGTCGAGGGCGCGCTGAGCGGCCTTGCCCATCTCGAACGCGGCCCAGCGGAACACGGCGGTGCCCTCGAGCCGCAGGTACGGCCGCTTCTCGATGTCGCCGGCGTCCATGTAGCTGACCCAGTCGATGTCCTGCCGGATCGCGTTGAACTGGGTTCCGTCGCTTCCCCACACCACCGGGCCGAGGCCCTGCTTCTCGGTGGGGCCGACCACCACGGCGCCCGCGCCGTCGCCGAAGATGAAGCAGTTCGTGCGGTCGGTCATGTCCAGAGTCACCGACAGTTGTTCGGCACCGACCACCAGTACGTGAGTGGCGCTGCCGCCGCGCACCATGTCGGAGGCCAGCGACAGCGCGTAGCCGAATCCGGCGCAGCCGACGGTGACGTCGAACGCGGGGACTCCGTTGGCACCGAGTTCGGTGGCGATCGCGACGGCGCCGGCGGGCGTCAGCAGCAGATGGGTGTTGGTGGCGAGGATGACCGCATCGATGTCCGCGCCCGAAAGGAGGGCGTTGGCGATCGCCTTGCGGCCGGCGTTGACGCCCATCTCCACCACGGTCTCGTCCCGGCGCGCGAACCGCCGGCTCTTGATGCCGGTGCGGGTGTAGATCCATTCGTCCGAGGAGTCGATGTGCTCGCAGATCTCGTCGTTCGTGACGACGCGCTCGGGGCGGTGGGCGCCGATCCCGAGCATGCCGATCATCTGTGTGCCGACGGCTTCAGGCAATTCGGCCATATCTGGGTCTCCGATCGCTAGGCATGTGTGCCGGAGCACACCTTTGTCTTCCACGCTCTCACGGCCGCGCAGTTACCTGGAAGTAACGCGAGGCGCCGAGTGGGTCGGTAAAATATTCATCAAGCGTTGACCAGAGTGGCTCGCAGTGGTCAGATGGTCCTATGCGCGCGATGATCCTCAAGGAGTTCCGCGAACTCAGGCGAGACCCCCGCACGATGGCCATGCTGATCGTCCTGCCGCTTCTGCTGCTGGTGATCTTCGGGTACGCGGCCAACTTCTACGTCTCCTCGGTCAAGACCGCGGTGGTCGGGCCGACGGCGACACAGGTGGCGCAGTCGCTGCCCGGGTACTTCGATGTCACCGATACCTACCCCGACCGCACGGCCGCAGACGCGAAGGACCTGCTGCGCGAGAACGAGGTCGATGTCGCGGTGGTGGCCCCCGCCGGTCCCGGGGAGCAGGCGACGGCGTTCGTCGACGGTCGAACATGTTCGCCGCCCAGTCGAGCGTCGGGGTGCTCAACAAGTTCGGCGACCGGATCCACGTCGAGGTCCTCTTCAACCCGGATCTGAAGACGTCGTGGGTGATGGTGCCCGCGATCATCGGTCTGATCCTCACGTTCATCGGCACCATCATCACCAGCATCGGTCTGGTGCGGGAGCGGGAGGCTGGCACACTGGAACAACTCGCGGTGATGCCGATCCGGCCGAGTCAGGTGATTCTCGGAAAGATCGTGCCGTACTTCCTGCTCGCGGCGGTCGACCTGATCATCGTGACCGTCCTCGGCATGCTGTTGTTCGACGTCCCGTTCAACGGGAACGTGCTGATATTCGCGCTGGGATCAGCGCTCTTCCTGTTCGTGGTCCTCGGGTTGGGAGTCTTCATCTCGACCGTCTCCCAGACCACCGGGCAGGCGATTCAGACCGCATTCATGCTGTTGATGCCGCAGATTCTGCTCTCCGGCATGATCTTTCCGCTGGAAGCGATGGCCGCGGGCGTGCGGTGGATCGGTTATCTGCTGCCGCTGACCTATTTCACGATGATCTCCCAGGGGGTGATGCTGCGCGATGCGCCGATCTCGTCGCTGTGGCTCCCGTTGGTGGTCCTGGCGGTGATGGCCGTCGTGGTGTTCACCGGGGCGACGCTCCGCTTCCGGCGTGATCTCGCTCCCAACGCGCCGAAGGTGCACAACGCGGCGAGCGAGGCGGGCGCCGAATGATCGCCGAGATCGACGGGGTGAGCGTGCGGTTCGGTGACCGGACGGCCCTCGACGATGTGTCCGTGCGGGCGCCGGCCGGGACGGTCGTCGCACTGGTCGGCGGCGACGGCGCGGGCAAGTCGACGCTGCTGCGCACCGTGGTCGGTGAACTCGCGCCGACGACGGGCACGGTGCGTGCGCCGCGGAAGAACCACATCGGATTCCTCGCCGCGGGCCCGGGCAGCTGGGCGGCGCTGACGGTGCGGCAGAACCTGGAGTTCGTCGGCGGGATCTACGGCCTGCGCGGAACCGAGCTCGACCGGCGGTGCGACGAACTGATCGGGCGTGCCGGCCTCGCGGACGCGGCGGACCGGACCGCCTCCGCGCTATCCGGCGGTATGCGCCGCAAACTGGGAGCAGCCATGGCGATGCTGCACCGGCCCGAGCTGCTGGTCATGGACGAGCCGAGCACCGGAGTCGATCCGGTCAGCCGCATCGATCTGTGGCGGATGATCTCCGAGGCGGCGGCGGAAGGCGCCGCGGTCCTGATGTCGACGACGTACCTGGACGAGGCGAACGCGCCGGGCACCTGGTGGTCCTCGACTCCGGACGGGTTCTGACACAGGGCTCCTACGACGACGTGCGCTCCGGATTCACCGGAGTCGTCACTCGCTCGGCACAGCCTGCGCGACCGGAGTGGTCATGGCGCCGGGGACGCGAGCGTCACGAGTACTGGCCCGACGAACGGCCCGGCGGCGAGACCCGCCCGGTCGATCTCGAACCGGTGGACCCCGATCTGGAGGACATCGTCATCTCACTGTCGCTCGCCGACCGGATGCGACGGGAGGTGACGGCATGAGTGAACCGGTGCTGCGGGCGCGGTCGGTGACCCGGCGATTCGGCGACGTCACCGCTGTCGACGATGTGTCGATGAGCGTCGAAGCAGGCGAAGTGGTCGGGCTCATCGGGGCCAACGGAGCGGGGAAGACCACGCTCATCCGCATGCTTCTGGGCCTGTTGGCGGCGTCCGAGGGCTCCGTCGAGGTCCTCGGCGGCGCGCCGGATCGGGATCGTCGTGCACGATTGGGCTACGTTCCGCAGAACCTGGGGCTCTACACCGACCTCACGGTGGAGGAGAACCTGGAGTTCAGCGCCGACGCCTACCGCGCGCAGAACGCCGAACTGCCCGGCCGGTTCTCCGACGTGCGGCGCACCCTCGTGCGGGATCTGTCCCTGGGCGCCCAGCGGCAGGCGGCGTTCGCCATCGCCCTCGCTCACCGACCGGAAGTCCTCGTTCTCGACGAACCGACGTCCGGCGTCGACGCCCTCGCCCGCGCCCGGCTGTGGGACACCATCCGTCAGCAGGCGGAGGCCGGCGTCGGGGTGCTGGTCACGACGCACTACATGGAGGAAGCGCAGCAGTGCGACCGGCTGCTCCTGATGGTCGGCGGTCGGCTGGTCGGTTCGGGCAGCGAGGACGACATCATCGGCGACACCCGCGCGATCGCCGTTCGCACCGACGACTGGGCGGCGGCCTTCGCGGCGTTGAACGACGCCGACGTGCCGGTGATCCTGGCCGGCCGCGACATCCGAGTGCCCGACACCGATCCGGCGCAGATCGACGCGGTACTCGACGCCGCGGGAGTCTCCGCCGAGTGCGAACCCGTCCGAGCCACCATCGAGGAACGGATGCTGGTTCTCGCCCGGGAACGGCCGGCGCAGTGAACGCACGCACCAGGGGGCGGCCGCCGGGCGACGACGGAGCCGGCCGGACTCGCGGTGCGATCCTCGACGCTGCCCGGGAGCTGTTCGCCGCCAAGGGATTCGACCGCACGTCGATGCGCGAGGTCGCGCGGGCCGCCGGCGTCGACGCCGCGTTGATCCACCACTACTTCGGAACCAAATCGGGCCTGCTGGTGGCGGCGCTGACTCCGGAGCGCGATCCGGCCGACATCCTGGCCGGGGTCGCGGAGTCGACGGACGTCGGCGTCGCGCTCGTTCGCCGCGCCATCGGCTTCTGGGAGGAGAATCCGGAGCAGCGGCTGCGCGCGATCGCGATGCTGCGTGTGGCGGCGACGGACGACGAGGTCGCGGGCAGAGTGCGGGAGTTCTTCCTCGGTGCGGCCGGACGAGTCCTGCACGACGCGGCGCGAGGCGATCAGAGGCAGCGGAGGATCTCGCTGGTCGCGAGCCAGATGCTGGGCCTGGTGATGGCCCGCTACGTCTTCGCGCTACCCGAGATCGCGAGTGCGACGCCGGACAAGCTCGCCCGCCAGGTGGGGCCGGTGATGGATCACTATCTGACGGGCGACCTCTAGACACCTCCATGTCAGCTGTACTCCCCGGACATCTAGCGCCGCCGGGTAGTGCGTCCGCTCCGGCACTGACCGGATTACCGTGACAGGTATGTCCGTCACGACCACTCGGCTCCTGGTGCTCGGCGCGGTCGGATTGTTCGAGCCGGTGAACGGCTATCAGATCCGGCGCGAGCTGATGTCGTGGCAGGTCGACGCCTGGGCGAGCATCAATCCCGGATCGATCTACCACGCTCTGCGATCTCTGGCGGGCCAGGGGCTCCTGATCGATCACACGATCGGCGACGGCGGTCGCGACGTGGTGGTGTACGAACTCGCCGAAGCAGGCAGGGTAGTGCTGGAGGACGCGATCGTCGCCGGGGTCTCGGAGGTGAACATCTACGACCGCCACGCTTTCCAAGCCGCGTTCGGACTGCTCCCGATGCTCGACGACCGGCGCGCGGAAGCGGCTCTGCGCGCCCGCCGGGACGCGGTGCGCCGGGCCATCGGCGACGTCATGCCACCGGAGGACGGGCGGGTCTACGCACCGCCGCACGCGTTGCGCTCTCTGGCACTGTGGAAGCAGTTCGCGGAGGTGGAACTGCACTGGCTCGACGGGGTGCTCGCCGACATCGCCTCCGGCGCGCTCAGCTTCGAGGACACCGGCCGGTGGGCGCCGCCCGCCGACGACCCCGGCTACCAGATCGTCGAGGATCGCGAACGCTATCGCGCGGCGCTGCACCGCGCGCCGAACTGACTACCCGCCGAACCGACCACCCGCCGAACATGACCGGCCATTGACACGCCGCCTGCCGTCGTCGCACTATTGACTAGTCAAATTTGACTACCGGAAGGAACCGGGATGATTCACGCACGCGGACTCGTCGCGACTTTCGTCACCGGCAAGGGCAAGTCCAAACGCGAGGTCCGTGCGGTCGACGGCGTCGACCTGGACATCGCCGAAGGGGAGGTGGTGGGCTTCCTCGGCCCCAACGGCGCGGGCAAGACGACGACCTTGCGAATGCTGACTACGCTCCTGCGCCCGACGGCGGGGACCGCGACGGTCAACGGGTACGACGTCACCACCGAGTCGGTTCAGGTGCGGCGCAGCATCGGCTATGTCTCCCAGATGGGTGCGACGTTCTCTCAGGCGCTGGCCGGAGACGAGGTGGCCGACCACGGCCAGTTGTACGGCATGAGCAGACGTGACGCCGTGCGACGAGGTAAGGAACTGTTCGCGCAACTGCAACTCGACGGACTGTGGGATCGCATGCCCAAGAACATGTCGGGCGGTCAGCGGCGCCGACTCGACATCGCGATGGGACTGATCCACGATCCGACGCTGGTCTTCCTCGACGAGCCGACGACGGGGCTGGACCCGCAGGCGCGCGCGAACCTGTGGGAACACATCTCCAAGCTGCGCACCGAGCGCGGTGCCACGGTGTTCCTGACCACGCATTACCTGGATGAGGCGGACGCGCTCTCGGACCGGATCATGATCATCGACAACGGCCGGATCGTCGCGGCCGACACACCGGAGAACCTCAAGTCACAGGTGTCCGGCGATCTGGTGCACCTGGAGTTCGGCGCCGGTGAACCCGTCGCACGCGCGGCGGCGCAACTGGAGTCGCTCGGTGCCACCGAGATCCGCGTCGACGGCGTCGGAGTCCGGGCCCGGCTCCGCGGGTCGGCGAAGGTGGTGCCGGGGCTGTTGCGCGAACTCGAGGCGAGAGGCAACACGATCGAGTCCATCGAGATCATGCGGCCGACCCTCGACGATGTCTTCCTGACCCTGACCGGCCGCAGTCTTCGCGATGCGGAGGCCGCTGCCGACACCGAGGAGGTGTCCGATGAGATTTCTGCGTGAGTCGTACATCGTCTTCCGCCGGCAGCTGCGGATGAATCTGCGCAATCCCGCGTGGGTCCTCATCGGCATCATGCAACCGGTGATGTATCTGGTCCTCTTCGGGCCGTTGCTGAAACCGCTGGTCGCGCAGTTCCCGGGAGTCGGCGACAACGCGTACACCTTCCTCGTTCCCGGTCTGCTGGTGCAGCTCGGAATGTTCGGTGCCATGTTCGCCGGGTTCGGGCTGATCGGCGAGTGGCGTGAGGGCGTCATCGAAGCCGAGCGCGTGACACCGGCCGGCCGGACCTCGCTGCTGTTCGGCCGGCTCCTGCGCGACCTCCTGCAGCTGCTCGTCCAGGCACTGATCCTCGTGGCTCTCGGCTACGCGATGGGAATGCGGGCCTCGGTGCCGGGCATCGTTCTCGGCATCGTCATCACGCTGTTGGTCGGCGGTGCCTGCGCCGCCGCGTCGAACGCCTTGGCGCTCACCACCAAGAGCGAGGACGTGATGGCGCCGGTCCTCAACATGCTGCTGATGCCGATCCTGCTGCTGTCGGGCATCCTCCTGCCGATGACTCTCGGGCCGGCGTGGCTCGAGCGCGTGTCGGACTTCATGCCCTTCCGCTGGATCGTGGACTCGGTGCGCCGTTCGTTCCTCGGCGACGTGATGTCGTCGCAGGTGGCGTGGGGTCTGCTGGCGGCGATCGTGCTCAGCGCCCTGGGCGGATGGTGGGGCACCAGCGTCTTCCGGAAGGAGAACGCCTGAGCCCGACCGGCGTCAGTCGACCGCGTCAGGACCGGCGTCAGTCGACGATGCCGGCCAGATGCGCGGCGAGGGGTCCCGGCTCGGCCTCGTCGAGCCCGTCGAAGGACGAGACGGTCGGGGCCGGCGGAAGTGTCGCCACGCAGCCGGCGTAGCTCAGACCCGCGCCGAAGCCGAGGATGAGGGCCAGCTGGCCGCCCTGGGCCTTGCCGGTCGCCAGCATCTCCTCGATGGCCAGCGGGATCGAGGCCGCCGACGTGTTCGCGGTGTTCTCGATGTCGCCCGCCATCGGCAGGTCGTCGGGCAGGCCGAGATTCTTCCGCATCAGCTCGTTGATCCGGGCGTTGGCCTGGTGCGGGACGAAGACCTCGATGTCCGAGGGCCCCGCACCCGACTCGGTGAGCAGCTTGGTCAGCGCCTTGGGCAGGGTGATGGCGGCCCAGCGGAACACCCTGGGCCCCTCCATCTTGATGATCATCCGCCCGACGGGATCGGTCTGCGGATCCTTCTCCTGGTACTCGACCGATCGTGCCATGTAGTCGACGGTGTTGATGTTCTGCGCGATGGCCTCGGCGTTCTCGCCGTCGCTGCCGGACACCACCGGGGAGATTCCGTTCACCTCGCTCGGCCCCACGACCACCGCTCCGGCCCCGTCTCCGAAGATGAATCCGGTGCTGCGGTCGGTCGGGTCGAGACCGACGGACATGGTCTCGACGCCGATGACGACGGCATAGTGTGCGCTGCCCGCGCGGAGCGCGTCGGCGGCGACGCCGAGGGCGTAACCGAAGCCGCCGCAGCCTGCCGCCACATCGAAGGCGGGGATGCCGTTGAGGCCGATGTCGGAGGCGATGATCGGGGCTCCGTGCGGGACGTTCCACGGCCAGCTGCTGGTGGCGAGAATGATCAGATCGATCTTCTCGCGATCGACACCGGAGTTGACGATCGCGCGATCGGCGGCCGCCGCTGACATGCTCCGCATCGTCTCGTCGCCGCTGATCCAGCGACGGTTGCGGATGCCGCTGCGCTCGAAGATCCAGTCGTCGGACGAGTCGAGCACCCGGCACAGCTGGTCGTTGGTGATCAGTCGCTTGGGGCGGTATGCGCCGATGCCCAGCATCGCAACGTTCGGGTGGCCCGACGGGGTAGCCAATGTCGCCAAGATTCGTCCGTTCTCATTGCTCGATTCCGGCGACCGTGGTGCGCCGGACACTCGGGCGTAATTCTACTTCCGGGCCGAACCGGCGTCGGCAGAGGATGTCGGCTCGACGACCGCGGGGGCGGAGTCGGTGTTCCGGGCGCCCAGCGTCATCAGGCCTCCGACCACGGACAACACACATGCCATCGCGAAGACCAGCCAGAATCCGCCGACCGCGGCGACCAGTCCCGCTCCCAGCATGGGCCCGACCAACTGACCCAGGGCCGCGGAGACGTTGACGATGCCGAGGTCCCGGCCGTGATCCTCCACGTGCGGCAGCAGATCGGTGGCGAAGGCGAGGCCGACGGTCATGAACGCGCCGTAGCCGACACCCATGAGAGCCGCGCCGGCCATCGTGACCGCATACGTGGGATGCGCGAGGATCACCAGTCCCGAACAGGCCTGGACCATCGCCGCGACGACGGTGAGCGTCCGGCGGTGGCCCCGACGGTCGGAGATCATCCCGAAGATCACGGAGCTGCCGACCACGAAGATCGTGTACACGACGATCAGGATCAGAAGATTGTCCTCGGCCGCGTCCTTGTCCTGGTGCAGGCCGTAGAGGAGGAAGAACAGGAACAACGATGTTCCGAGTGCGTTGCCGACGTTGGCGATGAGTCGACCGCCGAGCATCCAGCAGAAGTCGCGGTCTCGCAAGGACGCCCAGCGTGGGCGGTCGGTGATGCCGATCGCGAGTTCGCTGCGCGGCGCCGGGCGGTCGGGCAGGCCCATCGACGCCCACGTGCCGACCACGACGACGAGTGCGGCCAGCACCAGATAACCGGGCAGGACATCGAGACCGAGGACCACCACCGTGCCCACGCCCAGGACGATGCCGAGGGCCTGTGAGGAACCGATGGCCGCCGAGGCCGCGCCGCGCTGGTCGGGCGCCAGCTGATCGGGGATCATCGCGGTGAACGCCGCCGATGCCACCGCTACTGCCACCGAGACCCCGACCCAGCAGATCGCCACCAGCCAGGGACGGTGGGCGAGCCCGGTCAGCGCGAGGAAGAGCGCGATGCCCCAACTGCCGCCGAGCGCCCAGACTCGGCGTCGGCCGCCCAGCCACGACGGGAACCGGGAGCCGTCGGTGCGGTCGGACGCGGCACCCGCGAGCGGACCGGCGACCACGCCCGCCAGGGCGCCGATGCCGAGGATGAGGCCGGACACCACCACGCTGTGGATCCAGCGGTCGCCGTCGTCGGAGGTCTGCGAGTCGAGCTGCAGCGGCAACAGCAGTTGCAGGGGTGTCAGCTGCGCCATCCAGATCACCAGCCAGGCGAGCGTGAACAGTGTCATCCAGCGGCGCCCGATCGGGGCGGGGCGGTTCACGCGCGGTTCCCCTCGATGACGCGGCGGTACCAGTCGTAGGAGGCCTTGGGCGTGCGCTCGGCGGTGTCGAAGTCGACGTGAACCAGGCCGAAGCGCTGGGTGAAGCCGTCGGCCCACTCGAAGTTGTCGATCAGCGACCACACCGTGTACTCCTCGACGTCGGCGCCGGCGGCGATGGCCGCTCCCACCGCGCGGATATGACCGTCCAGATACGAGATCCGGTCAGCGTCGTCGACGCGTGCGGCACGGTCCGGCTCGGGGAACGAGGCGCCGTTCTCACTGACGATCAGGGGCGGGAGGTCGCGATAGCGCTCGGTGAAGTCGACGAGCAGCGCGGTGAGCGCTTCGGGGACGATCGGCCACTCGTCGCCGAATCCGGTGACCGGTGCCCCCGGGGTGGGGACGATGTCGAAGGGGATCGGATTGTCCTCGCCCGTCGGAGCGGTCACCGTCGTCGGGTTGTAGAAGTTGACCGCGTAGAAGTCGGGCGCCTGGCCGATCGTCTCCATGTCGCCCTCGCGCACCGGCATCTCGTGGCCGAACGCGGACAGGTCCGGGTACGCGCCGGTGAGAATCGGATCGGCGAAGATGCGATTGTGGAGCAGGTCGTAGGCGTCCACGGCCGAACGATCGGCGGGGGACTCGGGATTCAGCGGCCGGACGTGCGTGTGGTTGTTGGCGACGCCGACGGCGTCGGCTCCGGCCGCCCGCAGCGCTCGGGTGGCCAGACCGTGAGCCAGCAGTTGGTGATGGGCGGTCGGGAGGGCGTCGAAGATCAGGAACTCTCCGGGCGCGAGCGCGCCGACGGCGTAGCCCTGGAGCGTGGTCATCGCGGGTTCGTTGATCGTGTACCAGTTCTTCACCCGGTCGCCGAGCCGGTCGGCGACGAGTTCCGTGTAGTCCGCGAAGCGTGCGGCGGTGTCGCGTGAGCACCAGCCGCCGGCCTCGTGAATCGGCACCGGCAGATCCCAGTGATACAGCGTGGGAAAGGGCGTGACGCCCGCCGCGAGCAGATCGTCGACCAGTCGCGAGTAATAGTCCAGGCCCGCGGGGTTCGAAGGCCCGGTGCCGTCTGGCTGCACCCGGGTCCATGAGATGGAGAACCGGTAGCGGTCGAGCCCGAGGCCGGCGGCGAGCGCGACGTCCTCGGCCCACCGGTGATAGCTGTCGGGGCCTGGTTCGGCGGTGGAACCGTCGATCACCTTGCCGGGCGTCTGCACCCACAGATCCCACACCGACCGACCGCGGCCGCCTTCGTCGCGCGCACCCTCGATCTGGAACGCTGCCGTAGCCGCCGACCAGCGGATCGGGCGGGGCAGCCCGGGGATGTCGGTTCTGGTGTCGCCTGCGGGCGCCGTCATACCGATGACCTCCTTCATGTCGCGGGATTTGATCAATTGATCAAGAGTCGACTGAGGACATCATCGCCGACGGCGAGGGGATCGGGAAGGCGGTCGCGCAAATTTGTCCCGACGGCCGCAGGCTCGTCGGGCGGGTCCGGTGACGTCGGGCCGACTACCAGGCGTGAACGACGTTCTGAGCGGCTTCGAGTCCCTGCTTCACGAGCAGTTCGGCGGCGTCGACACCGTTGGCCACCAGCAGTTCAACCTCGGCCTTCGCCGAACCGGGAAACGGTTTGAGGACGTAATCGGCCGGATCCTGACGTCCGGGCGGGCGCCCGATGCCGAGACGGACGCGCAGGTAGTCGCGGGTACCGAGGGTCTGGCTGATCGAGCGCAGGCCGTTGTGCCCGCCTTCACCGCCGCCGAGTTTGAGACGCACGGCACCGAAGTCGATGTCGAGCTCGTCGTGGAGCACGATCAGGTCGCCGGGAGCGACCGAGTAGTACGACGCCAGCGGGCCGATCTGCCTGCCCGTGACGTTCATGTACGTCCGTGACTTCGCGACCAGTACCGGTTCGCCGCCGATGCGCACAGTGGCGGTCAGCGCGCCGGAGCGCTTGTGCACGGAGAATTTCTCGCCGTACGAGGAGACCAGGCCGTCGGCGACCATCGCGCCGACGTTGTGCCTGGTCTTCTCGTAAGCGGGACCGGGATTGCCCAGTCCGACAATGAGTTTCACTCAGAGCCGTCCAGCCGGGGAGATCACTCCGCGGCGTCCTCGGCGGCTTCCTCGTCGGCCTCCTCGCCCACGGTCTCCGCGGCGGTCTTGGCGGCCTCGATGGTGACCACGAGGGTCTCGGGGTCGGTGATCAGCTCGACGCCGGCCGGCAGCTTCAGGTCGGCGGCGGTGACGTTGGTGCCCGCGGGGAGGTTGTGGACGTCCACGACGATGTTCTCCGGGATGTGCAGGGCCTCGGCCTCCACCTCGACGGCGCTGGCGTCCTGAATGGTGAGCGTGCCGCTGGCGGCGACGCCCTCGATCAGGATGGCGACCTCGACGTTGACCTTCTCGCCACGCTTGACGATGAGCAGGTCGACGTGCTCGATGTAGTTGCGGATCGGGTGGACGTCGACCTGCTTGGTCAGCGCGAGCTGCTTCTGGCCGGCGATGTCGAGCTCCACGACGGCGTTGACGCCGTTGGCGCGCAGAATGGCGGCGAGCTCACGGTCGGGGAGCAGCAGGTGCTCCGGGTCGGTGCCGTGGCCGTACAGGACGGCGGGGACCTGGCCTGCGGCGCGGGCGCGGCGCGCGGCGCCCTTGCCCTTCTCTTCACGGACGGCGGCGGCGAGCTGCGGGGCGGTAGCCATGCGATTCTCCTCGGTTCGGGATTCTTCGTGGTGGCGCCTCAGCGTCGCCGCACACGGTCGAGGAGTGGACTGACGACGCAGTCCGCAGAGCTGGTGACCGTCGCGCCGATAACGGTGACTTCGCACCCTCGCCGAGACAACAGCGGCAAGAATACCATCGGGGCATGACCTCACAGAAACCGACGGATCTCGTCCACGCCTTCTTCGCCGACCTCGCCCAGGGTCGGGTCGAGGCGGCCCTGGAATGCGTGGACGACGAGATCGTGTACACCAACGTCTCGCTGCCGACCGTACGAGGCAAGCGACGGTTCGCGAAGGTGATGCGCGGGCTCAACGGCGATCGCATCGGATTCGACGCGCAGATCCGCGCGATCAGCGCCGACGACGACGGCGTGGTGCTGACCGAGCGGATCGATGAACTGCGGGTGGGGCCGTTGCGGATCCAGTTCTGGGTATGCGGCCGCAACGAGGTACGCGAAGGCCGGATCGCCGTGTGGCGTGACTACTTCGACTTCTGGAACTGCACCCGGGGATTCGTCCGCGCGCTCGCCGCGGTGGTCGTTCCGGGTTTGCATCGGCCGCTCGAGGATCCGGTGAGTGCGTACAGCGTGAATCGTTAGCGGGGCTGAATCGTTAGCGGGCTACGGCAGGATCTCGTCGAGTCGGTCCATCGGCCGGGCGAGCCGGGTGCCTTTCTCGGTGACGACGAAGGGCCGCTCCACCAGAACCGGATGGTCGACCATCGCATCGAGCAGCTCGTCGTCCGAGGCGTCGGCGAGCCCGAGTTCCTTGTACAGCTTCTCGCGTCTGCGGACCGCCTGAGCGGGCGTCAGCCCGGCGGCGTCGAACATGGCCGTGAGCTGTTCGCGCGTCCAACCGGTGTCGAGGTACTTGACGACCTCGGGCTCGACGCCCGCCTCGCGCAGCCGGGTGAGTGCGTTACGGGAGGTGGTGCAGCGGGGGTTGTGATAGATCGTGGCGTCCACGTGGTCCAGGTTACTGGGTGCCGGCTTGCTGCGATCAGCTCTGCTGGGGCCTGATCTGCTGGGGCTTGAGCCCGTCGGCCACCAGGGCGATCGAGCCGCGGGCGTGGTCGGCGGTCTCGCTGAGAAAGGCGATGCCGGTCAGTACGCGCAGGATGTCGACCGGATCCACGTCCTCGCGGATGGTGCCCGTTCGCCGTCCTTCGCTGAGGAACCGGACGAGTGCCGCGATCAGATTGTTGCGTGTCTCGGTCCGGAAGTCGGTATCCGAGGCCAACAGCGGGCGGATCGCGTCGGGGACGGCGCGATGGGTGATCAGCATGTCGACGAACCTGGTCATCCAGCCCTGCAATGCGGCGTGGGGCGTCGGCTCGTCGGTGAGGAAGTCCTCGGTGGTGTCGCAGAGGGTGGTGATCCGGTGCCGATAGACGGCCTCGATCAGGTGCGCGCGTGTGGGGAAGCGGCGGTAGAGCGTGCCGATCCCGACGTCGGCTTCCGCCGCGATGAGGGTGAGCGGGGCGTCTGCGCCCTCACGATCGATCACCGTCGTCGCCGCTGCGACAAGACGGTTGTAGTTGGCCTGCGCGTCTGAACGCAGGCGGGTCCCGGGCTCGGGTGCGGCAGGCACGTCGGTGTCCCCCGTTCCTCGTTCTCGTCGTCGCCGGTGTTGCAGATACGACAGTAGCCGCTCTCGCATTGCTATCCGGAGGACCCTCCGGATAGTGTGTGGACACACTCCTCGCGAGCGGGCACCGACCCGCTCGCATTCGTATCGGATGAGGTCGTTCTTAGATGGTTGAACAGAAGACGGGCCCGGAGGCCCTGGAGAAAGCGCCGGCCACCGGCGCCGTCGTAGCGGTCCTGGCGTTGGCCGGCATCGTCGTCTCCTTGATGCAGACGCTGGTGATCCCGATCATTCCGCACCTGCCGGAGTACTTGAACGCGCCGGCGTCCAATACCGCGTGGGTGATCACCGCGACACTGCTGGCAGCGGCGGTCGCGACGCCGGTGATGGGACGGCTGGGTGACATGTTCGGCAAGCGGCGCATGATGCTGGTGAGCATGGGCATCATGATCGTCGGTTCGGTGATCGGTGCGCTGAGCACGTCGGTGGTGCCGATGATCGTTGGACGAGCTCTGCAGGGTCTCGCGGCGGGTGTGATTCCGCTCGGCATCAGCGTGATGCGCGACGTGCTGCCGAAGGAGAAGTTGGCCGGCGCGGTCGCGACCATGAGTGCATCGCTGGGCGTCGGCGGTGCCTTCGGGCTTCCGCTGGCGGCACTGATCGCCGAGTACGTCGATTGGCACTGGCTCTTCTGGGTGTCGGCGATCATGGGTGTCGTAGGCGCGATCGCTGTCGTGATCGTGGTTCCGGAGTCGCCGGAGAAGTCGGGCGGCGGCTTCGACTACGTCGGCGCCGTGACGCTGTCGGGCGGTCTGCTCGCGCTGTTGCTCGCAGTCTCGAAGGGAGCCGATTGGGGCTGGTCGAGCGGCACCACCCTCGGCTGCTTCGCCGCAGCGATCGTGCTCTTCATCCTGTGGGTGAGCTGGGAGCTGCGCAGTTCGCAGCCGATCGTCGATGTCCGCGTCGCCGTCCGCCCGCAGGTGCTGTTCACCAACATCGCCTCGATCGTCTTCGGTTTCGCGATGTTCGCGGCGAGCATGGTCTTCCCCCAGGTGGTCCAGATGCCGGAGGCCACCGGCTACGGTCTCGGTGGGTCGATGATGGTGGCGGGCTTGGTGATGGCGCCGTTCGGCATCATGCTCCTGCTCGCGGCACCGCTCTCGTCGTGGCTGACCAACACCTTCGGACCGAGGATCACCCTGATGGTGGGCGCGATCGTGGTGGCGTTGGGCTACCTGCTCGGCGTCTTCGCCCTGCACTCGATCTGGCAGCTCATCGTCATCGGCATCATCATCGGATTCGGAACCGGACTCGCCTACGGTGCGATGCCCGCGCTCATCATGGGAGCGGTTCCGCCGTCGCAGACCGGTGCGGCGAACAGCTTCAACACGCTCATGCGTTCGCTCGGCACGTCCTTCGCCAGTGCGCTGGCGGGTGTGATCGTCGCGCAGATGACCATGACGCTCGGTGGCGTGGCAGTGCCGTCGGAGAGCGCGTTCCGCTGGATCATGGCGCTGGCCGCCGGCGCCGCCGTGGCCGCGCTGGTGCTGGCGTTCTTCATCCCCGGACGGTCCGACGCTCCGGGTGGCGCGGCGACCGGATCGGAGGAGACCGTCGACGTCGCGATCGAGGGAATCGAACAGACCGTCTGAACGGGCGGGTCACGCCGCTTAGACGAACGCGAGACGCCATGGCCGGTTTCCCGGGCCATGGCGTCTCGCGTCGTGTCTTTCGCGTCGTATGCGGTACTGGTCAGGCGTTCCCGTTGAACAGGCTGGTGACCGAGCCGTTCTTGAACACCTCGAGGATGGTCTGCGCGAGCAGCGGTGCGATCGACAGGACCGTCAGGTTGTCGAAACGCTTGTCCTCGGGGATCGGCAGCGTGTCGGTCGCGATGACCTCCTTGGCGCCGCAGGTGGCGAGGCGCTCGGCGGCGGGATGCGAGAACACGCCGTGCGTGGTGGCGATGATGACGTCGCCGGCGCCGGCCTCCTTGAGAACCGACACGGCGCCCGCGATGGTGCCGCCGGTATCGATCATGTCGTCGATCAGCACGCAGGTCTTGCCCGCGACCTCACCGACGACGCGGTTCGACTTGATCTGGTTGGGGACGTCGGGGTCGCGCGTCTTGTGGACGAACGCCATCGGAGCTCCGTCGAGCGAGTCGGCCCACTTCTCGCCGACCTTCACACGGCCGGCGTCCGGAGACACCACGCAGATGTTGTCGGTGCCGTACTTGTTGCGCACGTACTCGGCCAGCTGGCCCTGTGCGTGCATGTGGTCGACGGGGCCGTCGAAGAAGCCCTGGATCTGGTCGGTGTGCAGATCCACCGTCACGATGCGGTCGGCGCCCGCGGTCTTGAGCAGATCGGCGATCAGGCGCGCCGAGATCGGCTCGCGGCCGCGGTGCTTCTTGTCCTGGCGTGCGTAGGGATAGAACGGGATGATCGCCGTGATGCGCTTGGCCGAGCCGCGCTTGAGCGCGTCGATCATGATGAGGGTCTCCATGACCCACTGGTTCATCGGGTACGGGCAGCTCTGGAGCACGAAGGCGTCGCTGCCGCGGACCGACTCCTCGAAGCGGACGAAGATCTCGCCGTTCGCGAAGTCGCGCGCCGTCTGCGGGGTGATGTGAACGCCCAGCTCGTCCGACACGGCCTGCGCCAGTTCGGGATGTGCCCGTCCGGCGAACAGCATGAGGTTCTTCTGATTGTCGGTCGTCCAAGTCATGGGTGACTCATTCTCTCCTAGGCGGTCGGCTTCTGTACTCGGAGTGTGAGCGCCGGGGCGGTTCGTGGCCGCCGTCGGCGCAGGGTGACGCTATTCGGTCTGCTGGGTGTGATCGTGCTGGGTGTGATCGTGCTGGGTGTGATTCTGCTGGGTGTGATTCTGCTGGGCGGCGCGGGCGGCGTCGGCGGCAGGGGTGCCGGGGCGCTTGGCGATCACCCAATCGGCGATGTTGCGCTGGGCGCCCGCCGACACCGCGAGGGCTCCCGGCGGCACGTCGTCGCGCAGCACGGTGCCCGCGCCCGTGTAGACACCGTCGCCGATCGTGAGAGGGGCGACGAACATGTTGTCGCTGCCGGTGCGGCAGTGCGAGCCGATGACCGTCTTGTGCTTGGCCACGCCGTCGTAGTTGACGAAGACGCTCGACGCGCCGATGTTGGTCTTCTCGCCGATCTCCGCATCGCCGACGTACGTTAGGTGCGGGACCTTGGTGCCCGCGCCGATCTGGGCGTTCTTGGTCTCGACGAACGTACCGATCTTTCCGTCTGCGCCGAGGACCGTGCCGGGTCGCAGATACGCGAACGGGCCGACGGCGGCGCCGGGCCCGATCTGCGCGTCGGAACCGTGGGTGCGGATCACCGCAGCTCCCTCGCCGACGGTCACGTCGGTGAGCGTCGTGTCGGGGCCGATCACCGCGTCGTCGGCGACGGAGGTCCGGCCGCGGAGCTGGGTGCCCGGCTCGACGCGCACGTCCCGGCCCAGCGTGACGTCGACGTCGATCCAGGTGGTCGCGGGGTCGACGACGGTGACGCCGGCGAGCATGTGCTTGCGGACGATCCGGCGATTCAGTTCGGCTCCGAGATCGGCCAACTGCGCGCGGTCGTTGCAGCCGGCGACCACGCTCGGATCGGAGACGGTGAGTGCGTGCACGGCCCGGCCGGCCTCGCGCGCGATGCCGACGAGATCGGTGATGTAGTACTCGCCCTGCACGTTGTCGGTGGACAGACTGGTCAGGCCGGTCCGCAGCATGTCGGCGGCGAACGCGTAGATCCCCGCGTTCACCTCGGTGATCGCACGTTCGGTCTCGGTCGCGTCCTTGTGCTCGGTGATCGCCAGGACGTCCGACGACGCGATGTCCAGGCCGGGACCGCCCGCCCGGACGATTCGTCCGTAGCCGGTGGGGTCGTCGGCGATGAAGCTGGTCAGCGTGACGGCGGCCGGTTCGCCCGCGTCGTCGCGCAAGTGTTCGGCGACGAGCGCGGACAACGTGGAGCCGTCGAGCAGCGGGGCGTCGGCGACCGTGACCAAGACGGTTCCGGAGAAGTCGTCGGGGAGTCCGGTCATTCCGGCGCGGGCGGCGTCGCCGGTGCCCAACGGCTCATCCTGAACGGCGACGGTCACCGGCCTCCCGAGTTCCTCGGCGATCTCTCCGATGGCGGCGGTGACCCGCTCGCGTTCGTGACTGACGACGGCGACGAGGTGATCGGGGTCGAGTTCGGCGGCGCCGTGCAGTGCGTGGCCGAGCAGGCTGCGTCCGCCGATCTCGTGAAGGATCTTCGGGGTCTTCGACTTCATCCGGGTACCGGCACCCGCCGCCAGCACAATGACGGCGACTTCTTCGTTCGACTGGGCCGGCCGTCCGGTCATCCGAGTCCCTCCGCATCTCAAGGTCGCGAGCGTCGACGCACTCCTGCAGAGCTTTCCATCCCGCGGAGGTACGCCGGGGCAAATCCTACGCAGCCGGTGCGGTCAGGTGTTATTCGGCGAGGTGCGCAGTGGCATTCACAACACTGCCGTCAGCGACACCTCGTCCGTCGAGGGCGGGCGGCTACCGATAATGCGGATTGTTCATCACCGGGATCTGGATGCTGATCGGCAGACGCAGTTCGGACATGTACAGCAGGACGAACTGTCGGAGGAACTCATCGAACAACCAGTACGCCTTCGGCGGCGTGCCGACATCGAGCAGCCCTTCGCGGACACGAACGTACGGGCCCCACGCCGTTTCGAGCATCGGTGACCACACCGGTTCGCGGGGGATGCGCAGCCAGTCGGCGATCTGATCTCCGAGCATGAAACGGGTGATCGCACCCAGGACACCGCGGCTCAGCAACGTCAGATCGAGGTTCATCCCCAGGTCGAGCAGCATGTCGGCGAGCTTGACTCCCTCGGGTGTCGGCCCGACGACGGGATCGAGCACCTGCCTGGCCTGTGCCTCTGCGGCGGACCAGTCGGCGGGGATGTACTCGTCTCGGATGCCGAGGAAGTGCGCGGTCAGCTGCCACGTGTGAAGGAACCCCGCTGCCTCCGCGGTGTCGATCGGCACACCCCACTTCGTGAACTGGCGCATCGCGCTCGTGGGCAGGCTGTGCCATGTCACCATCATGTCGGCCTGGCTGATCGGCAATCGCTCATCCGCGGAGTGTTGCCAATACGGAGACTTGGGCAGAATGTGCCGCACTCCCGAGTGTGCGAGGCGCGTCTTGATGCAGGTGACGATGTGCTCGCCGTCGGGAGCGAAGGCGTTCGCGGTCCCGATGTCATAGCCCAGTTTCGCGGTCTTCGAGATCCGGTCCTTCATGGCCGCGCCGCCCCAGGAGTAGTAGACGGCGCGTGCCTCGTGCGGGATGACAGTGCTGAGCATGCCGCTGACGAAGCCGTAGACGACGCCGAGGTAGGTGCCGCGTTTCTCGTTGAACCGAGCGGCGGCCGCGAGCTTGCCGCGGTCGGTCCACTCGGGGAGTCTGCGCGCTTCGGCGAGGAAGTCGCGCAGATCGTCGGGTAGACCCGGCGGGAGCGGCTGGCCGTTGTGGATCCAGCCCTTGAGCAGCTTGTTCACTCGTGGGATCTCGCCGCGTTCGGCGAGCGATGCGACGAGGCGGTCGCAGTCCGGATCCCAGACGTGATGAGGATCGACGCCCGCTCCGCTTCCCGGTACGGATCTGGCGGGCGACCAGGTCCACGGTGTCGCCTGCGCCGCGGTGGCCAGCGCCCCGGCCGCGCCGAGTGTGGCACCGGCTTTGAGGACAGTACGGCGGTTCATGTCGTGCATCGTGGTCTCCCGTCGGCCAAATGAAACAGATAGGCAGTGTTTGTAACATAGTGCCGACGGCGGCCGTCCGTCTCGGGATTCGCAACATGGGGTGGTCAGCCGATGCCGTAGCGTGAAGGAGTCGGGTAGGTGCTCAGAGGAGTTGAAGGCGAGTGGTGATCCCTGCGGCCGGCCGGGTCGAGGCCACGCTTTTCGAGCGTGCGATGCAGCAGGCGGTGCAGACCGATGCCGTCGAGACCGACCGGACGCGGGCCAAATTGCTCGACGCAGCGTATGAGCAGTTCTGCGAATCGGGGATCGGGCGCACCTCGATGGAAGAGGTGGCCCGACGTGCCGGGACGGCTCGGATCACGATCTACCGCAAGTTCGCCACCAAGGACGCGCTCGTCGACGCGGTCATGGTCCGCGAGTTCCAGAACTACTTCACCGAGTTTCTCGACGTCATGGCGCAGGCGCCGACCCCGGCCGACCGTGTGGTCCAGGCCTTCGTGACGTCGTTGCGGACCATCGGCGGCAATCCGCTGATCCGAAAGCTGCTCGAGACCGAGCCGGCGATGGTTCCGGGCTTCGTCGGCGGCGGCGACGGTCGTACTCTCACCGTGGTGCGCGACTTCGTCGCGCACCAGATCCTTCGCGAACAGACCGCAGGGAACATCCCCAAGCGGGTGCGGACCATACCGGCTGCCGACCTGGTGGTCCGGATCGCGGGGTCGTTCCTCACCATCCCCAGTGACCTCATGGACTACGACGACATCGGCGAGCTCTCGGATTTCGCGCGCGAGTTCCTTCTTCCGGTGCTGGGTCTCAAGTAGCGTCGCCCGGCGCGCGCCGGGGGAGGGTCGATGTCGCGGATCGACGAATCCAGTGGTACGCAGTCCTGTCGGATGTACCATCCGATTGGGTGTATCGCTGGGTGTGCCCGGGTGCCGGAGTGCGACGAGGGGTGGTTCTCCGGCACCTGGGGAGCAGGAGATCGCCGTGGCACTCGACGAAGGGGGCGGACCAGCCGCCGGCCGCGAATACGCCAGCGGGCCCGGGCTGCGAGGGGGACGCGGCTGCCGGCATGGTCACTGCGCACGCCGTTGCTCCGCCACCAGGACTCGAACCTGGAATGCCTGAACCAAAATCAGGAGTGTTGCCATTACACCATGGCGGATTGCCGCGGAGACGATTCTGCCACAGCACTCGCAGGGCCCACCGGGCACCATGACACCGGGAGTCGTGACGGGCCTGGTACCAAGGCGGCCTGCGATTCGCCTTCTCGTACGCCTCTGTTCTCTCCGGACGTCTGTTCTCTCCCTGGACGTCGCGCGAGATCACCCAGACTATTAGGTTAGTCTTACCTAGCTATGAGGAAGATCAAGCGGGGCCGATCCGGCCGAATCCGAGTCGCCGCGATGGCGACCGCGGCCGTGACGGGGCTGGTGACAGCGGTTTTCGCGGTAGCGCCGACAGCTGTGGCGGCGCCAGTGCAGACGACGGGATCGCTCGTTGCGTTGGAACATCTGGACAAGACGCTGTGGCGGATGACCGTCCACTCGGAGTCGATGAATCGCGACATCCCGCTGCTGGTGCTCCGACCGCCGGTGAATGAGGAGCATGCGCCGACGCTGTATCTGCTCAACGGTGCCGGCGGAGGCGAGGACGGGGCCAGTTGGCTGGCGCAGACCGATGCGCTCGAGTTCTTCTCCCGCAAGCACGTCAACGTCGTGATCCCCGAGAAGGGGATCGGCAGCTACTACACGGACTGGGTGTCACGAGACCCGAAGATCGGCCGGCCGCAATGGGAGACGTTCCTGACTCGCGAGCTGCCGCCCGTCGTCGACGACGCCCTGGCCTCGGACGGCCGTCGCGCCGTGGCCGGACTGTCGATGTCGGCCACATCGGTCTTCAACCTCGCGATCGCGCGACCGGGGCTGTATCGGTCGGTCGCGTCGTACAGCGGCTGCGCACGCACGAGCACACCGGAAGGCGAAGCCGCCGTGCGCGGCATCGTGTACACCGCGGCGGGCGCCGACGCGACCAACATGTGGGGACCGGCCGGTTCGCCCGGGTGGACTCGCAACGACCCGTACGTCAACGCGGCCGGCCTGCGCGGGCTCACGCTGTATCTGTCGAGCGGCAGCGGGCTGCCGGGACGCTACGACACTCCCGAACATCAAGCACCCGGGGCGCCGCCGATCGCCGATCAGATCCTGGTGGGCGGTGCCCTCGAGGCCGCCACGTCGGCATGCACGGCCGCGATGGCGCAGCGCTTGCGGTCGCTGAACATCCCGGCGACCGTGCATCTGCGCCCCACTGGAACCCACTCCTGGAACTACTGGCAGGACGAGCTGCACCGGTCCTGGCCGACGATCGCCGCCGGGCTGGACCGATGACCTCGGCAGAGACCGCGATCCAGCCGAGGCGTGCGGAGTCGCACCTGCAGGCGGTGCGGGATGCGGCCGGCGAGACGGTGGTCGCGCAGTGGCTGGCCGTGGCCGCGGCCCGCGCGGAGGCGGTGGCGGTCCGCACCCCGGACGGCTCGATCACCTATGCCGAACTGGCGGCTCGGGCGCAGGACCGCGGCCGCGCCATCGCCGCCGCGGTACCCGACCGCGATCGCCCGGTCGCGGTCGAGACGGAGTCCGACATCGATTCGGTCGCCGCCATCCTGGCGGTGTTGTGCTCGGGCCGGCCACTGGTGCTGCTCGATCCCTTTCTGCCGGACGACCGACGAGGCCACATTCTGGAACTCTCCGGCGCGCGGGAACTCAGCCCGGCCGAGATCCGAGCGCTCCCGGCCGCGCCCGAACCGGTTCCCGAGCCCGCACCGGGCGACATCGCGGTGCTCATCTTCACGTCGGGATCGACGGGGCGGCCGAAGGGCGTCGCCCACACGCAGCGGGGCTGGACCAACCAGGCGCGCGACGGACGGGAGTTCATGGGTCTTCGCCCCGACGACCGAGCCGCAGTGCTTCTGCCGTTGAGCTTCGGGGCCGGATTCGACTGCCTGGTGATGACACTGATCAACGGTGCGACGATGCTGCTCTGGGACGTGCGGAGGCGCAGCGCCGCCGATCTGCGCGACTGGCTCGATCGCGAAGCGGCCACCACCGCGCACGCCACTCCGTCGCTGTTGCGCGCCTGGCTCGCCGGAAGCCCCGGCGCTGATGGCGCCGGCAGGACGGGCGGGCTCAACGACCTCCGGCTGTTGTCGGTGTGCGGCGAGCCGTCGCACCACAGCGACGTCGAACTCGCACGCCGCACCGTCCTGTCGAGAGGCACCTTCTGCTGTTGGTCGGGGTCGTCGGAGACCGGCGACCTCGCCTTCAACCTGTTCCCGCGCGATCGGGCGGTGGTGCCCGGGCCGCTGGCCGCAGGCACGCCGGCAGCGGGCAAGCGCATCCGGATCGTCGGCGACGACGGCGACGATGTGCCGGTGGGTCAGACCGGCGAGATCGTCGTCGAGTCCCGGTATCTGGCTGCCGGCTACCACCGCGATCGGGCGCTGACCGCCGATCGCTTCGTCCGCCTCGACGACGGTCGCACCCGCTTCTACACCGGCGACCTGGGCCGATTCGACGAGACCGGCGACCTCCTCCTTCTCGGCCGGCTCGATGACGCGATCAAAGTGCGCGGCTACCGAGTCGAGCCCGCCGAAGTGGAGTTCGCGCTGCGGCAACTGCCGTGGGCGGTGGACGCCGCGGTGGTCGCCGATCGCGACGCCGGCGAACTCACCGGCTACCTCGCCGTGGATCCGGCGACGTGGGCGCCCGCGCCGTCGGAAGTACGTGCGGCGCTGCGAGACTCGCTGCCGGAGTGGATGGCGCCGCGGCACATCGTGGTGCTCACCGAGTTCCCGCGCACCGAACGAGGCAAGGTGGACCGCGCCGCTCTGCCGCCGCCTCCCGAACGAGTGATCGAGCCCGTCCGCGGTCCCACCGAAGCCGCACTGGCCGCGCTGTGGTGCACAGTGCTCGGGCTCGACGAAGTGGGCCGGTCGGAGGACTTCACCGCGCTCGGCGGTGATTCGCTCGCCGCCGCACGCATGCTCGCCGATCTTCGCGACCGCTGGCTCGTCGACCTCTCGACGGCCGAGTTCGCCGAGACACCGACGGTCGCGGGCCTGGCGGTGCTGCTCGACGACGCGCACCGCGACCGCGCGCAGACCGCGGCGCGCGGCACGCTGAGCCGGTTGCGCGACGGCACCGGGGTGCCGCTGTTCTTCGCGGCGGGTGCGGGCAGCCCGGCGGCCGCGTTGCTTCCGGTGGTTCGCGAACTGCCCGGCGACGGTCCCGTCTACGGGCTGCAGGCACACGGTCTCGAACAACGCGGCCGCGCCGACCGTTCGATCCGCGCCGCGGCCCGCCGCGCCATCCGGGAGATCCGTGCCGTGCAGCCCGCCGGACCGTACCGGTTCGCGGGCTACTCGTACGGCGGCTTCGTCATGCTCGAGGCGGCCGCGATCCTCCACGGACGGGGTGAGCGCGCGAACGTCGTTCTCATCGACACGCTGTTCGAGCCGGAACTGCGCGCTCGTCTCGCCGCCGGCCGGGACGGTGATGCGGTCGCAGGTACTGCGGACACCGGCGACACGCTGCCGCTGCCGGATCGGCGGACCACCGGCACTGTCACTGGCGCTGCGACTGTCACTGCGTCTGCTGTGCCGCCGGCGCGCGGTACCGGGGCCCGGAGGCTCTCCGCTTGGAACCGTGCCTGGAATCGCGCCGCGATGAGATTCCTGGTCGCCACCGCCGGACTGTGGCGGCTGCCGGCGACATTGCAGTGGACGGTCTTCTGGGATCTGGGACGAGCGTTGATCCGACAGCACCGGCCCACGCCGTACCCCGGGTCGGTCACGATGATCGCCGCGGAATCGAACCCCGACGACCCCGCGACCTGGTCACTTCTGGCGACCGGGGGCGTCACCGAGGTGCGTGTGCCGGGAGATCACCATTCGATGATGCGTGCGCCCTTCGCGGCCGGCACGGCTGCGGCCGTGCATGCCGCGCTCGCCGCGAACACGGGAGCGGAGGAAGGAACCGGTGATGACGAGTATTCAGATGACGAGTGATTCACCGGTCCCCAAGACTGATCTGACCGTGGCCGCGGTCGTCACGTC
This sequence comes from Gordonia cholesterolivorans, assembly GCF_039531975.1. NCBI lineage: Bacteria > Bacillati > Actinomycetota > Actinomycetes > Mycobacteriales > Gordoniaceae > Gordonia > Gordonia cholesterolivorans. The sequence continues at coordinate 29,430 of NZ_BAAARB010000001.1, read as the reverse complement.
CTTCGAGCCGACCGACCGACTGGTGGACGTCGTCCGGCGGGCGGTTGAGCAGGCCGAATCCGTGGTCGTGATCGACGACGGCTCCCCGTCCCTGACCGACCGTGCCGACCGTGGGGACCGTGAGGAATCCGCCGTGCGGACGATCCTGGACCGGTGCGCCGAGGCAGGCGCGCATGTGGTGTGCGCTCCGCGCAACGCCGGCATCGCCAGCGCGCTGAACATCGGTGTGCGGCGGGCACTGGACGCCGGGGCCGACGCCGTCCTGACCCTCGACCAGGACACGCTGATCGACGGCGACTACCTCAACCGTGCCCGCACCCATCTGCATCTGGCGGCCTCGCTCGGACTCACCGAGGTGATGGTCTCGCCCGCACTCATCAACGACGACGTCGCGCCCTTCTGGTTCGCCGAGCGAGGCTTGACGCTCGCCTTCGAACCGCTGCAGTCCGGCCTGGTCGTGACCGCGGAACTCTTCGCCGCGATCGGCCTGTTCGATGAGGACCTGTTCATCGACTGCGTCGAGACCGAGTTCTATCTGCGCGCACGGGAGCGCGGGGCACCGGCGCTCATCGTTCCCGGCGGTCGGATCGAACACAGCCTGGGCCACCGAGCCCGGTGGACGCCGCCGCGTCCGCTGCGCCCGCTCATGCGTCCGTTGATGCGGGAAGGCGCGCGCGGCGGCACAGACGGCGAGGCGATCGAGTTCTCGCAGGACGCGCCGTTCCGCCACTACTACATCGCGCGGAACCGGCTCGCCCTGTATCGCCGCTACGGCCGGCGCGAGCCGCTGTGGTGCGCGGTGTCGATCGCCAAGGACACATTCGTCCGAGGCCGCGCGATGTTGATCGGCAGCCATCGGCCGGCGCGCGCGTACCTGACCGCGGCCGGGACCCGCGCCGCGTTGCGCGGGGAGACGGGAAAGATACCGAAGCGGACACTGCTGCGATCGATGCGGCCCGCCGACCGCGCGCGGGCGATCGGGGAGCGCCCCGCCGAACCCGACCGCGGCCTGCCCCGGCTGGTCTCGGTGGTGATCCCGGTGCGCAACGCGGCCGCGGTCATCGACGAACAGTTGGCGGCGCTCGCCGGGCAGGACTACGCCGGCGACTTCGAGGTGATCGTCGCCGACAACGGGTCCACCGACGGTCTCGCCGACCATCTCGCGGACCACCCGCTCGCCGACCGCCTGCAGTTGCGCCGGGTGGACGCCTCGGCCGGACGCGGTGCGTCCGTGGCCCGGAACATCGGGGTGGAGTCCGCGCGCGGCGACTTCATCGCCTTCTGCGACGCCGACGACCGCGCGCATCCGCAGTGGCTGACCGAGCTGACGGCGGTCGCGCGGACGCATTCGGCGGTCGGCGGCGCGGTGGAGACCGACAGCCTCAACACCCCGCACGTGCAACGCTGGCGCGGCATGCTGCCGCCGGAGACTCCGTATGAGTTCCCCGGTTTCCTGCGGGTGTCGCCGACGTGCAACCTCGGTGTCTGGAAGGACGTCTTCACCGCGGTGGGCGGATTCGACACCGCGTACGACCGAGGGGCCGAGGACTCGGATTTCACCATTCGGGTCCAGTTGGCGGGCGGTGTGCTGGGCCATGCGCCGGGGGCACTGGTCGCCTATCGGCTCCGCGACACGCTCAGTGGCCTGTGGAAGCAGTCGGTGATGTGCGGCGAGGGCGATGTCCGTCTGTACTCCGATTACCGCTCGTACGGGCTGCCGCGGCGGAAGTGGTACGGGACACTCGATGAGGTGGCGTACGTGGTGCTGCGGAATCCGTTGCTGCCCACCGCGATCACGGGTGTGCCGACCGGCAGGTGGCTATTCCACGCCGGAAACCTCCTCGGCCGCGTCCGCGGCAGCCTCCGCCACCGCTGCTGGTACGTGTAGCCCGCAGTCGAAATATTTTGGCTCCCGCAACGGTCTCACAGGCCGGTGCGGGAGCCAAAGTTTTCGAGAGGACGGGCGGGGTCGCCGGTGTGCAGCACGTGGGCGAGGGCGGCGGCCACACGAGCCGGATTCCGGGCACCGAAGACGTGCCTGCCGAAACTCAGCCCGGCCACCGACGACTCGGCCACCCGGGTGCCGAACTCGATCGCCGACTCGTCGTCGTGATAGGCGCCGCCGGCCACAACGATCGGCAGCGGGCAGGAGTCCGCGACCGCGTCCATGGATGCGCGATCGCCCGCGTAGTCGAGCTTGACGATGTCGGCGCCGAGATCGGTGGCGATGGCAGCCAGATGCGACAGCGTCGCGACCGACTGGGTTCCCGGCGTCTCGGCCATTCCCCGGTTGTACATCATGGCCAGGAGCGGAATGCCGAGCCGGGTGCACTCGTCGCTGACCACGCCGAGATCGTTGAGTTGCTGCGCCTCCGTGGGCGATCCGATGTTGACGTGGATGCTCACCGCGTCCGCTCCGAGAGCCATCGCCTCCTCGACCGAACCGACCAGGACTTTCGAGGTGGTGTCCACCGACAGCGAGGTGCCCGCGGACAGATGCACGATCAGACTCAGTTCGCGGAAATGAGCCGGATCGATGTGGCGCGCCCGGCCCTTGTGGACCACGAGTGCGTCGGCGCCCGCCTCGGCGAGCATCGCGGCGGTCCAGTCGGCGTGGTTCTTGCGACCCAGTGGGCCGACCGTCACCGAATGGTCGATCGGGACGATCAGCGCGCGTCCGGTCGGCGCGGAGAAGATCCGGCGCAGCCGCAGCGTCTTACCGGACAGCGACGCTGTGCGCGGTGGTGCCGAGTGCCTCATCGGTGCTCCTCTCGAGAGTGAATGAGGGTAGCCTATCCTGTGTTGCATGGATCTGTGCGCGAGGGGCGGAATCGCTCGCTATCTGGACCGGATCGGCCTGGACGAGGCCGACCTGCCGAACGGGATCGAAGCGGTGGTGAGCGCGGTGGCCACGGCTCAGCACGCGCGGGTGCCGTTCGAGAACCTCGGGATCCACGCCGGGCGCGTGGTCGGTGTCGAGCCGGCGCGGATCGCGCAGCGCCTCGTGGACGACCGTCGCGGCGGCATCTGTTACGAACTCAACGGACTGCTGCTGTACGCCCTGCGGGCGCTGGGCGTGCCCGCCGTTCTGCACGGTGCGCGAGTGGATTCGGGAGCGGGATTCGGTCCGGCCGACGGTCACGTGGCAGTCGTGGTGCCGGGCGATCCCGCGATGCTGGTGGACGTCGGCTTCGGCGGCGACATGATCCTGCGGCCGATCGATCTCGCCGACCCGGCCGGCCGCGACGTGTCGGCCGGCGCGGCCCGCTACCGGATCGACCCTGCGGTCCGAGAGTTGGATGAGTTCGCCGGGATGGCCCGTTGGCACAGCACCTCCGGGCAGTCGAGGTTCACCGGCTCGGTGATCTGCACGCTGCCGGTCGACGCCGGCCGGCGCACGATGACCGGCCGCATCGACCCCGAGTCCGGCCGGATCGATTACCGGATGATCGAGGTCGACGGCGACTCTCGCCGGGAATACGCGGTCGTGGCGGCGGACGTGCCCGGGCGGCTGTCGGACGTCTTCGGTATCGACGACCCGCGGCCGCCGATGCGCAGTGCGGTCGGGGGTCACCGGTAGCGCCAGTCGGTCGGGAACGGAAGGCCGAGATACACCTCGCCGAGTTCGCGGCGCGCGGTCTCCGACGCCACCCAGCGCTGCAGCCGGGCGCGGCGCAGCGGCCAGTCGAATTCGTCGTCGTGTCGGTGCAGCGCGCTGGTGAGCCGCCAGGAGAACGCCTGTGTCTGCCAGATCCGCTCCAGCGCGGTGGCCGAATACGCGTCGGGCAGGTCGGTACGCCGGTCCGCGTAGTAGCCGCCCAGCGCGTTGGAGAGGACGCACGCATCCGACACCGCGAGGTTGAGGCCCTTCGCTCCGGTCGGCGGCAGGATGTGGGCGGCGTCGCCCAGGAGGAACAAGGAACCGACCCGCATCGGTTCGGTGACCGCGCTGCGCAGGCGGGTGAGGCTCCGCTCGATGATCTCCCCGGTCTCGAGCTCGTCGGCGTCGTCTGCGGCGCTCCGGTGGCGGAGCTCCTTCCAGATCCGTTCGTCCGACCAGTGGGCGAGGTCGGTGTCGTGCGGGACCTGCAGGTACTGCCTCGACAACTGCGGGCCGCGCATGCTGTGCAACGACAGGCCGTCGGGGTGCGCGCTGTACATGCCCTCCTCGGTGACCGGCGTGCTGTGCGCGAGAATGCCGAGCCAGGCGAACGGGTACACGCGCTGCACCGTCCGAACGTGCGGTTCCGCGGTGGCTCGCGCCACCCCGTGGAAGCCGTCGCAGCCGGCGACGAAGTCGGCTTCGACCACGCCCGTCGAGTTCGGAGTCCGGAAATGGACCTCGGGCCGGTCGGTGCCGATGCCTTCGACGGCGACGGCCTCGGCGTCGAAGATCACCGGCGCGGCGCGGCCGGGGAGCGCATCGATCAGATCGCCGACCACCTTCGCCTGTCCGTAGACGAAGGCGTTGCGGCCGGTGTCGGCGTGGAAGTCCAGGTGGTGTGTGGCGCGGTCGAATCGCAGGTAGAAGCCCTTGTGTCGCAATGCCTCCCGGTGGAGGTCGGCGCTGACGCCGAGCTGGTCGAAGACGTCGACGGTGGACTGCTCCAGCACGCCGGCGCGGACGCGCGAACGGACGTGTTCCTCGGAACTCCGCTCCAGCACCACGGCGTCGACACCCTGGAGCGCCAGCATGTGCGCCAGGCTCAATCCGGCGGGGCCGGCGCCGATGACGGCGACTCGGGTGCGGATGCGCTGCGGGGGAGGAGTGGGCACCGTGGATCCTTCGTTAAGTTGGCTAGGCTAACCTATCTTTTCAGACGACCGTGTCGGTGTTCATGCGGGGTCGGGTTGTTCATGCGGGGTCGGAACGACGCCGCCGGCCGCACATGACCGCACCGACCGGTTGCACCCGTGCCCGACGAAACGACAGGAGTCCGCCCATGCCCGGCAGCCCTCACGGCCCCGGAACGCCTCGCATCCTCTGGTACCTGAACGGGATGGACGGCGAGGTGCCGTGGCAGCCGGAGTATCGCTCGGAGCCCTCGCTGGAGCATCTGCGTTCGGTGGCGGCGACCCTCGACCGGCTCGGCTACTACGGGGTGCTCTGCACGGCTCGTGAACCCATCGCCCTCGTGTCGGCCACCGAGCGGCTGCGATTCCTCGTTCCGGAGTATCCGGGCGCCAAGCCGCCTGCGCTCATGGCCGAGCAGGCCCAGGTCTTCGACCACTACTCGGGTGGCCGGATGATCGTGAACCAGGTCAACGGCGCCGATCCGGTCCTTGCTCGATACGGGCGTTTCGAAGGCAAGGACGAGCGGTACCGGGTGTCGGCCGAGTACTGGGAGACCGTGCGGCGCATGTACTCCGACGATCCCTCGGCGGTCGACGGCCAGTACTTCCGCGCCGGTCCGCAGTACAAACCGTCGATTCCGGGGCCGAGGCAGGAACGGCTGCCCATCTGGGGCACCGGCGCGTCGGCGGCCGGGCTCGAGCACGCGGCGCAGGTGCTCGATGTGTACTTGAGCTTTCTGGCGCACCCCGACGCGCTGGTCCGGACCTTCGACGCGGCTCGCGCCGCGGCGCGCGAGCGCGGCCGCGAGCTGCCCTGCGGCGTGCTGGCCAGCGTGGTGGTCCGCGACACCGACGAGGCGGCCTGGGAACGTTTCGAGTGGCAGTTGGCGCAGACCGACGCCGCGGAGATGGCGCGGCTGGCCGATCGGAATCTCCGCTCGTTCGGCTTTCCCGGACTCGACGAGATCGCCTCGGACGACGCTCAGGTGCAGGCGCGGATCGACGCGCTGCGGGCCGGCCGGATCCCCGGCCGCGACGAACTGGAGTTCCTGCCGGGTCTGGCCGCAGGACTGACGACGTGGACGTCGGGGGAGCCTCCCTTCGACATCGCCGGGAAGGGCTCGGGAAACTATCTGGTCGGCAGTCCGGAGACGGTGGCGGCCACGCTGCGCAAGCTGTCGGCCGAGCTCGGCGCGGACACCTGGATCCTGTCCGGATGGCCGCTCGCGGAGGAGGCCGAACGCTTCGCCGAACAGGTGCTTCCCCTGCTGGGCTGAGGTCGACGCGGTCGGGCCGGTTTCGGCTCGACCGCCCCCGTGCCCTCGACCGCCCCCGTGCCCCCGACCGCCCCCGTACCTCAGCGCTCCTCGCAGAACTCCGTGATCGGCAGTCCGACGTGCCGCGCCTCCGGTGGCACATAACCGAGCAGCACGTCGCCGGGCTTGAGTTCGGTGACGTTGTTCACCGAACCGCCCGGACCCAGCAGCCGGACGTGCCAGTCGTCCTGCGCGATCACGTTGATGGTCCGGCCGTCGGCCGACCGCGCGTTGATCGAGATCAGTGGTCGCCGTTCGATCTTGACGCGCCCGATCAGCACCTCGCGAGCGGAGCCGTCGCTGCGGACCGCGAGAATCGGCTGTCCGGCGCGCAGTTCGCTCACGTAGCGGGTCCGGTTCTCGGGCGCCAGCACGTACGAGTGCACCGCGCCCGCATTCCATCGGAAGGGCCGGGTCGGCATGTAGGGCAGCGGGTGGGTCTCGCTGCACGACAGGAACATTCCGCTGGCGAACGAGCCGATCAGGCATCCCTCGTCGAGTTCCAGGAGCGAGCAGGTGTCGATGCAGGCACGCTCGCCCATCCCGATGTGCTCGACACCGGTGATCGTCAGCTCGGCCAGTTCGACGCGCGCCGCGGACGGTTCGAGGACCGCGGCCAGGGCCACGACGTCGTCCGCGTGGCGGGGAGCCAGCAGCAGTCCGTCGGAGCCGTGTTCGAGCACCAACTTCACGATCTCCGCGTCGGTGATGTCGTCGACCACGGTCACGGTGCGACCGCCGGAGTTCTCCGCCGCGGCGATCACGATCTCGAGGGGGATCTTGGTGGGGTCGGTGAAGGTCAGCAGCGTCCATCCGATGCGCCGGACCCATTCGCAGGCCTCGCTGAGCGTGTCGGAATCGCGGACCACGACGTGTACGCCGTCGGCGTGGCTCGGCAGCGTCTCGGGAGTCGCGCGCTCGACGAGGGTCAGGTCGATGCCCTCGGTTCGGGCGCCTTCGGTGCCCTCGGGGGGAACGGTATCGCCCGCGATGAGGATCTTGCGGACGGTCGGCGGCAGGGTGGCGAGGAACGCGGCGTCGTCGGTGAGGATTCCGTCGATGTTGTAGTTGAGCGCCGCGGCCACCACGGCGTCGCGCTGCTGCCCCGACAGTGCGCGCACGTCCACCCAGGCGAAGTGCTCGCCGGTCCGGGTCGCGTCGCCGACCGCGCGCAGCGGCGTCACCCGGTCGGTGACGTGGACGGGCGGCACCTCGACGGGTGCGTCGGTGGTTCCGGTCTTCTTGGGCATCGAACTCTCCTTGCGCAAATATGGCTAGGCTAACCTATTTTGAAGAGATTAACGCGTGGTCGACGCGCGACGGTAACCGGCCACTGCGGGCCCGCTGAACGCGGCGAGCAGGCCCACCGACCACGCCGCCGTCGTCAGCGCGGGGCCGAGCACCTGGCCGCCGGTCGAGATCCCGCGGATGGCCTCCACCGCGCAGCTCAGCGGCTGATACTCGACCACCGGCCGCAGCCACGCCGGGTAGGCGTCGGCGGGCACGAAGCCGGTGTTGAAGAACATCGCCAGATTGGTTCCGACGGCAATCCACTCCACCAGGCGGGACTCCGGCCGGAGCAGTGCGAGGGCGGTGACCATCACCGAGAACGACAGGCCGAATCCGAGTGCGACGGCCAGGATCCCCAGTGCGCCGGGGAGGCCGGTGTGGATCCGGAAACCGATGACGGCACCCACAGCCAGGACGGCGGCCACGGTGATGAGAATCCGCACCGCCTCCGACAGCAGCCGGCCGATCATGGCCGACGCCCGGTGCACCGGAAGCACCCAGGTGCGCGCGAGCAGGCCGGAGGTGCGCTCCCGGCGCAGACCGAGCCCGCTGATCGACGCCCCGGACATCGCGCCGATCAGCGCGAACATCGGGACCATGCCGAAGGCGTTCGATTCGCCGGAGTGCGCGCTGACCGGGCGGTCCAGTACCACCCAGAACAGCAGAACCATCAAGGCCGGAAAGAGCAGCGACTGAAGCAGGGTCGCGGGATCGGCGGCTGCTTTGCGGAGAATCCGCTCAGCCTGGATCGCCGAACCCCGCCACAGCGCGTATCCGCTGCGCTCGGGTGCCCATGCCGCTCTCGGAGGGAAGTGGACTATGTCGGTGATATCGGTGATATCGGTGGCGTCGGGGATCGGGCTTCGGTCGGTCACGGATACGACCGCCGTCTCTGCTGGGCGAGGTAGGCGAGCGCGGAGAAGACGACGGCCAGCGCCGCCAGCCAGATCAGCGCCGGAGCTGCGGTCTCGGCGGTGAGCGAGCCGTCGGCCAGATCGCGCATCGTCGCCGCGAAATGGGAGATCGGCTGGTTGCGTGCGAAGGGTCGCGCCCACTCCGGAAAACTCGACTCGGGTACGAAGCCGGTGGAGAGCAGACCGAGGACCAACTGCGGAAGAATAAGAAGCTGAGAGGTCGCCTCGGGGCCGCGTGCCAGGATGCCGAGCGAGTCCGCGGCCATGGCGAGAACTCCGCCCACGGCGAGCGCGAACAGCACGAAGCCGACAGCGCCCGCCGCACCGCCGGAGAAGCCGAAGCCCAGCAGAGCGCCGAACAGCAGCGCCGTCGCGATCGACACCGCCGAGCGGACCAACGAGGTGGTCATGCGGGCGGTGAACGGAACCAGGGCGGCGACCGGCATCGACGACAGTCTGCGGTTCATTCCGCGGAGCTTGTCCAATGCCGAGCGCTGGGCCGCGGCGATGGCGGTGAACGCGACCGCCTGCAGCACGATGATCGGCATCAGGAACTGTGCGTAGTCGACGCCCTGTTCACTCATCACCACCCGGAGCGGCAGGTAGAAGCCGAGTGCGAAGACGATCGGCATCGCGATTGCGACGGCGAACTCTCCTTCGCCGTAGGCCGAACGGACGCCTCGGACGGTCATCGTCAGCCACTGCCGGACGAACCGGTGGTCGTGCGTGATCACCGTCGGGTCGCGTCGGTCGGGCCAGCGGAGCGAAGGCGATCGAGTCCCGGATCGAGTCCCGGATCGGGTCATCGGATCGGTTCCGGTGCGGCGGCCGGCGGGCCGCCGGTGAGGCGCAGGAATACGTCGTCCAGCGAGGGGCTGCGCAGTCCGATGTCACGCAGGGCGACGCCGGCGCCGGCGGCGGCCGCGATCACCTCCGCTATGGTGTCGACCCCGTTCGGCGCGTTGAGCGTGACGGCCCCGTCGGCACTGTCGGCCCCCTCGGCACTGTCGGCGCCGGACGCGACGTGATGATCGGCGCTCAGCCGGTCCCGGAGCAGCGAGCGCAGGCGGGGTGCGTCGTCGGGGTCTGCGGGGATCGCCTCGCAGAACGTGCCGCCGACGCGTTCCTTGAGTTCGGCGGCTGTGCCCTCGGCGACCACCCGACCGCGGTCGAGGACGACGATGGCGTCGCTGAGCCGATCCGCCTCCTCGAGGTACTGGGTGGTCAGCAGGGTGGTGACGCCGTCCTGCTTGAGCGCCTCCACCAACGACCACACCGCCTGTCGGCTGCGCGGATCCAGACCGGTCGTCGGTTCGTCGAGGAAGACGACCGAGGGTTCCACGATGAGGCCGCAGGCGATGTCGAGGCGCCGACGCATGCCGCCCGAGTACGCGAACACGGGTCGCTTGGCCGCGTAGGTGAGGTCGAATCGTTCGAGCAGGAAATCGGCGCGTTCACGTGCGGCCGCCCGCCGGAGGCCGAGCATCCGACCGAAGAAGACGAGGTTGTCGCGGCCACCGAGCGTCTCGTCGAGGGCGGCGTACTGGCCGGTCATCGAGATGGCCTCGCGGACGCCGGCGGGGTCGGCGACCACATCGCGTCCGGCGACGGTGGCGGAGCCCGCATCGGGTTCGGTCAGGGTGCACAGGATGTCGACGACCGTCGTCTTGCCTGCGCCGTTGGGGCCGAGGACGCCGAGGACCGATCCGCGCGGAGCGTTGAACGTGACCCCGTCGAGGGCCCGGACGTCGCCGAACGACTTCGTCAAACCGTCGACGCGAATCGCCGCTTCGACCGCCGGTTCGTGAGGTCCGAGCATCCGATCACCTGCCTGACATCGATGGAACGTACCGGGCGCGTCATCGTCCTCGACCGGTGTTAAGGTTAGCCTCCACTAAGCAGGTTAGCCTGCGCTAAATATGGACGATCGTCCGGACCCCGGACGATACCCGACCACCGTCGGACCCGAGAAGAAGCAGATTGAACAGTGACGCTTGACGACATGCGCGCCGCGGTACGCGACGCACCCGCATCCGACGATTTGATCGTCCCGCTCTCGTCGGCGCAGCGCAGTATCTGGTTCTCCCAGCAACTCGACCCGACCACCCCGATATCGATCGCCCAGTTCGTCGACGTCACCGGCGAGCTGGACCTCGACCTGCTGACCCGGGCCGGGCGGCGAGTGGTGCGAGAGTTCGGCGTCACGATGATCCGCCTCGTTCCCGCTGAGCGCCCCGGAGACGCCCCGTCGCAGCGGTGGGACGACGACGCGCCCGACGAGATGAGCCATCTCGACTTCCGCGACCGCCCGGACCCGGAAGCGGCCGCCCGCGCGTGGATGGACGCCGAGTTCCGGGCCCCCGTCGACCTGTTCTCCGACCGACTGATCGAATCGGTGACCCTCCGCGTCGGCGACCGGCGCTACTTCTGGTACATGCGGGTGCATCACATCCTGCTCGACGGCTACGGCGCCGCGGCGCTCACACAGCGCGTCGCGGAGGTGTATTCGGCGTTGGCCGCAGGCGAAGAGGTATCCCCGACACGGGCCGGAACGCTCGCCGACCTCGTCGCCGACGATGAGAAGTACCGGTCCTCCACTCGCTTCGAACGCGACCGCGCGCATTGGGCGAAACGGCTCGACGACCTGCCCGACCCGATCCGGCTGGCCGACACCTCCAGCGCCGCGGGCGGGATGTCCCGCGTCGCGGGCGGTGAGGTGGACGCGGCCGCCGCGGCGGCGATCTCCCGGTTCGCCGACGAGCACACGAGCACAGTCGCGGCAGTGGTCGCGGCGGCGGCCGCCGCCTATCTCGCCCAGATGGCCGGCACTGACGACGTGGTGCTCAGCCTTCCGGTGTCGGCTCGTACCAACGCCCTGCTGCGGCGCTCGGGCGGAATGGTCTCCAACGTGGTGCCGATCCGGGCCACGGTCGACGGCGACACCACCGTCGCCGACCTGGTTCGGGCCGTCACCGCGGAGTTCGGCGGTGCCCTCCGGCATCAGCGGTACCGCTTCGAGGACATGATGCGCGACCGCGCGCAGCAGCAGGACGAGTCCGCGGTCGGCCGCTCGTTCTTCGGACCCGCGATCAACGTGATGATGTTCCGTGACGAGGTGCGGCTGGGCGAGTGTCTCGGCCGCAGCCGGATTCTGAGCACCGGCCCCATCCAGGATCTGGCCTTCACCGTCTACGGCGACGGCGACGACCTTCGGATCGATCTGGAGGGGGCCGCCTCCGCGTATCCGGACACCGTGTTGCAGCGACATCGCCGGCGGTTCCTCCACTTGCTCGACGAGATCGTCGGTGCGGCACCCGACACCGCGGTGGCGTCCCTGCGGGCCCTGTCGGCCGACGAACGGGCGGCGCTGGTGCCCGCGCGCGGCCCGGCGGCGCCGACCGCACGGCTGCTGCCCGACATCCTGACCGCGGCGGCGCGACCCCACGCAGACGAGCCCGCACTCCGCGCCGCCGGCGTCGAGTGGACCCACCGCGAACTCTGGCGCCGGATCAACCGGCTGGCCCGACTGCTCATCGGACGCGGAGCCGGGCCCGGCGCGGTGGTCGCAGTGCTGGGTACGCGCGGCGCAGACGCCGTCGTCGCCGAGCTCGCGGTGCTCGTCGCCGGCGGGGCGTTCGTCCCGATCGACACCGCATTGCCCGCTGAGCGGATCGCGTACCTGCTCGACGACAGCGGTGCCGCTCTCGGGATCGCCGGGCCGGGAACGGTGGTACCCACGGCCGCCGGGCGAACCGACTGGGTTCGTCTCGACGATCCACGGGTGCTGGCGAGTCTCGACGCGATGCCCGACGAACCGGTCACCGACGCCGACCGCCCGCGTCCGCTGCGAGTGGACGACGCGGCGTACCTGATCTACACGTCGGGTTCCACCGGCAGGCCGAAGGGCGTGGTGGTGACCCACCTCGGCGGCGCCGCTTTCGTCGCCGAGCAGCGTCGACGCCACGGCGTCCGGCCGGGAGACCGGGTCCTGCAGTTCGCGTCGCTGAGCTTCGACGCATCGATTCTGGAACTGCTGCTCGCGCTGGCCTCCGGCGCCACTGCGGTGGTGGCGCCGGGTGGGCTCTACGGCGGTCGTGAGCTCGCCGAACTGCTGCGCCGCGAACGGATCTGCCACGCCTTTCTGACTCCCGCGGCGCTCGCCTCGGTGCCCGAGGACGCACTGACCGATCTGCGGACCGTCGTCGTCGGCGGTGAGGCGTGCACCGCGGATCTGGTGGCGCGCTGGGCGCCGGGCCGGTCGATGTTCAACGCGTACGGGCCCACCGAGTCGACCATCATGGCGACCGTCGCCGGCCCGCTCGTGCCGGGCGCGGACGTACCCATCGGCACGCCGATCACCGGTACCCACGCGGTGGTGCTCGACCGTCGTCTGGCGCCGGTGCCGGTCGGAGCGACGGGCGAACTCTACGTCGGGGGCGTCGGGGTCGCCCGCGGCTACCACCGGTCACCGGCGAGAACCGCTCAACGTTTCGTCGCCGATCCGTTCGGTGCCCCGGGCGCGCGCCTGTACCGCACCGGCGATCTGGCGCGCTGGCGCGCCGACGGTGCGCTGGAGTATCGCGGACGCGCCGATCACCAGATCAAGATCCGCGGTTTCCGCGTCGAACTCGGTGAGATCGAGGCGGCACTCGCGGCGGTGCCCGGGGTGGACGCGGCGGCGGCCGCGCTCGCGACCACGCCCTCCGGCCGGCCGGCCCTCGCCGGCTACTACGCCGGGGCCGCGGACGCCGCAGCCGTGATCGGGCATCTGCGCACGGTACTGCCCGCCCATGCGGTGCCCGCCGCCCTGATGCGTGTCGAGACCATGCCGCTCACGGCCTCGGGCAAGATCGACCGGGCGGCGCTGCCGGTCCCGGAGGTGACCCGAGCCGCTTACCGGGCGCCGCGGACCACCTCGGAGCAGTCGGTCGCGGAGGCCTTCGCCGACTGCCTCGGCGTCGCCGCTCCCGGCGCGGACGACGACTTCTTCGCGCTCGGCGGCGATTCGCTGTCGGCGACCCGTCTCGCGGCCGACCTCGGAGTCCGCTTCGCCGCACAGGTGCCGGTCCGCTGGATCTTCGAAGCGCCCACCGTGTCGGCGCTCGCAGAGCGACTGGACGATCCCCTGAACCGGCCGGTTCCCGAACTGCGTCCGACGGTCTCCGGTGACGACCGGATCCCGGTCTCGCCGCAGCAGCGGCGCATGTGGGTGGTCAATCAGCTCGACACCGGCTCCGCGGTATTCAACATCCCGCTCACCCTCCGTCTGCGCGGCGCACTGGACGCGGCAGCGCTCGAGTCCGCCTTCGCCGATGTGGTGGAGCGTCACGAACCGCTGCGCACGTACTACCCCGACAGCCCGGCCGGGCCGATCCAGCTGGTGCTCTCCGACCCGCCGCGGCGTGCGCTCTTGCCGGAACCGGTGGACGCCGACCGTCTCGACGAGCGCATCGCGCAGGCGTGCGCGATCGGGTTCGACGTCGCGTCCCGGGTTCCGGTGGAGCCGACGCTGTTGCGCCTGGCCGACGACGACCACGTCCTGGTGTGCGTGGTTCACCACATCGTCCTGGACGGCTCGTCGACGGCTCCGCTCGCCCACGACCTGGGCGTCGCGTACCGCGCGCGCCGCCGCGGTGCGGCGCCCGACTGGCCGCCCCTGCCGGTCACGTACCGCGACTACACCGCGTGGCACCGCGGCCTGATGGGCGAGCCGGACGACTCGGCGTCGACCGCGGCCCGTCAGCTCGACCACTGGCGCAGCAAGCTGGCAGGAGCGCCGGAACTCCTCGCACTGCCGACCGATCGGCCACGCCCGGCCGTCGCGCGCGGGCGCGGCGTTTCGCTGCGCGCCGAGCTCCCGGCGGCATCGGTGCAGCGCATCAGAGCGCTCGCGGCGACCACCGGGACCACCGCCTTCATGGTCAACCACGCCGCGCTCGCGGTGCTGTTGGCGAGACTGTCGGGCACTGACGACATCGTGGTCGGCACGCCGGTGGCCGGTCGCGGACATCGCGACCTCGCGGGCCTGGTGGGCATGTTCGCGGGCACCGTGGCACTGCGTTGCCGCGTGCGCCCCGAGCAGGGCTTCGACCGTTTGCTCGCGCAGGTCCGGGAGACGGATCTGGGCGCCTTCGAGAACGCCGACCTGCCGTTCGACGTCGTCGTCGACGCGCTCGCACCGCGTCGCTCGGCGGCCTACCATCCCGTGTTCCAGGTCGGCTTCTCGTATCAGAACATGGCCGCCACCCGCGTCGACCTCGACGGACTCGACGTCGAGATCGCCGAGCCCGACACGTCCATCGCGAAATCGGATCTGCACCTGACCCTGACCGACGACGCCGCGCCCGGCCGCCCGGGCGCCATCGCGGTGCAGTGGGACTACGACGCGGATCTCTTCGATCACAGCACCGTCGCGCGATGGCATACGTTGTGGATCGCACTGCTCGACGCCGCACTCGACAGCCCGGCCACTCCGGTGGGCGATCTGGCGGTCGAGTCCGTGCCGCAACCGGCGGCCCGGGTCGCCGTGCCGACCGGGGACACCGGGACCACTGGAGACACCGGGACCACCCTCACCGGACTGCTCGACGCGGCCTGCTCGCGGTACGCCGACGAGGTCGCGCTCTGGGCCGACGGCGCCGATTCCGCCACGGCCGTCGACTATCGGACGCTCGCCGAACGTTCGCGGCGGCTGGCGCGGCGGCTCATCGCACTCGGCGTCGGGCCCGGCGACCGCGTGGCGGTCGCCGTCGACCGGTCGTACGAACTGGTCGAGGCCGTCCTGGCCGTCCTGGGTGCGGGGGCGGCGTATGTCCCGATCGACCCGAACGGGCCGTCGCACCGCGTCGAACTGATCCTCGGGTCCGCGTCGCCGTCGGCGATCCTGGTCGCGGGCGCACGGGCCGGAACCGTGCTCTCGAGGTCCGGACTCCCGGTGCTCGACGTCACGGACACCGCCGAGGCGCCCGCCGGTCCGATCCTCGACGCCGAGCGAACCCTCCCGCTGCTGCCGGACCACCCGGCCTACGTGATCTACACCTCCGGATCCACCGGGGTCCCGAAAGGCGTCTCGGTGCCGCACCGGGCGATCGCGGCGCAGCTGAGATGGAAGTCGGCGGCATTCCCCGTCGGGCCCGGCGACACCCTGCTCCTCAAGACCCCCGCCACCTTCGATCTCTCGGTGTGGGAGCTGTTCTGGCCGTTGATCAGTGGGGCACGGCTGGTCCTGGCCGCCGCCGGCGGCCACACCGATCCCCGGTACATCGCCGACCTGATCCGGCGCACCGAGCCGACGGCGGTCCACTTCGTCCCGTCGCTGCTCGAAGCCCATCTCGACGCGCTCGACGACGCACGCGAACCGTTCCACCGGCCCGAGAGCCTGCTCTGCATCGGCGAGGCACTGACCGGTTCCACCGCGCGCCGTGCGCACGAGATGCTCGGTGCGCGGATCGAGAATCTGTACGGGCCCACCGAGGCGGCGGTCGGCATCACCCGGCACACGTGGTCGCCGTCGGACGCCGCGGTCACCGTTCCGATCGGCGGCGCGGTCGACGGGTCCGAGGTGCTGGTACTCGACCGTCGTCTGCACCCGGTGCACCCCGGCGTGGTCGGAGAGATCTACCTGCGCGGCATCCAGCTCGCCACGGGCTACGAGGGGCGGGCCGACCTCACCGCGGCCCGATTCGTCGCCGATCCGGCGGGCACCGGCGGCCGGCTCTACCGCACCGGCGATCTCGCGCGGCGGAGCGCCGACGGCGAACTGGAGTACGTCGGCCGCAACGACTTCCAGGTGAAGATCCGCGGACAGCGGATCGAACTCGGGGAGATCGAACACGCCCTCGTGCTCGACGAGCGAGTGCGCGCGGCTGCCGCGGCGGTCCACGATCAGCGCATCATCGCGTACGCGGTGCCGGAGTCCTCCGAGCGGCTCGACGTAGCCGCGGTCCTGGCCGGACTCCGCAAGCGGGTTCCGGCGTACCTGGTGCCGACCGCGATCGTGGTGCTCGACGACCTGCCGCGCAACCGCAACGGCAAACTCGACCGCGGGGCGCTGCCGGAGCCGCCACGCGAGCGCCGCGACTACCGGGCCCCGGAGACGGCGACCGAACACGCGCTGATCGCCCTGCTCGGTGACCTGCTGGGCGAGCCGGCCGCCGATCGCCCGATCGGCATGACCGACGACTTCTTCGACCTCGGCGGCAACTCGCTGCTCGCAGCCCGGTTGTCGGCTCGCATCGCCGACGATCTGGGAGCGGCGCTCCCCGTCCGGACCGTGTTCGACAGTCCGCGGATCGCCGATCTGGCGCGGGCGGTCGACGCCGCGGTCGCCGTCGATCGCCCGACTCTGACCACGGCTTCCCGACCCGACCCGATTCCGCTCTCGCGCGCACAGCGCCGCATGTGGCTTCTCGACCGGATCGATCCGGGTTCGGCGGCCTACAATCTCCCGTTCGCACTGCGTCTGGAGGGACCGCTCGACCTGGCGGCGCTGCACCGTGCCGTCGCCGCGGTGATCGACCGGCACGAGGCTCTGCGGACGGTGTTCCCGGACCGGGACGGTGTCGGCGTTCAGGAGATTCTGCCGACCGCGACGGCGCTCGCCGGGGCCGGGCTCGACGCCATGGAGGTCGAAACGGTGGCCGCCGACGCGCTCGACCACCGGATCGCCGCGGTCGCCTCCGCCGGATTCGCGCTGGTCGAAGAGATCCCGCTTCGGATGCGACTGTTGCGTGTCGCCGCCGGCGCCGCCGGAGAGCCTGCCGCAGGCGGGCCTCCGGTGCACGTTCTGGTGACCGTGGTCCATCACATCGCCGCGGACGGCTGGTCGCTGCGGGTGCTCGCGGCCGACCTGCTCTCCGCTTACACCGGTCGCCGGCCGGACCCGCTTCCGGTCCAGTACGCCGACTTCGCCCTGTGGCAGGCCGCGATGCTCGGGGACACCGATGGAAACGCCCGCGGCTCCGCGCCCGCCGATCGGCACCCGAGCATCGAGGCGCAGTTCCGTCAGTGGGAACGCATGCTGGCGGATCTGCCGGAACCGCTGCAACTCCCGACCGACCGCTCCCGCCCGGTCCAGCCGACTCGCGCGGGCGCCACTCACGAGCTGGTGCTCGACGCCGGACTCGCCGCAGCCGCGGGCGCGTTCGCGGCGACACGGCGAGCGAGCTTCTTCCACGTCGCCCACGCCGCACTGGCACTGGTGCTGTCGCGGGTGAGCGGTGCCGACGACGTCCTCGTCGGCACCCCGGTGGCCGGCCGGAGCTCCGCCGTTCTCGACGAGGTCGTCGGCATGTTCGTCGAGACCGCAGTGCTGCGGACCCGCATCGACGAGACGCAGCCCGCGCGCGACTTCGTCGACCTGGTCCGCGACGCGGACCTGAGCGCGCTCGCTGCGTCGAAGGTCCCGTTCGACGAGCTCGTCGACGCCTTCGAACCCGACCGCGGCGGCGCTCACCATCCGCTGTTCCAGGTCATGCTCGCCTTCGGCGACCCGGTTCCGGCGCCGATGACGACCGGCGACCTCACCGCCGTCCCCATCGAGATCGAGGTGCCGCTGGCGCGCTTCGACCTGCATGTGACGCTCGACGTGCCGCCGACGGGCGTGGGCGATCATCCGGTGCGCACCCGCTGGACCTACGCGACCGAACTGTTCGACGAGACCACCGTCGCGGCCCTCGCCGGGATGTTCGCACGAGTGCTGAGCGCACTGGTGGCCGAGCCGGACCTGCCGCTGCACCGCGTCGAGATCCTCTCACCGGAGCACCACCCGGCGCCCGCCTCGCCCGCGGCAGTCGTACGGGCGAACGACGCCACGCTGGCGGATCTGCTCGCGGGCGCGGGCGGCCCCGTCACCGGGCCGCTCCTGGTGGGCGGCACCGCGGCGCTGTCGGCCGGACAGTTCCGCCGCCGCGTCAACCGCACCGCACGGGAGTTGATCGCCGCGGGCGTCGGTCCGGAGCGGACGGTGGCGATCGCCGTCGACCGGTCCGTCGACATGCTGGTCGCGATCCATGCGACGGTCCTCGCCGGTGGCGCCTACCTGCCGATCGACACGGCGCAACCGCCCGCGCGTGTGGCGGCGATGCTCGACGTCGCCGCGCCGGTCGCGGTGGTCGCCGATCCGGAGTCGGCCGCCAGGCTGCCCGCGGGCTGCCGCATACCGGTGACCGATCCGCGACTGCTGCATCTCGATCGGTCCGACGAGGAGATCACCGACGCGGACCGTAACGGTCGGCTGCGCGCTGCACATCCGGCGTACGTTCTGTTCACCTCGGGATCGACCGGCGAACCGAAGGCCGTCACGATCACGCACGCGGCGATCGTGAACCGGCTCGACTGGATGCAGGTGCGCTACCGGATCTCCGTCGGCGACACGGTCCTCCAGAAGACGCCGACCACGTTCGACGTCTCGGTGTGGGAACTGTTCTGGCCCACCGTCGCCGGGGCGCGAACCGTCCTCGCCGAGCCCGGGCTGCACCGTGAGCCGTCGGCACTGGCCGAGCTGATCGACGCCGAGCGGATCTCGGTGATCCACTTCGTGCCCGCGATGCTCGACGTCTTCCTCGCCTGCGGCACGCGGGCCCGTCTCGACTCGCTGCGGCTCGTGTTCACCAGCGGTGCGGCTCTCGGCAGCGCATCGGCCGCGGCGGTCCTGTCGCGGACCGGAGCCCGACTGCACAACCTGTACGGGCCGACCGAGGCCGCGGTCGACGTGACGGCAGCGCACGTCACGCCGGGCTCGCTGGACGGCCGGCCGGTCTCGATCGGCAACCCCACCGAGGGCAATACCGTGCACGTCCTCGACCGCCGGTTGCGACCGGTGCCGATCGGCGTCACCGGGGAGCTCTATCTCGGCGGCGTCCAGCTCGCCCGCGGCTACCACGGCCGTCCGGCGCTCACCGCCGGACGATTCGTGGCCTCACCGTTCGGTCCGGGCGAGCGGCTCTACCGCACCGGCGACCTCGTGCGCTGGCGGCGCACGGGGGCTGCTGCCGGTGCCGCGGGTGTCGAGCGGCGAGGCGGTGTGGGGCGCCAGAACGTGGAACTGGAGTTCTGCGGTCGCAGCGACTTCCAGATCAAACTGCGCGGACAGCGTGTGGAGCCGGGTGAGATCGAAGCCGCTCTCGCGGCGCATCCCGACGTCTCGGCCGTCGTCGTGGTGCCCTACGACGATCCGCGGTCCGGACCGCAGCTGGTCGCGCACGTGGTCCCCGCCGCGGGCTCCGCAGCCGATGCACGGACGCTTCGGGCACATCTCGCGGATCGGGTGCCCGAGCACATGGTGCCCGCCCACATTCTGACCACCGACGCGCTGCCGCTGTCGGCCAGCGGCAAGGTCGACAGGGCGGCGCTGCCGTTGCCCGCGACCCCCGTCCGCGGAGACCACGCCGTCAGGGAACCCGCCACCGCGACAGAGACGGCGATGCTCGGGATCTTCCGGGAACTGCTGGGCGACGGCGTCGGTGTGGACGACGACTTCTTCGAGCACGGAGGAAACTCGCTCACCGCGACTCGCGTGGTCGCGGCCGTCGGGGAACGGCTCGGCGCGCGGCTGGCGGTGCGTGAGGTCTTCGACCACCGCACCGCCGCCGCCCTCGCCGCCCTCGCTGACCAGCGGGACGCTTCGCAGGCGACCGCTGAGGCCGAGCCGGGCGAGCCGGGCGATCCGATGCCGCTGGCCGCGGCGCAGCGGCAGATGTGGTTGCACAACCGCATCGATCCCGCCTCCAGCGCCTACCTGATCCTGGCTCCGCTCCGCATCCCGGGCCGGATCGACGTCCCGGCGCTGACCGCCGCGATCGCCGACGTCCTCGACCGGCACGAGGTTCTCCGGACCGTCTACCCGGAGAGCGTCGACGGGCCCCGCCCGCAGGTACTGGCGCCGGGGGAGTACAGCTCGGAGGCACTGGTGACGGTCCTCGGTCCGGGCACCGACGCCGACTCAGCCGGCGAACCGGCGGTGACCGCGGCATTGGCAGCCGCGATGGACCTGACCGTCGATCTGCCGCTGCGCGTGGTGGTCCGGCCCGACGGCGATCACACGGTGGTCGTGCTCGCCGTGCATCATGTGGCCGCCGACGGGTGGTCGATGCGGATCCTCGCCGCCGACACATCCACCGCCTACCGTGCCCGAGTCCTCGGAGGCGCACCGGATTTCGACGTTCCCTCCGTCTCGTACGCCGATCATCTGCGCCATCGCGCCGCACGGAGAGGGTCGGTCGACGATCCGTCCTCCAGCGCCGCCGCGCATCTGAGGTACTGGCGCGACCGGCTCGCCGACGTCGAGGACGCCGCTCGTCCCCGGCCGGACGGAGCGCCCGAGGAGGTGGCGCGGGTGCATCGCGCGGCGGTGGACTCCGCCGCCGGGGAAGCGCTCGCCGCCCTCGCCGAGCGATCCGGCGCCACGCTGTTCAGCGTGTTGCACGCGGCTCTGGCCGTGGCGCTGGCGCGCAGCGCCGGAGGCACCGACGTCATCATCGGCACCCCGCTGTCCGGCCGCGAAGCACCCGGGGTCGCTGAGACCGTCGGCATGTTCGTCACCACCGTTCCGCTGCGCACGACCGTCGAGCCGGAGAGTTCGGTCCGCGACATCATCGAGCAGTCGCAGCAGACCGTGCTCGGCGCCCTCGACCACGGTGACCTGGACATCGAGGAGATAGTCGACCTACTCGACCTCCCGCGCCACCGCGACAGCCATCCGCTGATCCATGCGACTCTCACCGTCGACGGAACGCATCCGGCCGCCCGCGGCGAGGGCGCAGCGCTCGCCACGAACATGCTCCACGTCGACGTGCCCGTCGCGCGATTCGACATCGAGTTCACGGCGACTCCCGACGCATCGGGCGGTCTGCAGCTGGCCGTGGTTCATCGGGGAGAGGCGTACCGGGCCAGGACTGCTGCGACCCTGCTGAATCGCTGGGAACGCGTCATCCTGGCGATGGCCGGTGAGCGGGTCGAAGCCACCGAAGGCGCGCAGGGAGACATCGACCTCACCACACCGGCGGAACGGGCGGCGCTGACCGAGATCACCCGCGGCGGACCGGCTCCGGCCGACCGCTACCTCGGCGACGTGCTGACCACCCCTGGCCAGCGGATGATCACCGTCGACGCCGACGGTCGGCTCCGACACCACGAACCCGAGCAGATCGCCGCGCATACCAACCGTCTCGCCCGTCTGTTGATCGCCCGCGGGGCCGGGCCGGAGACGGCGGTGGCGCTGTGCCTGTCGCGCTCCTATCTGTCGGTGATCGCCACCCGCGCGGTGGCCGCGACCGGCGCGGCATTCGTCCCGGTGGATCCGCGTCATCCCGCCGACCGGGTCGCGTTCATGCTCGAGGACTCGACTGCCGCGCTGATCGTGACCACGGTGGCCGACCGCGACCTGACCGCGGCAGGCGTTGCCGCGCTGGGCGGTGCACTCGTACTCGACGATCCCGCGATCGAGGCCGAACTCGCCCGATACGACGTCTCACCTCTCGGGCGTCACGAACTGCGCGCCGCGCCCCACCCGGACCAGACCGCGTACCTGATCTACACCTCCGGAACCTCCGGACGGCCGAAAGCCGTCGCCGTCACGCACCGGGGCATCGCATCGTTCGTGGCCGAGCAGCGCCGCTACGGTGTCGAGAAGCATTCGCGCGTCTTGCATTTCGCGTCGCCGAGCTTCGACGCCTCGGTCCTGGAACTGCTGCTCGCGGCCGATGCCGGGGCGACGGCGGTCGTCGTTCCCCGGTCGGTCTACGGTGCCGACGACCTCTCGTCGATCCTTCGCGAAGCGGCCGTGACTCACGCCTTCCTGACTCCGGCGGTTCTCGACACCATCGACGAGGAACTGCCCGAGCTGACCACCGTGATCGTCGGCGGCGACGCGTGCTCGACGGCTACCGCCGACCGCTGGATCGGTCGCGGCACGCGGTTCTTCAACGCCTACGGCCCCACGGAGACCACGGTGATGGCCACGCTCGCCGGGCCGATCCGGGCTACACGCGACGGACTTCCCATCGGCGAAGCCGTCACCGGCTCCACCGTCCGCGTACTGGGCGCCGACCTGCGGCCCGTGCTGCCCGGCGCCGCGGGCGAGGCCTACGTGAGCGGACCGGGACTCGCTCGCGGCTATCACGGCCGCCCGGGCCTCACCGCCGTCACCTTCGTCGCCGATCCCGACGGGCCGCCGGGGTCGCGGCGCTACCGGACCGGCGATCTGGTGGCGGCCGCATCCGTCGGCGAGGAGCAGTGGCAGTTGCGGCATCTCGGCCGGCTCGACGCGCAGCTCAAGATCCGCGGACACCGCGTTGAACTGGGCGAGGTCGAGTCCGCGCTCCACGGCTGCCCCGAGGTTCGCGCCGCGGTCGCTGCCGGCAGGCCGGGCCCCGACGGTCGAACCACTCTGGTCGCATACGTCGTGCCGGCCGACGGTGCCGATGTCGCCGACGCACTGCGAGACCGCCTGCGCGCCACCCTGCCGTCGTACGCGGTGCCCACCGCATTCGTCGAACTCGCCGAGCTGCCGCTGACCCCGTCGGGAAAGGTCGACCACCGCCGACTGCCCGAGCCGGAGTTCGCGTCCACCGGTCCGGTGGCCGTGGCCGGAACCTCCGAAGTGATGGTGGCGGAAGCCTTCGCACAGGCGTTGGGCCGGACCGAACTCGGACGCGACGGGCACTTCTTCGACCTCGGCGGCAACTCGCTGATGGCCGCCCAGACCGTCGCGCTGCTGCGGGCACGCACGGGCAGGGAACTGGCTGTAGCCGACCTCTTCGACGCGCCCACCGTCGCCGGTCTCGCCGCCCGGCTCGACGCCGGTTCTCCCGTCTCCGGTCCCGGCCCGGGCGATCTCGAACGGCCCGAGCACATTCCGCTCGCCCCGGCCCAGCAGGGCATGTGGTTCCTCAACCGATTCGACCCCGACGCGCGCACCGAGAACATCCCGCTGGTGCTGCGGATGACCGGTGACCTGAACGTGCCGGCGTTCCTGGGCGCGGTCGACGCGCTGGTGCGCAGGCACGAGGTACTGCGCACCGCGTATCCCGACTCCCCGGACGGACCCCGCCAGCTGATTCGGCCGGGTCACGATCACGGGCTCGAGGTGGAACTTCGGGCGGTGCCGGAGACCCGGATCGACGAGGCCGTGCGGTCGGTGACCGGCCGTGGATTCGACGTGACCGCCCGCCCGCCCGTCCGCGCGGCGCTGCTGTCCGCGGAGGAGGGGACCGGCCGGCACACGTTCGTTCTCGTCCTGCACCACATCAGCGCCGATGGACTGTCGGTGGCGACACTGGCCGGCGAGCTGGCGGCCGAATACCGGACCCGGCTCACCGGCGATTCGGACACGGGACAGGACAACGCTGTGGATTGCACGCCGGGTTGCGCGCCGACGCCACTGCAGTTCGCGGATTTCGCAGTCTGGCAGCACTCCTGGCTCAACGAACCCGACGGGACGGCCGCCGCGGCGCTCGCGAGCTGGCACGAGCGGCTGCGCGGTGCACCCCCGGTGATCGACCTGCCCACCGACCGGCCCCGCCCGGTGCGGCCGAGCGGACGCGGGGCGCGCGTGGAGTTCGCCGTCGAGCCGGCCCTGCACGCACGAATGGTCGACTTCGCAGCGCGCAACCGCGCGACGGTGTTCATGGTGGCGCACACCGCACTCGCCGTCCTGCTCGGCCGGCTGGGGAACAACCGCGACGTCGTCATCGGCACGGCGAGCGCCGGCCGGGTGCACGCCCGGCTGCAGGGAGCCGTGGGCATGTTCGTCAACATGCTCGCACTCCGCACCGACATTCACGGGGCGGCCACCGGCGCCGCGGCCCTCGCGATCAGCCGCGAGGCCGCGCTCCACGCCTTCGCGAACGCCGGAGTCCCGTTCGACACCGTGGTCGCCGGGCTCGACCTCACCCGATCCGTCGCTCACCATCCGGTGTTCCAGGTGGCGCTCTCGTACCAGAACATCGGTGGCCTGTCGATGGAACTGCCCGGACTGGACGTGACCGTGGTCGACGACAGTCCCGACGTCGCGGAGTTCGATCTTCACCTCACCCTGGCCGAACGCGGCGAACCCGGCCTGACCGGCCAACTGGTCTTCGCCACCGACCTGTTCGACGAAGCCACCGCCGCCGAGTTCGCCGCGCGGTACGTACGGATCCTGGCCGGATTGCTCGACGACCCCGACCTCCCGGTGGGCGACCTGCCCGTGCTCGGCGACGATGAGCCCGATGCGGGCTCGGCGGCACCGCCGGACCACCCGTGCCCCGGCTCGCAGACCCGCGGTCTCGTGGACGGATTCGTGCGGTGCGCCGAGCAGCACCCGGACGCGGTCGCGGTGGTCGACGGTACCGAACAGGTCACCTACGGCGAACTGTCGGAGCGTGTCGGGCTCCTCGCCGCCGCACTGCGCGACCACGGTATCGGGGGCGGTGTCGGGAGCGAGGAGCGTGTCGCGATCACCGCGCCGCGGGGCCTGCATCAACTGGTCGCCATGTACGCGGTCGTCGCATGCGGCGCCGCCCACGTCCCAGTGGATCCGTCGGCGCCGCAGCGCGCGTCCATGATCCTCGAGGTCGCCGACCCGGTACTGGTGCTGGGTGTGGGGCCGTCGCCGGCCGCCGACCGCGCGTATCTGGACCTCGCCGACCTCGCCGACCTCGCCGGTGTCGCCGACCTCGCCGACGTCGCGTGCGGTGACGCGGCGTCCGAGTGGCGGGCAGCGGATCGTCCCGATCGGGCGCCTCATCCCGAATCGGCGGCATACGTCCTGTTCACGTCGGGGTCGTCGGGCACCCCGAAGGGAGTGAGCGTGCCGCACGCGGCCGTGAGCACCCAGCTGGCGTGGATGCAGGAGCGCTATCGACTGGGACGCGGCGACACCGTCCTGTTGCGGACCGCGGCCGGTTTCGATCTGTCGGTGTGGGAGTACTGGTGGGCGCTGCAGGCGGGTGCGCGCATCGTGATCGCCGAGCCCGGCAGTGAGCGTGACGGGACCGCGCTGCGCAGGCAGATCGCTCAGCACCGAGTCAGCGTCCTCCCGACTGTGCCCTCGTCCCTGTCCATGATCCTCGACGCGGGCGAGCTGCCCGGCTCGGTGCGCACGGTGCTGTGCATCGGCGAAGAATTGCCGCCCGAACTCGTGGCCCGGCTGCGCGCCTCCGGCAGCACCGCCGACGTGCACAACCTCTACGGGCCGACGGAATTCGCCGTCAGTGCCACCGGGCACGAGGTCGCCCCCGGAACCGAGAACGAGTGTGTGCGGATCCCGATCGGAGTAGAACAGCCGACGGTCCGCGCGCGAGTGCTCGACGCGCGTCTTCATCCGGTGCCGGTCGGAGTGGTCGGCGAACTGTACCTGGCCGGACCGCAACTCGCGCGCGGTTATCACGCCGACCCGGCGCGTACCGCCGCGTCGTTCGTCGCCGACCCGGCCGGCGGTGGCCGCATGTACCGGACCGGTGATCTCGTGCGTCGAACGCGCGGCGGACAGCTTGAATACGTGGGTCGCGCCGACTTCCAACTCCAGATCCGCGGCTTCCGGGTCGAACCCGGCGAGATCGAGGCCGTGCTGCGTCGATGCCCCGGCGTCGGCGACGCCGCTGTCACCGCGGTCGACGGTCCCGGCGGCGCGCGGCTGGTCGCCTTCGTCACCGGCGATGCGGACACCGAGGACCTGACCGGCGCGCTGGCGGACCGGCTTCCCGCCTACCTGCGACCCGACGTGCACCGGCTCGAAGCGTTGCCGTACAACGCCAACGGAAAGGTCGATCGCGCACGGCTTCCTCGCCCCGAACGACGTCGGCGCGACCACCGGCCTGCCGAGTCCGAGGTCGAACGCGCCGTCGCCGAGGTGGTCTCGGAGGTGACCGGGGCGCCGGTAGTCGGCATGTCGGACGACTTCTTCGAGCTCGGCGGCAACTCGCTGACGGCGACACGTGTCGCGGCCCGGCTGGCGGCGCTCTCGG
This sequence comes from Gordonia cholesterolivorans, assembly GCF_039531975.1. Taxonomy (NCBI): domain Bacteria; kingdom Bacillati; phylum Actinomycetota; class Actinomycetes; order Mycobacteriales; family Gordoniaceae; genus Gordonia; species Gordonia cholesterolivorans. The sequence goes on along the minus strand of NZ_BAAARB010000001.1, from coordinate 3,171 downwards.
GCCGCTCTGTGCCCGTGCGGACCGTCTTCGACGCGGCCGACCTCGGAGATCTGGCGGCGCGCATCGAGCGTGCGGCGCCGACAGAGACTCCCGAACTGGTTCGGATCGACGACGACGGGCCGATCCCGCTCGCTCCGGCGCAGCGCCGGATATGGGAGGCGGTCCGAGCCGGGCAGGGCGCCGACTGGAATGTACCGATCGCCCTGCGCTTCACCGGCGAGCTCGACCGCACGGCGCTGCACGCTGCACTTCGCGATGTCTTCGACACGCACGAGGCACTGCGCACGCGCTACCGGTCGGCGGAATCGGGTGAGGACGACGGACTGCTGCCCGTGGGGGAGGTCCTCGGCATGCCAGAGGTGGACGCCGCGCTTCGCGACGGGCTGGTACCCGTCGAGGTGGACGCAGGCCGGCTCGCCGACGCGGTCTCCGCAGCCGCCTGGGAGCCACTCCACCTCGACCGGATCCCGCTGCGCGCCAGACTGTTCACGAGTGCAGACGACAGCGGGAACAACACTGCGGTGCTGCTCCTGGTGCTTCATCACCTCATCTTCGACGGCCGGTCCATGCCGCTGCTGGCGCGCGACGTGCTGACCGCGTTCACCGCGCGTGCGACCGGCATCGCCCCCGAACTGACTTCACCGCCGGTGCGGTACCGCGACTACGCGCGCTGGCGATCCGGCATCGTCGGCGCACCCGATGCGCGGACCGAGCACTTCCGGCGTTCGCTCGATCACTGGACGAGCAGGTTCGGGGAGAACGCGCTACCCGGGCCGCAGCTGTTGACCGACCGGCCCAGACCACAGGTGTGGGACTCCCGCGGCGACTCCGTCGGGATCAGCGTCGAACCCGAGTTGCACCGAGAGCTCGATCGTCTCGCCCGCAGTCGAGGCGGTGGCTTGTTCCCCGTGCTGCAGGCGGCATTCGCGCTGGTCCTGTCCACACGGATCGATTCGTCAGCCGGAGCCGACCGCGCGGTCCATCTGGCGACGGCCAACGCGAATCGAGTCCATGCTGCCGTCGACGGCGTGATCGGGAACTTCGCCGACGATGTTCCGATGCGGATCGACGCGTCCGATGATCACCGGGTGGCCGACATGATCGCCGACGTGCACGGGCAACTCGTCGACGGATTCGCGCACGCGGACGTCACGGTGCCCGATTTGCTCGACCACCTCGGTGTGACCCGGGGCCCGGGCGGGGCCACCGGTCATCCGGTGTTCCCGGCGACGCTCATCCTCCAGCAGGCCGAAGTCTCGGATACTGCCTTGACGGAACTCGATCTGGGCACGGTGACCGTGGCGCAGGAACCGATCGCGGCAGTCGTGGCCAAGCACGAACTCGAGGTCACGCTGCTCGAACTGCGCGAAGACGGCCGGCCGGCCGGGCTGCGCGGCACTCTGCTGTACCCGGTTGCGCTCCTGGACGCCGCGACCGCCGCCGCCGTCGTCGACGACCTGTTGTCGGTGCTGCGATCGATGGCGGCAGCCGACGACGGCCTGACAGCCGGACGGATACGAGCACAGATCGCGTCATCGAACCGGAAGGAGACGTCATGAGTGCCGCTATCGGCGCCTCCGTCGTCATCGCGTGCTACCGCGGGCTGCCCGAACTCGACGTCCAGCTGCAGGCCCTTGCCGCCCAGGACTTCACGGAGCCGTTCGAGGTGATCCTGAGTGACAACGAGGGCTCGGCCGACCTGGAATGGTTCGCACTGAACCACCCACTGCGTGGACGGCTCGACCTGCGCTGGGTCGACGCCTCGGGAACTGCGGGCACGTCCCACGCACGCAATGTGGGGACCCGAGCTGCTCGGTATCCGTTGATCGCGTACTGCGACCAGGACGACGCCGTCCATCCCACCTGGCTGCGTGCAATCGTCCAGGCCCTCGGTTCCGCGGACATCGTCGGCGGACCGTTGGAGCGCGAGACGCTCAACGACCCGGTGGTCGCAGCATGGCGCGCCTTGCCGGATCCGGCCGAACCCGTTGTGCTGGGGCGCTTTCTGCCGATGACGTTCGGATGCAACCTCGGCGTCCGTCGCTCAGTGTTCGACGCGGTCGGCGGATGGGACGAGAGCTATCCGACGGCCGGCAGTGACGTCGAGTTCTGCTGGCGCGTGCAGACGCGCGGCTACGAGTTCGGCTATGCGCGTGACGCTTTGGTCGCCTACCGGTACCGCACCGGAATACGCGAATCGTGGGACCAGGTGATCGACTACGGCCGTGAGGAGGCCCGGGTGGCCCGAGACTACGGGGCTCCGGGCAGGCAGTGGTGGTGGCCGCTTCTGCACGCCGGCGTGGTGGTGGGGATGTGTCCGGTCTGGCCGTGGGCGTGGTCTCGGAGTCGACGGGGCGAGTGGGTGTGGATCACCGGGAACCTCGTCGGCAGGATCGCCGGCAGTGTGAAGTACCGGACGCTCTACCTCTGAGGCGTCGCCTGAGGAGTAGGTCGAAGAATCGACGCCAATCCGCGCCATAGCAAACCTGCGGCTCCAGTTTCGTCACTGTGACTCATGCGGATTCGATGCCCGACCGTCTGGTCGACCGGCCTCATCGTCGCGATGAGCAAGGATCGCGGGCCGCTGACCAGCCGATTTGACCTCAAGGGCGCCGATTGCGTAACTTATTCGGAGTCAGAGCGGCGAGGCCGCGATGACGTCCCCTTACTCTGATCGCCGCGATTTCGGTCGCGGTGTTCTTGTGCGGGGTCGGCCGAATCGGGTCTGAAAGCTTCGACTATTCAGTGAGTCCCTGTGAGGGATCACTGATTGGTGGGTGTCTGGAGGATTGTGTTAGGCTGGTGAGGTTGCTCCGGAGACGGGGTGGCTGACAGATAATTGCAGATGTCTGCTGGTGTTCGGCCCTTGTTTGTGGGGGTTGGTTCTGGTGGGTGTGTGTTCTTTGAGAACTCGATAGTGTGTTTTGGATTTCTTGTGCCACTATTTTTTTGTTTTGTGGCGTGGGAGATTTTTGGACAGATTGTGCTTGCCGGCCCTTTTGGGGGGTTGGTGAGTGTTTTGGATGAATTTTTTACCATGTCAGTTTTTTGGATTTGGTCAGGTTCTGTTTTCTGGCTTTGTGTTGAAATCTTGTGGTTTCTGCATTTTTTGTTGGAGAGTTTGATCCTGGCTCAGGACGAACGCTGGCGGCGTGCTTAACACATGCAAGT